>JAFGLN010000015.1 GCA_016928025.1 Deltaproteobacteria bacterium
AAGGCCGCGGAGGAAGCCAGACGAAAAGCTGAGGAAGAGGCGCGGTGGAAGGCCGAGGAGGAAGCCAGACAAAAAGCCGAAGAAGAAGCTTTACGTCAAGCCCAGGAAGAAGCGAAAAGAAAACTCGAAGAAGAAGCAAGGATTTTTATCGAAGAGGAAGCCAAAAGGAAGGCTAAGGAGGGAACTAAACTAAGAGCCGACCAGGAGACGAGACGTAAACTGGAGGAGGAGGCCAGGCGACGGGCTGAAGAAGAAGCTTTACGTAAAGCACAGGAAGAAGCGAAAAGAAAACTTGAAGAAGAAGCAAGGCTTTTAATCGAAGAGGAAGCAAAAAGAAAATTCGAAGAAGAGGCAAGGGTCAAGGCTCAGGAAGAAGCAAGAAAGCAGGCTGAAGAAAACGTAAGAAATCAATTTGAGAAAGAATTAAGGCAAAAAGCTCAAACCGCTCGAATGCTGGTAAAAACCGACATAGAGAGCCAGGAACCAACAGCAAAGACAGCGGGTCATATAGCAACCTCGTTACCGGATGGTAGTAAATACATAGGTGAACTCAATGAAGGCATTCCTCACGGACAGGGCATCATGAATTATAATGACGGCTCCAGATATGTCGGCGAATGGAGAAATGGTGTTCGTGAAGGGCACGGCATTGTTACCTTACCGGACGGCTCCACTTACATTTGCCAATGGAAGGATGACAAGAAAAACGGCAATGGGACGATGATCAAAGCTAATGGTACCAGATATGTAGGTGACTGGAAAGACAACCTCTATCACGGACAGGGCACCCTGATTTTATCCGATAACAGAAAATACACCGGCGAATTTAGAAACGGTATGTCAAACGGCAAAGGAATTTTAGAGTTTCCGAACGGTGATCGTTATGAAGGGAAATTCAGGAACAATAAATACCATGGCCAAGGATCATTGATCATGACCGACGGCAGGAAATATACAGGGCAACTTGAAAACGGTCTGCCCCATGGTTATGGAATTATGATATTAGCAGATGGGAGAAGATTCGCCGGTGAATTCGATAATGGCGTATTTCTCAGAAAATAATGATAAAAAATATGATGATAAAAAAATCTCTGAACAAAAAAATTTTTGAGGATAAATATGGGCAGTCACTCTTTCAATTTCAATGGGAAGAAAAACCTTTCAACGGCGCCGGGAAATGCACCTTTCAAAACGGCGCCGCCTACGATGGCCTTTTCAAGACCAGTTCGTTTGACGGAAGCGGCGTATTTACCTGGCCTGATGGAAGCCGCTACGAAGGTCAATGGCGGGACAATCTGCCCCATGGTATGGGAACCCTGCTTCTTCATGACGGCTATCGGTATGAAGGCGAATGGAAGGATGGTGTTGCAGAAGGCAAAGGAACGGAAACAATGCCCGACGGGGGCAGGTACAATGGAGAATGGGTAAACGGATTAAAGCATGGTAATGGAGAAATTATCTACGCCAATGGTAAGAAATACAAAGGCAAGTGGGAAAACGGCATGCACAATGGACGCGGCATTCTCTATTTCTCCGACGGGTCCCGCTACGAAGGGGAATGGAAGGATAACACGATTGTGGGAGAAGGCGTACTGATTCTTGCCGATAATAAAAAATACAAGGGGACGTGGAAAGGAACGGAATTTAACATCCTCGAATCTTTGTAACATCCGCCGCCGGTTGAAACTAAGAAAGGGAACGATATGCATCGTTCCCTTTCTTAGTTTACCTTGAACCCTGTTCCTTGTCCCTTGATCCTTGATCCTTGATCCTCACCCTTACACCCAGCCCCGAAGTTTCATGGCTTCTACAACACGTGCCACCGCAACAACATAGGCCGCCTGACGCATGTTGATGTTGTATTTCTTTGACGCATCAAGAACCGAATGATAGGCAACGGTCATCTTCTTATTCAAGCGCTCATGAACATCCTCGACATCCCAGTAATACATATAAAAATTCTGCACCATCTCGAAATATGAAACGGTAACGCCACCGGCATTGCACAGGAAGTCGGGAATCACATGGACACCGTTTTTATGAAGAATTTCATCAGCCTCCGGCGTCGTTGGCCCGTTAGCCAGTTCAGCGATGATCTTGGCTTTCATTTTCGAAGCGTTAGCTTCCGTGATGACATTTTCCAGTGCCGAGGGCAAAAGGACATCCACTTCCATTTCCAGAATTTCTTCATTCGATATCGCAGTGGTATTCGGGAAATTCACGACAGAGGACGTTTTTTCCTTATGCTTTCCAACCGCTTCCGGGTCAAGACCATCAGCGCTATAAATTCCGCCTTTGGAATCGCTAACGGCCACAATCTTGGAACCAAAAAGCTCCTTGGCCAGGACTGCTGCATAATAGCCGGCGTTGCCGTAACCCTGAATCGCAATCGTCGCCTTTGACAGATCAATACCGCATTCCTTGGCCGCTTCACGAACCGTATACAATCCGCCTCTTGCCGTCGCGTCCCCTCTGCCCGCGGAACCGCCTAATGCCAAGGGCTTGCCCGTTATAACGCCGAACTGGTTCTTGCCGGCCAATTTTGAGTATTCATCGACCATCCAGGCCATGATCTGGGGATTGGTATAAACATCAGGCGCCGGAACATCATTCTCCGGTCCGATGATCTGCCAAACCTTGTCGACATAAGCGCGGCTGAGACGCTCCAATTCGGCCTGCGACATCTCCTTGGGGTTGCAGACAACCCCCCCTTTCCCACCGCCCAAGGGCAGATCGAGAAGTGAGCACTTCCAGGTCATCCAGGCCGCCAGAGCCCGGACTGTATCAATGGTTTCATCAGGATGAAACCGGATACCGCCCTTGGTCGGCCCTTTCGCGTCATTGTATTGGACCCTGAATCCCTGAAATACCTTATAAGAACCGTCATCCATGCGAACCGGTATGGAAACGTGTAGTTCTCGGGACGGCAGACGAAGCATGGCCTGGACGCCGGGATCCAAGTTTAAAATTTTTGCACACTGATCCAACTGTTTTTGCGCTACCGCAAACGGATTTAAATCTGACATACAAAATCCTCCTCATCATTTTATACTTTATTCTTTAATACGGTCCCTTAGGATCGACAACTTTATAAAAATGCCCGGATGTCCGGTATGTCGCGGTATTGCACCTCATGAATAACAATTTGCCTATATTGACGGTGGGCTTTTAATAACGTTGCACAAACCCATTTTTCAACTTCCCTTCGAACCATCATTCATCAAATCCCCAAATTTCCTGAGCTGTTCATATTCAATCAGCGTCGACATGGCGTAATTCTCCATTTCGATTCCCGCTTCGTGGGCACATGCGACAGGATTCAAGCCGCCGTATAAGATCATCCCCACTTTGTTCAGATCTACGGGGGTTTGACAAACGGGCTCGCTGATTTCACCCAACGAAAGAACGCCGTGTATACCGACTTTTTGAAGATCCGACAAAATATCTTTAACCAGATCGCGGCTGGGAGCCGGGATTTCTCTGAAATTCGCTAATATCTTACCCTTGCCCTCTTCCGCAGCATTCCTGACAGAGGTCATTTTCCCCAAGATAAAGATTTCCGATGGATCGACCGACGTACCCGAATAATAAATCAACTCAACAAAACGCAGAGGCTTGCCGTTACGGAGTTGAATAATGCCGCCAAATTTGGAATCCATGGGAATTCCGTTTTTCAACAGGACCCCGTTAACAACAATACTGCATACCGTGGCAAAGCCGATCCTGTCTTCCGGGATCAGAATATCGCCCAGCCGGCTTCCCGGTTCGGCATACGCTACAAGATCACTAACATAAAGGCCCTTTTCAAAAGCCGGCTTCATCGTCTCCAATGCGTCATCAAATCGTTCTTTGGGGAAAAAAGACACATTAACCGGCAAAAGGCCCTTTCGTTTCGCCATATTGAGGGTCGTTTTAAACGCCAAAACCTCAATACGGGCAATCGCCAACCCTATCTTGTCCCGCACCCGGGCATTGTTGAGTTCGTCGATACCCATCTGCGTAATGACTCTTCCATCATGCCTGCCGATGAGTTTCGTCAGCCCCCTTTCATCCATCATCTTCAGATGATAGCGTACGGTTCTTTCACTCAGAGCAATACCGTAATCCTGCATATGCCTTGCAATCAGACGCGCACCGACAGGCGTCTGCAAGTTATTCAGGATTCGCAAAATCAGAATGATTTTTTTTTCTATATCTTCGGGATTCACTATACCATTCATCGGCAAACGGCCATCCTTTGCCGTTCGCTCTAACATTAAAATTTCTGCTTGTCAAATACAAATTTGCTGCGAGAAAATAAATTTATTTAAAACATGTAATTTCTCTGTTGGACTTTTAACCGGGATGATGGTATAAAGCGCCGCATTGTGCTAAATAATTTTCTTTAGTCATTTTTTAATGCCGGTTTTCCAGACCGTAATAAAAAAAGCTGTGGGGACCGGGATTTGACATTACCATTATCAAGATGTACTTTTTGGCTCGAAATGATAAACAGTTCATTAAGTCACATCCCACCGTGCGGTATTCCAGTTTTTGATACCTGTATTCGAAACAAATCCGCAACGACAAAAACAAAATAATAATGGTTATAAAATAAAATATATAAAGAAGGGACAATATTACGTTGCCGAAAAAGTCAAAAAAACCAAAAATTTTCTTTGGCTGGTGGACCGTCTTTGCCGGTGGATTGCTGGCCCTGTGGGGGCACGGTTTTCACGCTTATGGGATTTCAGCTTTATTCAAACCGATTGCAACGGAACTGGGGTTCAACCGCACCCTGACTTCCGTCGCCGCCAGCATAGGACGGCTGGAAGGTGGTTTTGAAGGCCCCCTGGCCGGATGGATCACCGACAAATTCGGCCCCAAATGGATTGTCTTCATCGGTGCCGCCGTTATCGGTGTCAGCCTGGTGTTGATGTCCGTTATTCAATCCCTGTGGCACTTTTATATCGTCTGGGGCCTTTTGCTGGGAACAGGCGTCAACATCGCCCTGGCCATTCCTCTGGACACAGCCATATCCAACTGGTTCGTAAAAAAAAGAGGCACGGCCCTCAGCATTAAATGGCTTTTCTCCGGTCTCTCCGGCGTCCTGGTTATGCCCCTGATCGCCTGGCTGATCACGACTATCGGCTGGCGGAAAGCCTGTCTCACCGGTGGGATTGTCATGCTGATTGTTGGTTTGCCTCTGGTTCTATTATGTTTTAGATCGCGCCGTCCCGAATATTATGGCATGTTGCCCGATGGTGGCACAGCGGAAGGAGAGGATCTGGATGAAGAAGCAATGATTAAAAGGGGCATCGAATACGCAGCGGAGACCAGCGAGATCGAATTCACGATCAGGCAAGCCATCGTGACATTACCGTTCTGGCTGCTGATTGCCGTTCATGCCGTCCACGGCTTGGTAGCGCCCGCGATCAATATACACTGCATCCCTTTCTTAACCGACCGCGGCATCGATCAGACGGTTGCCGCAGGCATGATGGCCGTCATGATTGCCGCCAGTATCCCTGGCAGACTTTTCGGAGGATATATAGCCGATCGTCTTTCCACAAAAAGGCTGCCCTGGAGTATGGCCTTCGCCTATTTTTGCCAGAGCATCGGTATTCATGTATTTTTGATGTTTAATTCCGTTATTTCCATCTATGCTTGGTTCATTCTTTACGGAATCGGCATGGGCATGGCCTTACCGATCAACACCGCTATCAGGGCCCGCTTCTTCGGAAGAAAGGCGCTGGGAACGGTCATTGGGACATCCATGATGTTGATTACACCCGTCGGCGTCGTTGCACCCATTTATGCCGGATGGATGTATGATACGACAGGCTCATACCAAACCGCCTTCATTGTCTTTACCGTGCTGCTTTATATTTCCGCAGCACTATTACTCTTCTTGCACCCTCCCAAACCGCCGGAAGAGATCACGGATATCCGCAAAATCACCTGATCACAAAAACCGGCAGGGCATATCGCACAAAAACAGTGGATATGCCCTGCCGGTCCAACCGTCTATTTATACGAAGGCTTTATTTATCCGATGGATTAATCAAAGAGGCAACGGTCAACCGCTTGAGGTGTATCCTGTAAAACCCAAAGCCCCTTCCTTCGGCTATCCGCCGTGTTTTTGCGTGATAACATCAACGGCCATACTGTAAAGGTCATCCATGTATTTTTGCTGGGTTCCCGTCAAGAGTGAGCCTTTTTTGTTCTTGTCCGCGTAAAAAAGTCCGATCGTACTGCCTTTGATAACGAGGGGGTAAATCAGAAACGCTGGCGCCGCGATATTTGACTGATACCAAGCCGGCAGATTTTTTGTGATGTTTGGGGCGCCGGCGTCTTCGATCATCATTCCTTTTCCTTTGGTTATGGCAATATTAAAAATGTCCGATGACCGACTGATGTCGATCTGGAAACTCGCTACAATATGCTCGGCATTTTCACCGAGTCCGAATCGCGCAACCATCTTCGTCTCTTTGACCTCTTTGAGACAGAAAATAACCCGATGGAATTCACACCCACGATACATGGTCTCCAGAATCATGTACATGACATCATTGAGGCTGTAAGAACTCTTCATGGCGTCGGCAATTTCATTGACGCCGTTGGATACAATCATACGGGCCATCTCCGGGGTCACAACCTTGGATTGTTTCGATAAATCACTGACTTTATCAATTTGGACATCATGGTGAGATGGTTCATCGGCCGAAGATTGATCCGGCGGGTGTTCGTCTTCTGTTTTAAGATGGGACGACAGCCTGTTCATCAATTTGCTGGATTTCGGATCCAGCCTGACGATACTGGAAAAATGATCGATCCTCTCAGATGTCGATTGCAGAAGGTTCTCAACCTCTTTCACCGGCAGAGGAACACTCTTCTGATAGCGATTGGCCATCTCAGAGACGGCCTTTGACCATTCAGGTTCTTCGGTTTTGGCAATAACATCACAGAGATCATTGGCGTAGTTTGTCAGATTCCGCAATATTTCTTGCTCCGTTTTGGGTGAACCTATAACGCCGGGAGGCGGCTTTTCCATGCTCCGCACAATCATATCCGGAAAGTTCCATGTCCGCGAAACAGCCATACCCACTTCGCTGTAGGATATCCCTAAAACGGAATGAACCGCTTTTTCTTCATCGACACAGTCCTCGTTAACCAGTTTCCTGATCGCATCATACTCTTCGGGAAAATAGCAAATTACCAGCATTTTCCCGAGGTTATAAAGCATGGCGCAAATAAACGCTTCTTCGCCGCGCCCCATTTTCAAATCTTCCGCTAATTTCATGGCGATGATGCCGCTCATAAATGATTCCATCGCCGCTTCTTTGAGTTCCATCGCCATACTTTTATTTTCGAGATGATCAAAAATGAGCAGGGTTGAGGCAATCATCCGCACCTTCTCAAACCCCAGCAGCATGACAGCCTTGGAAACCGTCGCCACCCGGCCGGAAAAATTACCGTAAATAGCGGAGTTCACAACACGAAGGAGCTTGTTGGTCAAAGAAAAATCCTTCAGGATGATATTGGCCAGATCGCCCATGGCGGAAAGATTTAGGGCTTTTAAGGAAGACAACTTGCTGTTGATTTCAATAATGTGTTTGGAAAAAGCGGGAAGATCGCCCTTATGGCGCATACGCCGAAAAAGAAACTCTACCGTCTCATGCCCTTCCTCGATTTTCTTTGAATGTTTATTGACCATTCCTGTTTTTAATTCCGGCTGTTTATCACTTGTTGCCACGATTATTTATATACCATATAGGAGATGGCACTGTTGCCTGTCAAGTTAATTAAGTACGAAGCGTTTCGAAAGGTAAATTATCTCAGGCGATGGAATTATATTTTTGCCTATTTCACGTATATTGTGTTATCGGTCTTTCGATCAACGTTCCTTTACGCTTTTCATAGACAACCAATTTCAGAGAATGAGGGAGAACAAAATATGAGCGAGGTCATTGTCGAAACAACAGGCGGAAAAGTTCGCGGAAAGGTGGAAAACGAAGTCTTGGCTTTCAAGGGAATCCCCTATGGCGCACCCACGGGAGGCAAAAATCGCTTCAAGGCGCCGATGCCGCCGGAACCTTGGGCGGGCGTCCGCGACGCAACCCGGTTCGGTCCCATCTGCCCTCAGTTTGGAAGGCTGGTCGACCCGCCGCAGGCCGGTGCGGATGCTCTGGGACAGGAGCTGCATTTCACCATTGGTGAAGACTGCCTGGTTTTGAATATCTGGACGAAGTCGACTAATGACGGCGGTAAGCGGCCGGTGATGGTTTGGCTCCACGGTGGCGGATTTGCCAGCGGTGCCGGTTCCGAAGCCCTCTATAACGGGGCGGCCCTCACCCGGCGGTCGGATGTTGTCGTGGTAACGATTAATCATCGCCTCAACGCCTTCGGCTTTCTGTATCTGGCGGAAATCGCCGGTGAAGAATATGCCGCTTCGGGCATGGCCGGGATGCTCGATATCGTGCAGGCCCTGGAGTGGGTCCGCGACAATATCAAAAACTTCGGCGGTGATCCCGGTAATGTGACCATCTTCGGCGAGTCCGGCGGGGGGAGAAAAGTCAGTATATTAATGGCCATGCCCCCGGCAAAAGGGTTGTTTCACCGGGCCATTATCGAAAGCAGCCCGGCATTGCGCGGCCAAAGCCCCCAAAAATCCACGGAGATGGCGGAACAATTTCTGGACGTCTTGGGTGTCAAAGCGAGTGAATTAGAGAAACTGCAGGAACTGCCGGCGCAGCAACTGCTGAATGCTATCTTCAAAGTGCCGGCCCCTCCGGGAGCGTCAAAATTACTCGATGAGACTGTCGGCCCATTGCTGATGTTGTCTCCCGTTGTGGACGGCCGCTATCTGCCCGCCGATCCCTTCGATCCCGTCGCATCGCCCGCCTTGAATGATGTCCCGCTCATCATCGGCACAAACCGCGATGAAGCGGCCCTGTTTGTCGCCGTCGATCCGCGGCGCCGCCGCCTGACGGAACCGGAGCTGCATGAAAGGATTACGGCCCGTTTCGGCGAACGAGCGGACGGCCTCATCGCCGCCTATCGGAAGTCGCGGCCCGACGCCACCCCCTGGGACCTGTATATCGGCATTTTAACCGAGGACAGAAGACTGGGCTGCATCCGCCTTGTGGAAAGCAAACTGGCCGCCGGAAGTGAAACCGTGTTTATGTATCTGTTCCGCTGGGAATCGGACTATAAAGGTTATCTCTTCAAATCCTGTCATGCCCTGGAAATACCGTTCGTGTTTTATAATCTGGATGCCTTGCCTCTGGTCGGCTCTCGGCCTGACCGGTTTGAACTGGCCGAAATCATCAGCACTGCCTGGGCCGCCTTCGCCGAAAACGGCGATCCGAATCATCCGGGAATGCCGCACTGGCCTGCCTATACCCTCGAAGACCGGGCCACGATGATATTGGATATCCCCTGCTCCGTGGAAAACGACCCGGCCCGGGAGGAATTGGACGCTTGGGAAGGCATGGACATCATTCCATAACAAATGGAATAAAAATGGTCGCAATTTGCACTAAAACGAAAATCGCACTGTTCTGATTCAGATTACCAATAAAAAAAGTCAGTGGGGACAAAAAATCACCACTGACTTTTATATATAAACTGAGAGGTACTGATATCCATAAACCCCTCAGGAAGCAAATGATAAAAAAAAGGGGGGGGGGGGACGGCAGATGGCCAAAACGAGGAACCCCAAAAACCATCTGCCGTCAAAGTGCAACACAGAACCCGCGCAGATTCCATTAATCAGCGGGATAATCACTAAAATACGTAAACATATAATGGGGGAATTTGATATTAAGCCTCGTAGCGCGTCATAAATCAAGCGCCCAGGATTTCAAATTCCCCCCGGTGCGGCAATTAAATTATTAACCTCCTTTACAACGCTTAATTGTCAACGCTGCTTATCGAGAAATTTACGCTATATGATCGATCAGGCGATGTCGCGTAAATTTAACCCTTTACATTCATCCCATCGCTAAGGTCGGTTAGGGAAACGAGTAAGGAAATAGTTAAAATTGGTGCGGTTCTTTCTATCCCCTTTCACGATCTATAAGTTTAAATAATTAACTTTCCACACTCTCTTTCAATTCACCGCATTCATCAAAGTGAATCAGTTTCTCAATTCGTATCTTAATAACTACATTAAACATGCCAAAATGAAACGATCCAGCAGCAAAATATCATTTACAAGATATTACAGCATGTTACGATCATTGTTGTCCTAAAATGATTGGATGACGGAATAAAAAAAGTGATACAACATGTCATGCTGATATATAGATATGGAATAAATTTGTACTTAAATTATGCAATATCAAATAGTTAATCGAACTATGCCATGATGGCATATAACATGTCATTATGGCATAGTTCGATTACAATCGAATAATTTTAACTTTCTCTGGAGTGTGCGCAATCCTATCCCGAGAATCCTGGCGGCCTGGGTACGGTTATGCCCCGTTGATTCAAGAACATGCATGATATGTTGTTTTTCAATTTCATCCAAAGGCATGAGGCCGACACCTCTTTTTCCGGCAGGGGGACGAAACGATTTTATTTCTTGCGCTGAAGCGAGACTCAGAAAAGGTTCTTCTTCAAGAAGAACGGTCTTGGCGATAATATTTTCCAGTTCCCGCACATTCCCTGGGTACGGATAATCTAAAAGGCACTCCACCAAATCAGGATCTATTGTTTGAATATTCTTATCGTTTTTTTCAGCATGACGCCGCAGGAAATGCCGGGCCAATGGTAAAATATCGTCTTTTCGCTCTCTCAGCGGAGGTATATTAATGTGGAACATATTCAGACGAAAAAACAAATCCTTGCGGAATCGCCCATTTTTTATTTCTTCTTCGATGTCGGCGTTAGTGGCCGAAATGACTCTTACATCGACATTTCTTGATTCCGTGCTTCCCAGCCTGTACAGTTCGCGTTCCTCGATTACCCGAAGCATTTTACCCTGCAGGGCCTGTTCCAGTTCAGTAATCTCGTCAAGGAAAAGAGTCCCCCCCTGAGCCGCTTCGAAGAAGCCCTTTTTTTCACTAAAAGCACCGGTATAGGCGCCCTTAACATGACCGAAGAAGTCATCTTCAAAAAGCGTTTTGCTGAAGGATGCCATATTAACAGCCACAAAGTTGCCGTTTGATCGGTTACTCAGATTATGGATGATTCGGGCCAGCATTTCTTTACCGGTTCCCGACTCACCCGTAAGGACTACATTATAATCTGTAGGAGCGGCGATTTCGGCCTGATGAAAAACCATAGCCATGGCCTGATCTTCGGCAACCATCGCTTCAAACGCCGCGGGATTTTTCAAATCGGTGTATGATGGTTTTTTTTCGAACAAGGCCAATTTATTGCGCAAATTGTATCGTTCCAGCGCCCGATTGACGGTAATGATTAATTTTTCGCTGTTGACGGGTTTAACCAGATAATCAAACGCACCATACTTCATGGCTTGGACGGCATGCGATACATCATCAACGGCTGTTATGATGATACATTCTGTGGTCGGAAATTCTTCCTTGACCTGCCGGAGAATGTCCATGCCGCCGATATGGGGCATAATGAGATCCAGCACCAGCAGGTGAAAACTATTTGTTCTGACTAAATCCATAACCGTTCGGCTGTCGGCCACGACCATCGGTTCCGGCAATCCCGAACTGGCGATGGTTGCTTTAATGCTCAGAAGAAGCCCGATATCATCATCAACGACCAATACCCGATTTTCCAAACCAGGAGAAGATTTCATTGTTTATTCAACGCCCCCATCACGTTTCTATGGAAGGAAACATTAACAAAAAGGTGGTTCCTTTTCCCTTTTTGCTTTCAAATGTGATGCTGCCTCCATGGGCCTCAACAATATTATAGGTAATGGAAAGGCCTAGGCCGATACCTCCCTCGACCTGCTTGTTAGAGACAAAAGGATCAAATATCTTGTCTGCGATTGAGGGATCGATACCTTGACCGTTATCCGATATGGAAACAAACACACATCGATCCTTTTTCTTCAGGCCGGTGGTAATTTCTACCCTACCGTTTTCCTTATCAATAGACTGGATAGCGTTCAAAATGATGTTTATCACGCTTTGCTCAATGCTGCTCAAATCTCCTTCAATCAGCGGGATATGCACTCCGAGGTCCACATTTAATTCGATCCTTGACGTTTTTAGAGGCATTCGGATGAGTCTAAGGGCGTTGGTCACCGCTTCATTGATCTGTATGGGACGCCTATCGGTGATATTGGAACGCCTGGCAAAATCTTTTAAATTACCGACTGTTTTAGCCACTCGATTGGCTGCAAGATCCATATCAGACAAAAGCTGCGGTAAATTATTTTCTAAAAATTCATAGGTCAGGCCGCCATACTTTCTGTCCGGCGATTTTTCGGCCTGTTCTTTAAGATCAGGTAGCACGTCATGCCAGATTTTTTGCAGAAGGGGTATGTCAAAAATAATTTTATTGACCGGGTTGTTGATCTCATGGGCAACGCCGGCCACCAAAGTTCCCATGGTTTCCATTTTCTGGGCGTGGCGAAGCTGAGCTTCCAACTGCTTTCTTTCTTCCTCCGCCCGCTTATGTTCCGTAATGTCTTCACCGGAGCCAAGAGTGCCGATGATCTTTTGGGTTTCATCCGTTAATACCGTGTTGTGCCACGCAATCGTTCTTTCCTCTCCGGTCTTTGTCAAGACAGGATTTTCAAAATATTCGACTGTTGCAAGTTTTCCTTCTATCAACTCCTGAAAAACAGATTGGACTTCATCGCGAATCCGCTCCGGAAGAAATCTGTCGAACCAGTTCTGCCCCAATATTTCTTCTTCACGATAGCCCAGAACATCGCAACCTTTTTTATTGATCAGGGCAACGGATTGATCTTTATTGATGGCAACCAATATGACTTCCGCAACGTCAAGGTATTTTTGCGCCCGGTCCCTCTCCTGCTGCAACACCTCCCTCGTCCGTCGGCGCTCCGTAATGTCAACATTGGTCCCCACCATTCTCGTCGCATTTCCTTCATGATCGCGGCTGACAATCTTGCCCCTCCATAAGAGCCATTTCCATTCGCCGGATTTCGCTTTCATGCGAAATTCCATTTCAAAGGTCTCCGATGTATCCTTCATAAGATGTAGATATTTCGGAGGGGCATACTCCCGGTCATCAGGATGAATAAGATCGATCCATGTCTCCAGGGTGGACGGCATTTCATAGGGCTTATAACCGAGCATCGTATAGAAGCGAGGGCTGAAATAGATCTCGTTTATCAGAAGATTCCAATCCCATAAACCGTCATAAGTTGCTTCCAGTGTCAACTTCAGACGTTCTTCGCTTTCACGGAGCGCATCTTCCGCCTGTTTTCGGTCCGTAATGTCCTGTCCCTGAGCCAGGGTGGCAATGACTGTTTTCCCATCATCGACATAGGTGTTATAAGAATTCCAAAAAACAGTGCGGATGTTGCCGTCTTTGCGTCGGACAGGAATCTCTTCCGCTTCCCAGTTTCCCTCACCCTTGGACGCCTTCTCAACCTTCAGCAGAGAAGACGCACGGGTATTGTCGGGAAATAGAATGTCAATGGGCTGACCGATTATTTCATCTTCGGACCAACCACTCATTTTTTCAAAAAAACGATTGATTATGGTTACCCTTTGAGCGGGGTCCCAGACCATGATGGGTGCGTTGGCCGATCGTATCAAATTATCCAGATAGTCTGTTGTTTCCTTCAATTCATTTGTTCTTTTCTTAACCTCTCTTTCGAGGGAATAGGACCAACGATAGGCGGAAACGGAAAGAAAAGACCCGGCTGATATGAGGATGAGCAGAACAAAACCGAATCCAAACACGGCCTCCCGGGCCGCAGCCCGAATGATTCGATCCACTTCAGTGACGGGAGCGGCAACGGATACAGACCATAACTGATCGACAATGCGGGCCGGTGAATAAGCTATCAACTTTTCTATGTGACCGGTCTGCCCCCGGTGCCAGCCGGAAACATAGCGTCCTATCCCTTCATTGCCGGCCAGCACACTTCTCTGGATTTGATTGATGGATTCAAAGGTCAGATCGGGACTCTTTTCCGTGCGGATATTGAAAGCATCTTGGCCGACAAACTCTTTTTCATAGTGGGCGATAAAATAACCCTCGTGATTGATTAACCAGGCATAGCCGGTTTCTCCCGATACAATGGGTTCAATAAACACACGAAAAATATCATCAATATCAAATGAAACAACCAGAGCTCCTCGGAAACGGCTTTTGTCATTTTCTTTTCCATCGGTTCGAAAAATGGGAACGGACATTCTGATCCGCTTCTCATTCCGCTCATTGATGATGATGCCGGAAATAGAGACACCTGTCGCTTGCTTTGTTTTTATGAAGAAAGCATCATGACTGTAGTCCCGATTAATGAGTTTTTGCCGCCAGTCGCTGAAAGGATAAATAAAACGCAAAATGCCAGTCTCATCCAAATACCGGATCGATGTCCGTGGGAGAAAACCTTCATACATATTTTGTAGATGCTCAATCCCATCGGGATACATGTTCTGAATCGACGGCAACTTGACGGCGGTGGAAAGAGAGGTGCTGACCTCGGTGAAATAGGTTTCGATACTGTTGGCGGTTGATCGGGCCAGAATCAGTTGCTGCTTATTGAATTGATCCAAGGCGGTAAGCCGGCTTTCATAAAAAGCACGCCTTCCGAATAACACCGTGATGGCAACAGCAAGGAGTGTAAACGCGATGATAACGCCCATCAACCACCATGACGGTTTTCCGGAACCTTTAAGGAAATGAAGGCTCTCTATTTTTTTTGAAAATCGCTCGACTCCACGCATATCTAAAATGCATCCGCCTCTCTGTGATGGATCCGACTTTATTTATCCGTCCTGTCCAGTCGAATAAAGGCCGAATTATTTTATTTAGCCCGGTAAATTTATTTACAGAAGATTCACAAAACTGAGAAAACCGAAGACTACGCTATGCCATAAAATTCGCTGATTATGAAATCATGTCATCGATGAATAATCCATTAACTATTGGCATATGATATCCAAAGTGGCCAACCAATGGAACGGGAACGGCTGTTTTCGGCCTATAATGAATAATTTACACAGGCGGTCTCAAGCTTAAAGTTTGATACCTGAGGAAGACAATACTTATCGGGAATGTTTCTGTTGTTGCCGCAGCCCCCTTTAATTGATTTCATTAATATTAAAAATATATCACAAAACGTGATAAAAATTCGACAATTATATTTTCATCAAGAAGCGACCGCCCTTGCCGTCTTCTCATGATGGTTTGCGTATGCTTCATCATAAAAAGCTCCTCTCACTACCTCAAAATTTTATATTAATAAAAAGAGAACCGATCATTTGTTTCATCAACCCGGCAGTCCCGCACGCACTGAGACTCAATTTGCTGACTTAAGGAGATGATAATATGTTCTTATAACGAATGGAAAAATTTTGGGAACAATCCAGGTATAAAAGCTCCTGCTTTAAAATCAATCTTTCTAAGATCCCGATAGATTTCGGTCAAGAGAGTGAAAATTTTTTCGACTTGCAAAAGTGAACCGTTAAAATGTATCTTGACCAAACGGGTCAGTTTTGAGATGGTGGGGAAAAAGTGGGGTTTTTAATTATACTCAATTGCATTTTAGGTTTTTAAACGAAAAGGAGCAGCATGGTCGAGGAACGAAGAAAGCGAACGAGAATTCCCGTGGAATTTGATGTGAAAATAGTTTTCCGAGACCAAACGATAAAAGTTAAAACCCTGAACATCAGCATGTCCGGTATCAGGTTTAGAGGCTCGCAGGTATTTCAGGCCGGTGAAAAGTGCGCCATTCATTTGCCCCTCAGCGATGCAGCGCATCTGAGTATCGAAGCCGTCATTCTCCGTTCAAATGATCAGGAAACCGTTGTCTCATTCCAGTCCATGGATGAAGAGACTTTTTATCACCTGAAAAATATCATCCGGTATAATGCTCCCGATCCTGATCAAGTTGAAAAAGAATTGACAAAGTCGGCTTTTCCTTAATCGGTGCCGTCCCATCACTACTCTGAGGAATAACCGTCATAATTTCAGGCAGCCATCAATTGATTTCCAAAAGAGGTACTGCCGGACATCGTGGGTCGTCCAGTTCCTGTGATCCCAATCATCTCCGCTTAAGTCGTCGCCTGCATAGAGGTACTGTCCGAACTTGACGTTCCTGAAACGGCTTACGGCAATGAAGGCGGAACATTCCATATCCACGGTTAAACATCCTTCGGATACCCGCTGATTAATCTTGTCTTTCGTCTCCCGGTAAGGGGCATCGGTCGTCCAGGTTCTCCCGATGATATAAGGCATACCGTCTGCCTTCATTTCGTCTTCAAGAACCGCAACTGCCGCATCATCCATTTCGATGATGCGGCTTGCCGGCTGGTAATGAAAAGATGTTCCTTCATCCCTCAAGGCCGATGAGGGGATGACGATCTTCCCCGCCTGGATGTCCTTCTTAAGAACCCCGGCGCCGCCGCAGGCAACGAACCGTTTGAAGCCATAGGCGATGGCCTGTTCGAAAAAGAGGACGGCCAGAGGCGCGCCAATGCCGGAGTAATAGATTCCCACATCTTTTCCCTTATAGGGAATGCCGTATAAAGGGAAATCACCGACGTCTTTTGCGAACCGGCCTATCTTCTTTGCTTTTTTTTCGCGAACTACCTTCTCGACGACTTCCGGAAAGAAAGTGATGACGCAGCAGTCGGCGCCGGCAATGGGTCGCTTAAGTCCCGCCGCATTAATCAATGCGCAGGGATTGCCGTCGAAATCGGTTAATGGAATGTCCATAGGGGTAAATATTTGTTTATTGTTTTTCATCATCATAGCGAAGAATTATATGATTCTCTGTTAATACGTTTTAATATCTTGAAGCCTTGTCAGTCCATATTCCGTATCAGCCAATCGTTATACTCCACCAACCGGGCCAGAACGTTGACGGCGCGCTCCGGCGTCAGGAAGGACACGCCCTTATAATCCTTGCCGGGCAGCTCTTCGACGATATTGGCCCCTTCGTAATCGAGAAGCCGGACGCCGATGATCGGCTTTTGATACTGTTCCATCAGCCTGATGGTTTGATCGAAGAACTCTTTTTCACCGTCATCGACAAACTGCGACTGCATTTCCAGATCTTCTTTGACAAGGCCCGGATGGGCCACCGTATTGGCCTTAATCATATTAGTCACCATGTACTGCCTGCCGACGGCGCCAAGATGGATTAGGGCGTCGCACCCGTCCCATTTAACCAGTTCCTCAATGATTCTGAATGGAATAGACGGGTCCCATTCTCCCACCAAATCGACGGGATTTGTGCGGCTCCAGTAAGGGGGAAGGATCTTGTCAATCTCGGCGATCAAATCCAACGACAATGGGGGGACTTCGAGACCTGATTCGATGCAGGCATCGGTGGCGACAACGCCCCAGCCCCCCCCGAGGGTCATGACGGCCACGCGGTTCCCTTTGGGCAAGGGCAGGGCGGAAAAGCCCGTGGACAGATCGAGAAGCTCCATGGGTCTTTTGGCCAACACGATCCCCGCCTGGCGGCAGGCGGCATTGAAGATTTCAATATTGGATGCCAGGGCGCCCGCATGGCTCGCGGCGGCACGGTTTCCCGCGTCGGTTCGCCCGCCTTTCAAAACGATGATCGGTTTTTTCCTGGAAACCCGGGTAGCCTCCTCGACAAATCGCCGGCCGTCCTTGACACTCTCAATGTAAAGGACGGTCGTTTTCGTCAGGTCGTCATGTTCGAAACCGCGAATGAAATCTTCGATGGTGATCATGGCTTCATTACCGGACCCGCAAAAGGCCCGGATCCCGATCTCTTCCTGTTCGGCAAAACAGATAAGTTGTGTTCCCAGATTGCCCGACTGGGAAACCAGGCCGATGGAGCCGGGTTTGGGCCAGGAGGGCGTCCCGGTGCAGTAGAATTTTGTGTGGGGATTGCAGATTCCCATCGTGTTGGGCCCCAGGATCAGGATACCGGCCTTGGCGGCTTCTTCCACGAGGTGCTGTTCCAACTGTCTTCCTTCCTCGCCCGTCTCAGCGAAACCCGATGTGATCAGAAGCATGTGTTTGATGCCCTTGGCCTGGAATTGAGGAAGCAGATTCAACACATGGGCGGCCGGCAGGGTGACGATGCCCAGGTCGACGTCGCCGGGTATGTCCGCAATCGATTCGTAGACCGAACGGCCGAAGATCGGCTCACCTTTGACATTGACCAGATAGGTATCTCCTTCGAAGCCTCCGGCCGCACAGTTCGTAAACAGCATCTGCCCCCATTTGCCAAACTGGGCCGAGGCGCCAATAAAGGCGATCGATCGGGGCGCAAAAATTTCATGGATGTCTCGGATATCGACAGTAGGACGGCTTTTCGTGGCCTCCGGCCTTTTTCCGAGCACGATGAGGGCGTCAACTGCGGTGAGATGTCCGTCGGTGTCGGCGATAAGGGGATTGATGTCCACCTCCGTGACATTCTCCAACTCGAGTCCGAGGCAGGCCAGGCCGACCAGCGTCTTAATGAGTTCCTCCCGGTTCACAGGTGCATCGCCGCGAAAAGCCTGCAAGACACGCTTGGTACGAAGCTCGTCAATCATGGCCTCCGCCTGCGCCTCCTTCAAGGGTGCCACACGGAAGGTCACATCCCCGATGGCCTCTGTAAAGATGCCGCCCAGACCGAACATAATGACGGGACCAAACTGGGGATCGCAGGACAAGCCCGCCACAAATTCCCGGCGGCCGGCGATCATGGGCTGCACGAGATAACCATCGAGGTCGGCGCCCGCCGCTTCGCCGACGGCCTGCGCGGCCGCCAGAATTTCGTCTTTATTTTTGAGATTGAGGCGAACCAGTCCCCGCTCCGTTTTGTGGGTCAGTTTGGAGCCCAATCCCTTCAGGACAGCCGGATATCCGATCTGATCGCCGAGCTTTGCGGCTTCTTCAGGCGTTGACGCAATCACCTCTTTCACGACCGGAATGCCGTAAGCGTCCAGAATCTGTTTCGCTTCCGCTTCCGTCAGGGTGAATCGGCTTTCCGCTTTTGCCTTATTGATGAGCATTTTGACATTTATATCTTACCCTCGTTTAATGATTTAAAGAAACGACATCGTCTTTTTTTACGGAGAAACTTTTCCCTTGTCAAAGGAATTTGTGTAAGACTATAAAAAAAAGCCGCTCATCTCGTAGGCGGTTTTCAGGTTAGCGATCCGCCACCGACAGCATTTTATCTTCGTCTCGGTCAAGCTCTCCAGTTAATAACAAGGCGAGTTGTCGTAATAGTATACCTGCCCTATAATTCGCTTCCAAAATTCAATTGACATGCTCAAGCCTCTTTCATATATTAATAAAGGAAAGCGATCAATAATCAATAGGTTGTTAATGTTAAACGGGTGACGCCATTCGACAAAAAGAAAGGAGGATGCCATGGAAACGCCTAAAAGAATCTTGGTACCGACCGATTTTTCAGAGTCCGCAGAAAAAGCCTTAGATTATGCCCTGATGCTGGCCCATGAATTCGATGCGGAGTTATATCTGCTTCACATCATCTCCGACATCGATCACCATGCCATTGATTACAGTCTGACGGAAAGCATGGTCAAGCAATACAGGGAGACCAGTTTTAATAATTCAAAAGAAAAAATGGGAAATGAAATCAAAAAGCGTCCTGAAACAAAAGATATGAAAGTTATAACCGAAATCAGGATTGGTCATCCTTACCAGGAGATTCTGAATGTAACCGAACAAAAGAAAATTGACTTAATTGTTATCTCCACACACGGCAGAAGCGCTTTTATTCATCAGATCATGGGCAGTGTCGCTGAGCGTGTACTGCGCGGAGCGAAATGCCCGATCCTGCTGATGCGGTTTTAGCAATATCAAAGTAAACGCGTCTTCAAACAAGGGACAATCATCCAGTTGATGCGTCGATCACATTTTGCATACAATGCCTTCGTTTGGATGCGGGTTTTTAATCAAAGTCCTTGTTTATGTATATATTTCTGCGATCAATGAGCTCTGATGAACCCGGCCGATCAAAGATCGAAAATCACTCTCGCTTTCCACATATCATCACTCCGGAGAACCTCAAGCTGATGGTACGTGGCGCTTTTGACCGTTGTCTTAATCGAATGGCGTGCCGGGTCATATCTTTCCCCCCGGACTGTCGCTTCGATATGGCGGTTATCGATTAACGTGATATCAAAAACGGCAAACAACAAACCTTCCGTGTCAAATAAAAAATTTAATTCATTCAGCCAGTGAACCATCAGTTCTTCAACCTGATCGGCCTCCAGTGAGATGATCCGGGAATCACGTACATCAATGGTCTGAATATCCGTAATTATCTACGTAAACGCCTCACCGGCGTGCTGAAAAAGATCAGCAGGATTTCTGCCGAAAATTTCGACACCAAGATCGCCCGTATGATCGACGAATCGAAATTTATCCATGGTCATCCTTTGATAACGGCCATAGGCACCAGTTTGACAATTTTTTTAGCGATCCCCGCCTGGTGAAGCACACTCACGACATTATCGACATCTTTGTAGGCCTCGGAAATTTCCTCGACAATAGTCCGCATACTCGCTCCCCGGACGATGATTCCCCTGTCCTCCAGTTCCCGGCTGACTGACCGGCCTTTGGCTGCTTTTTTGGCCTGATGGCGGCTTAGTCTTCGGCCCGCGCCGTGGCAGGCCGAACCGAAGGTTTCCTGATATCCGTTTTCAGTGCCAGTCATAATGAAAGAATAGCGTCCCATATCTCCCGGAACCAAAACCGGCTGACCGATGGGGCGATACTTTTCCGGAATATCCGGATGGCCCGGCGGGAAGGCCCGGGTAGCGCCTTTTCGGTGCACGCAAACCGTAAGGTCCCCTCCTTCGACCTTGTGCGTTTCAATCTTGGCGATGTTGTGGCAGACATCATAAACCAGCTCCAGCCGAAGATCTTCCGGCTTTTTCTGAAACACCTTTCCAAAAACCTCCCGGGTCCAGTGCATGATCATCTGCCGGTTGACAAAAGCAAAATTAGCCGCACCGGCCATGGCTTCCAGGTAATCTTTTCCTTCTTGGGAATCAATCGGTGCGCAGCATAGCTGACGGTCCGGCAGACTAATCCCATATCGCTTGGAAGCATTGAGCATAACAGAAATATAGTCATCACATATCTGATGGCCCAGCCCTCGGGAGCCCGTATGAATCAGCACGGTTACCTGATCTTTTTCAAGTCCCATGACCGCGGCCGCTTCGGGATCGTAAATTTCTTCAACAAAACCGACTTCCAGAAAGTGGTTACCCGAACCCAGGGTTCCCAACTGGCCTTTGCCTCGCTCCAGAGCCCGTTCACTGATTTTGTCCGGATTCGCCTTTGCGATACAGCCGTTGTCTTCAATGTAGGTCTGATCCTGTGTTGTGCCATACCCGTTTTTCAAGGCCCATTTAACACCGTCAACCAGCACCCGGTTCATTTCCTGCCGGTTCACCTTCAGATCTTTTCTCTGGGACCCAACACCTGAAGGAATGGCAATGAACAGCGCTTCAATAAGGTCACGGGCTTGTTTCCGGATTTCTTTTCGGCTCAGACCTGAGCGGATAAGCCTCACGCCTCAATTGATATCGTATCCCACCCCCCCCGGCGAGACCACGCCGGAAACAAGATCAAAGGCCGCCACTCCGCCGATAGGAAACCCGTAACCCCAGTGAACATCGGGCATGGCCAGAGACTTGCCAACAATTCCGGGAAGGGTGGCAACATTAACCACCTGCTGCAGTGACTGATCCTTGCGAATATCGGCCATCATCTTCTCATCCGCGTAGATCAGGCCATCTACCCGCATGTTTGCCCGCGCCGGGATTCTCCATCTCCAGTTGTCCACTTTTTCAATGTCCATAGTCACAGTGTCCTGCGCAATACCCAATTATCCGTAGATCTTATTATATCCGATCAATCTAAATTAACATCTATTTTATCGCTTCAGTCCTATGAGTCAATAAAGTATTTCACGTATTTGTGAATCCATCAAATCCAAGGACCGGGAACGATGATGTCTTAGCCGCTGTGTTTCCGCCTTTATTCTTATGGCATGTCAGCACAAAACCATCATAACGCATCCCGTATTTGAATTATATAAAAAAACCCCCTCCCGAGATGACTCAGGAGGGGGTCTGGGATGCTGTATTGGGGTTTTGTTTAGTCCTTAAAAACGGCACCGGTACTGGCGGAGGTCACCAGTTTGGCATAGCGGCCCAGGTAACCTGTTGTGATGCGGGGTTCTTTGGGTTTAAATGACTTTCGGCGCTTGGCCAATTCCGCGTCGCTCACCTTGAGCGTCAACTTCTTTTTGGGTATATCGATGAGGATCTTGTCCCCCTCTCTAACCAAACCGATGGGGCCGCCTTCGGCAGCCTCGGGTGAAATATGTCCCAGAGCCGCGCCGCGGGTCCCGCCGCTGAAGCGTCCGTCCGTGAGCAGCGCGACGGATTTATCAAGCCCCATGCCGACGATGGCCGATGTGGGGGAAAGCATTTCCCTCATCCCCGGTCCGCCCTTTGGCCCTTCATAACGGATAACCACCACATCACCGGCTTTGATCCTGCCGCCCAGAATGGCCTTGATGGCATCGTCTTCGGAGTCGAAAACACGGGCCCTCCCTTCATTCATCTGCATGTCCGGAGCGACGGCCGACTGTTTGACCACGGCGCCGTCAGGAGCCAGATTGCCGCGGAGAATGGCAATACCGCCTTCTTTGTTATAGGGACTTTTAGCCGGACGAATGACTTCCGGATTAACGACCTGTGCTTTCTTCAAATTTTCACCGACGGTTTTCCCATTGACCGTCGAAGACTTCCGATCGATGACACCGACGCTGCTGATTTCCTTCATCACCGCCTGGATACCACCGGCGGCATCCAAGTCTTCGACATGATGAGGCCCGGCAGGACTGAGATAACAGATATTCGGCGTCTTTTTGCTGATTTCATTAAAGAGATCGAGGTCCAGTTTAATGCCCGCCTCATGGGCGACGGCAGGGATGTGTAGAACCGTATTGGTCGAGCAGCCTAGGGCCATATCCACGGCAATAGCGTTTTTAAAAGCCTTCAGGGTCGCGACGTCCCGAGGCCGGACATCTTTCCTTACAAGATCCATGACCCGCATGCCCGCCTCTTTGGCCAGACGCCGTCGGGCGGCCTGAACGGCGGGGATCGTGCCGTTTCCCGGCAGACCCAATCCCAGGGCCTCCGTAACGCAATTCATGGAATTGGCCGTAAACATGCCGGAACAGGAACCACAGCCGGGGCAGGCGCAATCTTCCAGCACAACAAGTTCGCGCCGGGTCATCTGCTTCGATTTAACTTTTCCCACACCCTCAAAGACCGTTATGAGATCGACCGCTTCGCCTTCAAGCCTGCCCGCCATCATGGGACCACCGCTGATAAAGATGGTCGGAATGTTCAGGCGCAGGGCCGCCATTAACATACCGGGAATGATCTTGTCGCAGTTCGTGACCATGACCAGGCCGTCAAAAGGGTGGGCCATGGCCATAATCTCGATGGAATCGGCGATCAGTTCTCGGCTGGCCAGTGAATATTTCATGCCATCATGCCCCATGGCAATGCCGTCACAGACGCCGATTGTGGGAAATTCGACGGGCGTTCCGCCCGCCATACGGATACCCGCCTTCACATCTTCCGCAATAATATCCAGATGAATATGGCCGGGAATGACTTCATTGGCCGAATTCACCACACCGATCATGGGACGGGACAACTCCTCATCGGTATACCCCATCGCTTTATAAAGAGATCGATGGGGCGCCCTTTCCAAGCCTTTTTTCATTAGATCGCTTCGCATGAATCTCATTACCTCCCTTATTGATGAAGACAGGCGGGACACCTGTCCTAAGGTTTCTGAAGACATTCAATCTACAACCTTCTATTTGTTGCGTCTTTCCGGTCTTAAAGCGCGAACGGCAGCACCGGCCAACCACATCTCGCTGTTTTTAATGGTGTCGAGTTCTTTCTGGAGTTCATCCCGATAATTCGGCGCGCTGCCCTTTGTCAGGACGATTTCCGTTTCCTTTCCCGTTATGACACGGTCGTAAAGTTCATCAAAAACCGGAGCGACGGCGTCGCGAAATTTATTCTTCCAGTCCAGAGCCCCCCGCTGGGCCGTCGTGCTGCAATTGGCATACATCCAGTCCATACCGTTTTGGGCGACCAGAGGCATGAGGCTCTGCGTCAACTCCTCGACCGTTTCGTTGAATGCCTCGGAGGGGCTGTGGCCGTGTTTTCTCAGGAGATTGTACTGGGCTTCCAGAACGCCGGCCAAACAACCCATAAGGACGCCGCGCTCTCCAGTCAGATCGCTGAAAACCTCTTTTTCAAAAGTCGTGGGAAACAGATAGCCGGAGCCGATGGCCACACCGACGGCTAGGGTCCGCTCAACCGCTTTTTTCGTGTAATCCTGGAAAACGGCATAACTGGAGTTGATGCCGCTTCCGGCCAGGAAATTGTCGCGAACCGTCCGCCCGGCCCCTTTGGGCGCCACCATGATGACGTCGATATCGGCCGGCGGGATAACGCCCGTTTGCTCTTTATAGACAATCGAAAATCCATGGGAAAAATAGAGAGCCTTACCCTCCGTCAGTTGCGGCTTGAGTTCCGGCCACATGGCCTTCTGTCCCGCATCATTCAGGAGATACTGAATGATCGTGCCGTGTTTGGCCGCTTCAATGGGCGGGAAGAGGGTTTCACCCGGAACAAAACCTTCGTCAATGGCCTTCTGCCAGTTGTAATCCCCTTCACCCACAATACATTTGATGCCGTTATCCTTCATATTCAGCGCCTGTCCGCGTCCCTGCACGCCGTAGCCAATGACGGCCACGGTTTCGTCTTTCAGGACATCGCGGGCATGTTCCAGTGTAAATTCCTCCGAAGTGATGACCTCTTCTTCAATTCCCCCAATATTGATCTTCGACATAACGTCCTCCTTTTATATGCATATTTTAAATGACTTCCTAATCCCTATGCAGGACCCATAAATAAGTAAAGATTAAAAAGCGCCTCCTGGCCCTGACGAAAAGGGTATGTTCAAACAAAAATATTCTTCAGATTTTAGATGGGGTATATGGTTTTATTTTTTTAGTTACGGATGAATTTGTTCCAGAGCGATCGTCCCGGTTCGGGTAAAATCATCCATACCAAATTTTTCAAATTGATCAATGATATTAACGATATCATCGGCATCGCCGGTTATTTCAACGATCCAGCTGCCGCCTTCTTTGCTCAATACTTTTCCTTCCAGCTTTTCTATCGTTTGGCTGACGCGCTTTTGATTTTCCTTGGAAACCTTCAGCCGAATGAGGAGCATTTCCCGCCTGACGGAAGGGATTTTTGTTAAATCGTTTACCTGTACAATATCAACCAGATTATTGATCTGTTTTTCAATCTTGTCGAGATTTACCTGATTGCCTCTGGTCGTCAAGATGATTTTGGTCATCCGCGGATCCTTCGTGATATTGGCCGAAATACTTTCAATATTGAAAGAGCGGAGACTGAATACACCGGCAATTCTGGCCAGGACATCCGGTTTATTATTTACCAGAATGGAGACCGTTTTTTCCTTCACTTTTGTCATGGAAAACCGCCTTTCTTTTCCGGATTTAACATTACTTCCACCGGCATGTTCTATTTCAGGAGCATGTCATCCAGAGACGCGCCCGGCTTCACCATAGGATAGACGCCTTCTTCCGGTTCCACGAGAAAATCCATAACGACGACGCCGGGTGTATTGAGACCCTTGAGCAGCATGGCCTCCATCTCCTCCGGTTTGTCGGTTCGCAGGCCTGTAGCGCCGTAGGCCTCCGCCAGCTTCACAAAATCAGGGTAACTGGGAAGGTTCGTATGGGAATAACGTTTACCGTAGAAGAGTTCCTGCCATTGGCGCACCATGCCCAGATAGCTGTTATTCAGGATGAGGATCTTCACCGGCAGTTTGCTGGTCACAGCCGTTGCCAGTTCCTGAATATTCATCTGGATGCTCCCGTCGCCGGCAATATCGACCACCAGTCTGTCCGGATAAGCAACCTGAGCGCCGATCGCCGCAGGCAGACCAAAGCCCATGGTACCGAGGCCGCCGGAGGTAATGAAGGTGTTCGGTTCATCGAAGCCGTAAAACTGGGCCGCCCACATCTGGTTTTGTCCCACCTCCGTGGTAATAATGGCTTTGCCCTCCGTCAGCCGGTACAGCGTCTCAATGACCCATTGCGGCTTGATCTTTTCGCCCTTACAATAGCCCAACGGAACTTCTTTCTTCCACGCGTCAACCCGCTTGAGCCAATCTGCCGTCTGTTGGGCAGGTATATCATACCGCCCGCTGTCCATCAAATCATTGAAAATCTTCAATGTCGGCTTGCAGTCACCGACAATGGACAAATGGGATTGAATGATCTTATCAATCGTGACGGGGTCGATATCGATATGAATGATTCTTGCGTAGGGCGCAAAGGCATCGACCTTGGACGTGACACGATCATCAAAACGCACACCGATCGCCAGCATGACATCGCAGTTGCTGATGGCCATATTGGCATAATAGGTGCCGTGCATTCCCAGCATGCCGAGCCAAAGCGGATCGGACGCCGGGAAAGCCCCCAGCCCCATGAGCGAGGAGGTTACTGGGATGTTGACCTTTTTCACAAATTGGCGGAGTTCCTGCGAGGCCTTTCCGATGACAACGCCACCGCCGGCAAAGATGATCGGTTTTTGTGCCCGCGCAAGAAGGGCCAAGGCTTCCTGACACTGCGTGACGCTCGGGACATAAGATTTTTCCACCGGCATGGTAACAACAGGAAGCTCTCCTTCTTCAATCTCCATCTGAATAATATCGACGGGCAGATCGATCAAAACCGGTCCGGGGCGCCCCGATCGGGCAATATGGAACGCGTCCTTTACCGTCTGACCGATATCTTCAATCTGGCGGATCATGAAATTGTGCTTTGTGCAGGGACGCGTAATGCCGGTAATGTCGGCTTCCTGAAATGCGTCAGAACCGATGAGGTAAGATTGGACCTGGCCGGTCAACACAACGATCGGAATAGAATCCATAAAGGCATTGGCAATGCCGGTCACCGTATTGGTGGCTCCCGGGCCCGATGTCACCAGGCATACTCCGACTTGGCCCGACGCCCTCGCATAAGCATCGGCGGCATGAGCGGCACCCTGTTCATGACGAACCAGTATGTGTCTGATGTCGCTTTGATAAAGTTCATCAAACAAATCCAAAACCTTGCCGCCCGGATAACCAAAGATGGTATCGACATTTTCCTCCTGCAAAGCCTTGAGCAGTATTTGCGATCCTTTTAATTTCACGTGTAAACCCCCTGTTGAAAAATAATTTTAATATGATGCTCAAAATCTTTATTGGGATGGAACCTCTTTCAGTCATCCTCCCGGGCATATCCAAAAGGAAATACATCGCATTTTTGTGATTCAGCGCCTTGTTCCGGGGACATTTTGCTAAGTCCTGCTAAACTCCTTTGCTCCTCTAACTCTCAAAAGTCCACTCATGTCTTGTCTTACGAACAAAAAACCGTTACCAGTTCCCCGGCAACGGTTTTTTGTTCAGACGAATATGAAACTTAAACCATCACCAGGATACCTTATCAGGACTAATTATCCCGTTAATCAATCCGGCGATGATATTGACGACGTACTTGGCAAATTGCAAAAAATGCATCCCTAAATACCCCATTTACTGGCCGAATTGAATAACAATGTCCATGATCGTTGTCAAGAAGAAAATGACGCTATACCTTGTTGCGGCGCACGGAAATCGGACCCGTCCGGTTGATTTCCTCGACATCGTAGAGCTGGAAATGGCTGAGGACGGCCGTATTTTCTTCTTTTGTCCCCGTAATTTCCAGAACGTAGTAATCCGTTGTCATGGTAATGATTTTACAGTGGAACATCTCGATGGCCCGAAGAATTTCTGAACGACTCTCAGGCTTTAACTGTATTCCGATCATCATCATTTCCCGATGAATGTAATCCGGACCGGTAAAATCGGAAACTTCAACCACATCAATCAATTTGTCCAGCTGCTTTTTGATCTTCTCCGTGAATGTCCGTTCCGCCTGACTGGTCAGGGTAATTCGGGAAATATTCGGATCGATTGTTTCGGCAACGCAAAGGCTCTTGATATTATAACCGCGGCTGCTGAAGACCCCGGAGACCCGGGACAGAACGCCCGGCTGGTTCCTGACGAGTATGGAAATAGCATGTTCTTCCTTTTTCATAGCGTACCTTTTCACCTTTCAGTATACATATTTTTAATCAAACTGCTTTACCGAAAATCATCTCAACATTCGATCGGCCCGGCGGAATGATCGGATAAACATAGCTCTCCGGATCGACCATAACTTCCAGCAGATAAGGGCCATTCACCCGGCTCATTTCGTCAATGCCCTCTTTCGGATCTTCATCAATGAGCACCCGTCTTCCCTCGATACCGAAACCCCGCGCCACGGCAACCAGATCAACACGATTGCCCAGTTCACAAGTCGTGAAACGGCTGCCGTAAAAAAGATCCTGCATCTGGCGGATCATGCCTAAATGTCCGTTATTGATCACGACAATTTTGAGAGGAAAGTTGTAGTAACTGATGGTTGCCAATTCCTGGATATTCATATAAAAACCGCCGTCGCCGGTGATCACGACGACATCGCGATCGGGCATACCGACCTTGGCCCCGATTGCAGCCGGCAAACTAAATCCCATGGTGCCCATGCCACCGCTGGTAATCAAGTTTCGCGCCGCTCCGGTCTGCCAGGTTCGAACAGTCCATATCTGATTCAGACCCACATCCGCCACGGCGATCGTGCCCGCCGGCATTTGATTCTGGATCGAACGGATTAAATGACCCGCCGGTCCGCAGCCGTTATCAGGATTCTTTTCATGGTAATCCGTTTTTTCATTTTTTGTTCTGGCAAGCCATTGAGTTCTTTCTTTGAAAGAAACCATTGGCAGCAATGCCGTGACGGTTTCTTTAATATCTCCGATGAAGGGTAAATCGACTTTTATATTTTTACCGATGGATGTCGGATCGATATCGATTTGAGCGATGGTGGCCATGGGGGCAAATTCATGCGTAATGGACGTGCTGCGATCGGAAAAACGCGTGCCGACGGCCAGGATAAAGTCGGACTGATGGACCATCCGGTTGGCCAGTTCATAACCATGGGTCCCAATAAATCCGAAATCATAACCGTTTCCTGCGCTGATGGAACCGATCCCCATCATCGTCGTGACAAATGGGATTTTGGCCTTTTCGACAAGCACCCTGATTTCATTGTCCGCACCGCTCAGCTTGACCCCGCCGCCGAGAATCAGCACCGGCCTTTCACTCTGATCCAGGGCTTTAGCGATTTTCTCCAATTGTTCGGGATCGTCGATGTCTTTCGCCGAGACTTCCGCCAAATTTTCATAAGGTTCATTCGGACATTTGCATTTCGCGGCCAGAATGTCTCTGGGAAGATCGACGACGACAGGCCCCGGTCTCCCGGTTCCCGCCAGATGGAACGCTTGCTTTAACGCATACGACAGATTATTGATATCGTTTACCTGAAAGCTGTGTTTCGTGATCGGCATGGTGATACCGATAATGTCCGTTTCCTGAAAAGCATCCTGCCCCAGCAGGCTGGTATTGACCTGGGCGGTCAGGGCCACGATGGGGGATGAATCCATAAAAGCCGTGGCAATGCCCGTTACCAGATTTGTGGCACCGGGCCCTGACGTCGAAAGACAGACACCCACTTTTCCCGTCGCACGGGCATAGCCGTCGGCCGCATGGGCCGCCGCCTGTTCATGCCTCGTCAAATAATGACGGATGGGACTATCCAATAAACGGTCATTAAGAGGCAGAGAGTTAGCACCGGGATAACCGAAAATAGCGTCAACGCCTTCTTCCTGAAGAATCTTGACAATAATGTCCGCCCCGATTGTTTCCATTTTTTGCAACTCCTTTCCGGTATTCAAATACTAAAAAAACCGCATCTCGTTAGAGTTTGCGGCTTTTTCGAATAAAAAAAGCCGCGGGTTTGGGGGACCCGCGGCTCATATTTCCTAAATCAAGGGATCATAGAAACTGAGCGGCAGTCCCCGTCCGTACGACTACGAGGATAAGGCTCAGTACTTTTACCAACCCGTCGACCACATATCGGTAACTCATAAATCCCTCTCTTACACAAAAGATGGTTTTCTTCTATTATAAAAAAAAATCCCTGTCAAGCAAAAATATCAGATAAAGATCTGATTTAATGCATGCCGAAATCCTGCACGTGCAAAGAATCCTGATCTTCTCCTCCGCCGATGATGACCCCGGCATTATCGGTCGTACCTTCCACGAAACATTCAAAAATGGCGTTCTCTGACGACGCCGTCGCCGGATATCCCGTGTCCGGATCGGTCTTAATAAAAACAATCCCGTTAGGGATGGGAAAGCTTTCAATCGGCATTTTTTTGAGCGCCTCTTTCATAAAGTATAGCCAGATCGGTGCGGCTGCCCGGCTGCCGGTTTCCAACTTGCCCAAGGTCTTTTCCTGATCGAATCCTACCCAAACGCCCGCCACCAGGGACGGCGTAAAGCCGATAAACCAGGCGTCTCTCACATCATTCGTCGTGCCTGTCTTCCCGGCAACGGGTCTGCCGATGCTCTTTACCCTCCGGCCCGTTCCACTCTCAACGACGTCCCGCATCACATAAGAAGACAGAAAAGCAATCCTCGGATCAATAACCTGCTCGACCCTGATACGGCTCTCTTCAAACACCTGCCCCGTGCGATCAAGAATTTTCTTGATAAAAAACGGCGTTACCTTTCGGCCTTGATTCGCTAAAACGCCGTAGCCCCTCACCATTTCTTCAAGGGTAACACCGGACGTCCCCAGGGCCAGCGAATAATCCCTGGCCAGGGGCGATGAGATTCCCATATTCGCCGCATAGGCAATGACATAGTTCAAGCCTATCTCTTGAAGAAGTTTAATGGTCACAATGTTTCTTGAATGAACCAGGGCCGTTCTCATCGTAATGGGACCCATAAATTTTTCATCGAAATTCTTCGGCTTCCAAGTGGCATCATTTTCTTCATCCTCGAAGATGATGGGAGAATCGATGAATCGTGTCGCCGGCGTCAGACCTTTGTCAAAGGCGGCGGTGTAAATGAACGGCTTAAACGCGGAACCCGGCTGTCGTCTCGATTGCGTGGCGCGATTAAACTCGCTTTTTTTAAAATCCCGGCCGCCGACCATGGCCAGGATCGCCCCCGTCCTGGCATCCATACACAAAAGAGCCCCCTGTACCAGGCCTTTAGGATGATTTCCCCTCGTTTCAAGCTCAGCCAGCCCCTGCTTGACGCTTTCAACGGCCGCCTTCTGCATATCCATATCCAAGGTCGTAAAAACTTCCAACCCCTCGCGATAAAGGACATCGCTGCCGTATTTTCCCAAAATATAACGCCGGATATTTTCAATAAAATAAGGGGCGATCTTCTCTTTGGGCTTAATTGAACAGAGCATAATAGGAAAAACCAAGGCCTGGTCCTTATCCTTCGCCTCGATATAACCGTCCTCCAGCATGCGTTCCAAAACATAGGCCTGCCTCTGTTTGGCTTTGTCAAAATGCTGAAAAGGAGAATAATTGCTGGGTGCTTTCGGCAAACCCGCAAGTAGTGCCGCCTCGGCAAGATGGATGTCTCCGGCGCTTTTACCAAAATATCCCTGAGATGCCGCTTCGACACCATACGTGCCATGGCCGAGATAAATATGATTCAGGTACAGATTGAGGATCTCTTCTTTGGTTAAATACTTATCAATTTTGTATGCTAAGATGGCCTCCTTCATTTTTCGCAAATAACTTTTTTCCGGTGACAAATAGAGGGTTTTGGCCACTTGTTGGGTGATCGTACTGCCCCCTTGAACAATACGTCCGGCCGCCATATTTTTAAGGAAAGCCCTCATGATACTTAGAAGATCAACACCGCTGTGCTGCATGAATCGAGCATCTTCCGCAGCGATAAAGGCCTGAATGACGTAGGGCGGCAAGTCGGAAATTTTTATGACTTTCCGGTCTTCCAAATAGAATTCATCGATGAGTTCATTATTATCGGCATAAACACGGGTGGCGATACTCGGCCGATAATCCTTCAAAACCGCAATGCTCGGCAATTCCCTGAGCATAATATAGTAAAACATCACGCCGCCGGCCAAGACGGCAATCATGCAAAAAAGGATTACCGTAACAATCAGCGTTTGTAGAACGCTCATGGACTTCTTTTTGGATCTGCGACGGGATGATCTTTTATAGGCGCTCATGATTGCTCGCTTTACCCACTTTCCTTTTTAACTTTCTCGATTTCCTTTTTTCCCAGCCAATTTTGCCACAAAGATGCTCAATTCATAAAGCAGCAAAAGCGGAACGGCCATCAGGAGTTGGCTGACGGCATCCGGCGACGGTGTCAGAACGGCGGCCGCAATAAATATTAGTAAGATAGCGTATTTTCGTTTCTTTTTCAATATCCCGGCACTGACCAGACCGATTTTCGTCGCAAAAAAAATAAAGACGGGGAGTTCAAAAGACAATCCGAAAGCCAAAAGAAACTTAAGCGCCAAAGACAAATATTCCCGGAATGATATCATGGGCTTGAGCGAATCGGTCGTAAACGCCACAAAAAACCGGAATGCCGGCGGCAGCGCAATAAAATAGCCAAAAAGGATCCCACCGGTAAAAAGGATGGTTGAGATGATAACAAACGGCGCAACATACTTTTTCTCCGATTTGTACAGGCCTGGCGAGACGAACTTCCATACCTGATAAAGCAGAAAGGGACTGGTAAGCACAATGGAGGCAAAGAAGGCAATCAGCATATAGATAAAAAAAGCCTCCGTAAGGCCCGTAAAGATCATGAAGCTCTTTTCCGGAAGCACGTCAAAGAGCGGCTTGGTAATAATTATGAAAAGTTGATCTTTCAACAGATAACAGGCCGCAAACCCCAAACCGATAGCGATAAGCATGTTTATCAGTCTTTTTCTCAACTCTTCGAGGTGAGAGGTCACAGGCATCTTTTCATCCAGAGTCTCATTCATAAGTCAGATCGTATCGGCTCCTCATTTGCTGATATATGGGATAGCACACACCCGGATCATTGTTGGGTTTTCGCATCGGTATCTTGAGTTAAAGGTTCTTTTCCTTCTTCTGGGACAGATGAAGAGGTTGGTTGATTATCTTCAGGTTTTTCATTTTTTTTACCGTATAGAAGAGAATTTTTCATATCATTCAAATCGGATTTCAAATCATCGGTATCGAGACTATCCTTTAAAGTTTCCGTTACATCATCAGCGGCTTTCCGGAATTCGGCAAGTCCTTTCGCCAAAGATTTGGCAAGGTCAGGCAGCTTCTTCGGGCCCACGACCAGCAGGGCCACTATAATGATCACAACAACTTCCGGTACACCGATGTTAAACATAATATCAGGGCCTGTTCTCTATTATTGATGATGTGAATCTATATGCAGTATTCATGCTTTGTCAACATTTAATACAACCGTTAAAAAATTGAAAATAGTGGCGAATTGTCCGTCAACACGCCCATCAGCCATTCACAGCGTTATTTTTGAAATATTTTGCCATGTCATGGTTTTTATGATAGACATTTTGCCGTTTTATGAAGTTACTTCATTGCCTTTTAAAGAAAGGAAATTTGTGACCAAAAAGACAGGCATCGTCAAGGATATCAGGTATTTAAAGCACGGCACCGCCTTTATGGAACCGGAAACGTCAAAGAGGCTTCTATCCATATACACCATGCTTGAATCTTCCGGAATGAAAGACAAACTGATTGATATTGAACCTCGATATGCCGAGATCAGCGAACTTGCCCTGTTTCACGAGACTGCTTACATCGACATGGTGGCCGGGACGGCGGGGAAAAAATATTGTTCCCTTGATCCCGATACGGGAACGACGGAAGACTCATACGATGTGGCACGCTTGGCCGTCGGGGGCGTATGTAACGCTGTTGACCGCGTCCTGACCGGTGATTGTGACAACGCCTTTGCCCTGGTCAGGCCACCGGGTCACCATGCCGAACCCGGCCGGGCAGCAGGCTTCTGCATATTCAACAACATCGTGATCGGTGCCCTTTATGCCTTGACCAGGCGTGATGTTCATAAAATTCTGATCGTCGACTGGGATCTACACCACGGCAATGGAACGCAGAACGCGTTTTACTCAGACAACCGGGTGCTATACTTTTCGATCCATGAATATCCGTCATATCCGGGCACCGGGGCCGCGGAAGAAATCGGCCGAGATGGAGGAGAAGGATATAATATCAATATCCCCTTAGCACCGGGTGCGGGAGATGCCGACTATTTGGCCATAACCGGAACGGTGCTTGAGCCCGTAGCTAATGAATTCAAGCCGGATTTGATCATGGTATCAGCAGGATTTGACATCTACCACCGGGATCCTCTGGGAGGGATGAAGGTAACGGAAAAAGGGTTTGCCGCCTTAACCCGAGTCATCATGAACATCGCCGACCGGTGCTGCAGGGGAAAACTGGTGGCCACCCTCGAAGGGGGCTACCACATTGGCGGATTAACGGGATCGGTTAAGGCCGTCCTGCACGAACTGCTCAACGAGACCCCTCTGTCCGAAGCCGAATTGGACGACATGGAACGTGACGGGCTACACCGGCAGGATTCCGTTATCAAAAGGGTCAGGGAAAACATCGAACCGTTTTGGCCGGTATTTAAATAATTTTTGTGGAGAAATCCCCAATGAAAATTACAAAAAAAGAAGTGGAATATGTCGCGCATTTAGCGCGACTGGAATTTGCAGAGGAAGAAAAGGAAAAATTCACCTCCCAACTCAACGACATCCTGATGTATATGGAAATGTTGAACCAGATTGATACGGCGGGCGTTGAGCCTATGAGCCATGCCATCGCCCAGAAGAACGCTTTCCGGGAAGACAGCATCGGCGAATCGTTGGATAATGAAGCCGCCCTCGCCAATGCCCCCGATCCGCGAGGGGATTTTTTCCGGGTACCGAAAGTGATTGAGTAAAACCATGGAACTGAACCAACTGACCATTCATGAATTGCAAAATAGATTGCGGGCCGGAGAAGCAACCGCCCTGGAGATTGTCCAGGCTCTTTTCAAAAGGATCGAGACGGTTGAATCCCGCCTAAAGGCTTATATCAGCCTCATGAAAGAAGACGCTTTTGAAGGCGCAATCCGGGCGGATGAAGCCATCAAAAAAGGCGACATCAACCCTCTGACCGGCATCCCCATCGCCCTCAAGGACATATACTGCACCAAAGGAGTCCGCACGACGTGCGGATCGCGGATATTGCACAATTATATCCCGCCATACAATGCCACCGTCGTGGAAAAATTGCAGCAGGCGGGAGCGATCTTTACGGGAAAAACCAATATGGATGAGTTCGCCATGGGGTCCTCCACGGAGACGTCGTTTTTCGGCGCAACCAGAAATCCTTGGGACCCGGAAAGAATCCCCGGCGGTTCCAGCGGCGGTTCCGCCGTGGCCGTCGCCGCCGACGAATGTATTGCCGCCCTCGGCTCCGATACCGGGGGGTCCATCCGGCAGCCCGCCGCCCTCTGCGGTGTTGTAGGCATGAAGCCGACCTATGGCCGGGTTTCCCGTTTCGGCTTGATCGCTTTTGCCTCGTCCCTTGATCAGATCGGGCCCTTTACCAAGGACGTCGAAGACTGTGCCATCATCATGAATTGTATCGCCGGCTACGACCCGAAGGAATCCACGTCCGTTCCCGCCGATGTGCCGGATTACCGGGATTTTTTATCTCGGGATATCAAAGGCTGGACGATCGGGGTTCCCAAAGAGTATTTCATCGAGGGCATCGATCCCGAAGTGGAACAGGCGGTGAGACAGGCGATTAAGGTCGTCGAGGGGCTGGGAGCCAAAACCAGGGATGTTTCCCTTCCCCGAACGAAATACTGTCTGGCCGTCTACTATATCGTCGCCCCGGCGGAGGCCAGCTCCAATCTGGCCCGTTATGACGGAATAAAATACGGTTACCGGACTCCGGACAGCCTGGATCTTCTGGACATGTACAAGAAAAGCCGTTCCGACGGATTCGGCGCCGAGGTCAAAAGGCGCATCATGCTCGGGACTTACGCCCTGTCATCCGGCTACTATGACGCCTATTACAAAAAGGCCTCCCAGGTCAGGGCTCTGATTAAGCAGGATTTCGATGAGGTCTTCAGAACCTGCGACATTATCCTGACGCCGACCACACCGACCCCAGCTTTCAAACTGGGCGAAAAAACCGACGACCCCTTGCAGATGTATCTCTCCGATATATTAACCATCTCGGCGAATCTGGCCGGCATCCCCGGTATTTCCGTTCCCTGCGGCTTTTCCGGAAGCGGGCTCCCCATCGGGCTGCAGTTTCTCGCTAGTCACTTCGAGGAGGGAAAATTGATGCAGATCGCATCGGCCTACGAAAAGAACGCCAATCTGGAAAAAAGGAGACCCCATCTCTAATGAAATACGAAGCGGTTATCGGGCTGGAAGTCCATGCCCAGTTATTGACGGATACAAAAATATTCTGTAATTGCTCGACGAAATTCGGTGCGGCACCCAACAGCCACACCTGTCCCATCTGTTTGGGCATGCCCGGTGTTCTGCCGGTCCTGAATAAAAAAGTCGTCGAATACGCGATCAAGATGGGTCTGGCCACCCATTGCCGTATTAACGCGCAGTGCAGCTTCGCGCGGAAAAATTATTTCTATCCCGATCTGCCCAAGGGCTACCAGATTTCCCAGTACGCCGAACCCCTGGCGGAGTTCGGCCATGTGGACATCGAAATCAACGGGGAGAAAAAGGCCATCGGGATCACCCGAATCCATATGGAAGAAGACGCGGGCAAACTACTCCATGATGAACATAACCCGGTAAGCTATGTGGATTTGAACCGCACCGGCGTTCCCCTGATCGAAATCGTCAGTGAACCGGACATGCGAAGCGCCGAGGAGGCGGCCGCCTACCTGAAAAGACTTCACGAAATTCTGGTGTATCTAGAAATCTGCGATGGTAATATGGAAGAGGGCAGCTTTCGCTGTGACGCGAATATATCTCTCAGGCCCTGGGGTGAAACGGCTTTCGGAATCCGGACAGAGTTAAAAAACATGAATTCCTTCCGCAATGTGCAGCGGGCGCTGGAATATGAAATCAAGCGACAGCAGTACATCCTCGACGATGGCGGCGAGGTGGTTCAGGAAACAAGGCTATGGGAAGACGGTCAGGGGGTCACCCATTCCATGCGGAGCAAAGAAGAAGCCCATGACTATCGCTATTTCCCCGATCCGGATCTGGTTCCTATCGATATCGGCAGGGACTGGGTTGACGAGGTTGAAAAGAACCTGCCCGAACTGCCTCTGGCGAAAAGGGAGCGGTTCATGGGCGAGTATCAAATTTCCGCTTATGACGCGGGCGTATTGACGGTAAGCCGGGCGTTGGCCGACTATTTTGAAGAAGTCGCCAAGCGCTCCGGCAAGCCGAAGATAGCGGCCAACTGGGTAATGGGCGACATTCTCAAGTTCCTCAACGAGGAGAAAAAGGATATCAAAGATTGCCCCATTACCCCTTCCGCCCTGGCCGATCTTATCGGATTGATCGATAAGGGCACGATAAGCGGCAAGATGGCCAAGGATGTCGTCGAACAGATGTATCAGACCGGCAAAGCCCCCACGGCCATTATTGAAGAAAAGGGCATGGTCCAGATAACCGACGAAAGTACCCTGTCTAAAATCATTTCCGAAGTCATCGAAGCCAATCCGGAGCAGGTTGCGCAGTATCGGAGCGGGAAGGAAAAGGTCTTCGGTTTCTTTGTCGGCCAGATCATGAAGGCCACCCAGGGGAAAGCCAATCCCAAAATCATCAACGATCTGCTGAAAAAGATGCTGACGAAATCATGAGCGACATCCGAACAATATACTGGAAAGACCGGACGGTTGTCATGATCGACCAGAAGGTCCTGCCGGCGGAAGAGCGCTATATCACTTGCCGCCACCATGAAGACGTCATTGAGGCCATCAAGGACATGACGATCCGCGGCGCTCCGGCCATCGGCATTGCCGCCGCCATGGGTATCGCTCTCGGGACCTTCCATTTGAAAGCCGACAATGACGAAACCTTTCATCAGGCTTTCCATCTTATCTGCGATGAATTTTCCCAGACCCGTCCGACAGCACGGAATCTTTTCTGGGCCATCGAGCGGATGAGGAAACGGTTCATCACCGCCATGGCGGACCGGCCGGCTTTGGAAAAAAGTCGAACGGCGGAGCAAGCATTGGATGATGTTTATGCGCCTGTAAAGCAGGCCCTCATCGAAGAGTCGATCCGGATCGGGAAAGAGGATGTTGCGGCCAATCGCCGAATCGGCCTTAACGGCCGGGCTTTCATCAAAAACAACAACGGCATCTTAACCCATTGCAATGCCGGAGCCTTGGCCACGGCCGGTTACGGGACAGCCCTCGGCGTCATCCGGGCCGCCCATGAGGAAGGAAAAGCCATCCATGTTTTTGTGGACGAAACAAGACCGGTCCTCCAGGGCGCCAGGCTGACCGCTTGGGAACTGGTGAAGGACGGCATCCCGTCAACCCTGATTACCGATAATACGGCCGGCTTTCTCATGCAGCAGGGGAAAATCGATCTGGTCATCGTCGGAGCGGACCGGATCGCCGCCAACGGTGATGCCGCAAACAAAATCGGCACTTATTCCCTCGCCGTCCTGGCCAAGGCCCACGGCATCCCCTTTTATGTTGCCGCCCCCCTGTCCACAGTCGATTTGCATATCCGAACAGGAACCGATATCCCCATCGAGGAACGGGCCGCACAGGAAATCACAAACATTCAGGGTCATCGTATCGCCCCGGAAGAGATTGACGTCTATAACCCCGCCTTCGACGTGACACCCGGCCGTTACATTACGGCCATCATCACGGAAGCGGACGTGGCTCTGCCACCATTCTCGGAAAATATCGCCAAGCTCTTCCCGCATCAATCTTTCCAGACCTCATAGAACGCGACGAGAATAAAATATATCTGAAAACCGTTACTGCACAGGCGGGATTCCATTCTTCTTTGTGATTTAGAGTCCCTGCTTTTTACCGGAACGAACAGACAAGTGCTTAATTTTTCATTGACATGCAGGATCGGCTTCCATATAGTTCCGCAGGTTGTCACGCAATTTTTCTATGGTTATTGATTTGCAAAGCGGGGCATTTGTCGAGTACCCTGCTTTTTGATTGATGAATCCGGTCTCCTGCATCCCGTAATACGGCAGGCCAATTCAGGTGATCTTGCGGGCAGGCCCAATGGTAAAAAACAATCAGGTGTTATGACATGAAGGCCATGGTTCTCAACAAACTGGGTAGTCTCGAGTACAACAAAGACCCACTCGAATTAACAGAGCTTCCGGAACCGGTCCCCGGGCAGAAAAAATTACTTGTCAAGGTCTTTGCCTGCGGTGTTTGCCATACGGAGTTGGACGAGATTGAGGGAAGAACGCCGCCGCCAAAATTGCCTGTGGTTTTAGGTCACCAGGTCGTCGGCAGGGTTGAAAAAGTGGGAGAGGGTGTGTCCAAATTCCGAATCGGTGACAGGGTGGGAATCGGCTGGATCTATTCGACCTGTGGCCATTGCCATTTCTGTTTATCCGGCCGGGAAAACCTCTGCAAACAATTCCTGGCGACAGGCCGGGATTCAGATGGCGGTTATGCAGAATACATGAAAGTTCCGGAAACCTTTGCCTACCCGATACCCGATTACCTGACCGACGCCGAGGCGGCGCCTCTGTTATGCGCCGGTGCCATCGGCTATCGGTCCCTGAGACTCTCAAACATCAGCGACGGTCAAAATCTTGGCTTGACCGGTTTCGGCGCATCAGCGCATTTGGTCCTCAAAACCACGCGATTCAAATATCCTGCTGCGAAAATTTTTGTTTTCGCCCGCAGTGAAAAAGAAAGGCAGTTTGCCATGGAGTTGGGCGCCGCCTGGGCCGGCGCGACGGAGGATTACGCCCCGGAAAAACTGGACGCGATCATCGATACGACACCGGCCTGGAGACCTGTTGTTCATGCGTTGAAGAATCTGAAAAGCGGCGGGCGACTGGCGATCAATGCGATTCGAAAAGAAGAAACGGACAAAGAGGACCTTTTACAAATAGATTATCCGGAACATCTTTGGATGGAAAAAGAAATAAAAAGTGTTGCCAATGTTACGGGGATTGATATAAGTGAGTTCCTGCATCTCGCAGCGCAAATGAAAGTCAGACCGGACATCCAGGAGTTCCCCTTGGAAGATGCCAACAAGGCCCTTATGGAACTTAAAAAAGGAAAGATCCGCGGCGCCAAGGTTTTGAGAATCAGTGACGAAAGATAAATAAATACAGGAGAGAGGAATCGTTCACATGGCAAAGACGTATAAAATCGCCCTGGTTCCGGGGGACGGAACGGGTCCTGAGGTTCTCACCGAAGGGGTCAAAGTGATCAAAGCAGCCGCAAATCAATTCGGCTTCAAGCTGGATTTGACGAATTACGACCTGGGTGGTGAACGCTACAAACGGACAGGAGAAATTCTGCCCGACAGCGTTCTTGAAGAGTTTCGCCAATTTGACGCTATCTATTTAGGCGCCATCGGTCATCCCGATATCAAGCCGGGCATACTGGAAAAGGGGATTCTGCTGACGATGCGCTTTGCCCTGGATCAATACATCAATCTGCGCCCCGTCAAATTATATCCCGGCGTCGAAACGCCCCTGAAAGACAAGGGGCCGTTGGATATCGACTTCGTCGTCGTCCGGGAAAACAGTGAGGGCTTATATACGGGCGCGGGCGGCTTCCTGAAAAAAGGCACTCCCGACGAGGTGGCGATTCAGGAATCCATCAATACGAGAAAGGGCGCAGAGCGCTGCATCCGCTATGCTTTTGACTTCTGCAGAAGACGCAATAAAGAAAAGAAACTGACCCTCTGCGGAAAGACCAACGTCCTGACCTACGCCTTTGATATGTGGGAGCGGACTTTCTATGACGTCGCCAAAGAGTACTCCGATATTAAAACGGATTATGCCCACGTCGATGCGACCTGCATGTGGATGGTGAAAAACCCGGAATGGTTTGACGTTATCGTAACGGACAACATGTTCGGCGACATCATCACGGACCTGGCCGCCATGATCCAGGGCGGTATGGGCATTGCGGCGGGCGGCAATATCAATCCCGAAGGCGTATCCATGTTTGAACCCATGGGCGGCTCGGCGCCGAAGTACACGGGTCAAAACATCATCAATCCCATGGCGACCATCATGGCGGGGCAAATGATGCTGGACATCCTTGGCGAAGAACAGGCCGCCATGGCCGTTGAACAGGCGGCTGTTAAGGTCGTCTCCACGAAACTTAAAAGCATGGCTGCGGGACAAATGGGATATTCGACCTCCGAAGTCGGAGATCTGGTGGCAGAATTTATTTGAAATTTTCAAAAATATTTGTAATTCGTAGCGTATTTCGGTAGGCAGAGGTTGCCTTTCCTCAAGAAGGGCGTTTTTTTATTGTACCCGAAAAACGTCATTAGGTCGCAGGAACCACCGGTAAACTCAAAAAAGCCAACACCGGTTTAGCATCACGGAGAATCTCATTGCCCGAAGCGATTCGCCACTTCCCGCTACACGCATCGCACAAAATATATCAGGAATCACAAGGGCGTTAAAAGGTATCCAATAGGGAATATCAATGAAATTTCAGGAGAGGTAAAGATCTCCGCTTTCGACCACATCGAAAGATATACCCTGGCGATATCCGTTCTGGTTCAGTACGGCGAAATTAAGAGACGATGAGAAGACGGCTATAAGTCATAAAGCGTATCATCCACACGGGGTCTTATTTTTTTACCTTTTGGTTTGGCAGACGCTTGGAGGATGAAGGGTTCTTCATTCTCCAAAACATCCGCCATTTCAGCTTCGATCTGCTCCGGATCCTCGCCTTTTTCCAGCCTGCTGATCGCTTCTTCCATGCCGGGCCCAAAGTTGATGCCGGCCTTGGAGAGCTGTCTCATGAGCCTGGCGGCCGCCCGCGGATCATCTTCTTTCATTTTTTCCGCTTCGTTGGCCAACGTAGCCATGGTCTTCTCCAACACCGAGGGATCGACCCGTAATTCATCGCTTTCTTGTCCTTCTTTTCCCTTCGATGGATTTGCAAATACGGACATTTGACGTTTGAGCTTTATACGCTTGCACTGCGGACACGTCGGGATCTTTGTCGTATTTGCGGTTTTTGAAAAGAAATTATAAACGGTATTACATTGATGACAGTAGAATTCGTATATCGGCATAGCTTCTCCTCCCTGATTAACGCCGTATATTTATTCGATACGTAAGGAATCATTCGAAATAAATTCAAATCGGTTTTATTGAACCGACTCGACCAAGGGCAAGTTTAATGATTCTCCAACGAAAATCAAGTGACTTTTACGATGAATTTTAAGGGAATACGGTATTGATAAGAATTACTAATAGCGTCAAATAAAAGGCGCAACACCTCTTTTACGTCAAATATTAGACACATACACAGTCAGCATGGCAAGGAAGACTTTGGCAGGTTATTTTATAACGGCAACTTCCACGCGATTCCGACCGTTATTTTTTGCCTTGTACAAAGCGTCGTCCGCTTTTTTCAGGACGGTCGGGGCATCATTGCCATGACCGGGAAAGGCGGCGACACCCAGGGAAATCGTCACGGCGCCAAGATCCACCCCCTGGTAATGAAAATTGTAGTTCTTGAGTTCGTCCCGCAATTGGTTCGCCCGCTGAGTGGCCACATTCAAAGGCATATCCGGCATAATCAAGACAAATTCCTCGCCCCCAAAGCGACAGACGATATCTTCCTTGCGAACATTATTTTGGAAAATGTCACTCAATATCTTAAGTAGATCATCCCCGGCATCATGGCCGTATGCATCGTTAAAAAGCTTGAAAAAGTCAATATCAACCATAATAATGCTGACCGGATGGCGTTTGCGCGCGGCCCGATGAAACTCACGCTCCAGACATTCTTCCATATAGCGTCGATTAAATAATCCGGTAAGAGGATCCCGAATGGCCTGGGCGCGCAATGTGTCCTGCATTTTCAGATTGGCCAACGACAATGCCAGGTGTTCGGCAACGACCAGGGCCAGTTCCTTGACGCCTCTCTCGTAGGCTTCGTCTTCATTATAAAATCCCAGGTGTAAAATGCCCTGCACCTGTCCTACGGCTTTCATAGGGATACACATAGCGCTACAGATACCGATCCAATTATCGCTGTCACAAATGCAGCTGTTCAGAGTTGTTTTTTGGCCTCCTTCCGTCTTACCCTTCTTTTCCAAGGGTTTGCCAACTCTTAAGGCTTCACAGTCACCGGGAGCCAACATGATATCTTCATTTGAATAATTGCCCCATTTGACGACGGATCTCATTTTTTCGCAAGATTCATCCAAGGTATACAGACTCCCGTTCGTCTTGGGAAATAATTGAGGGCCGTACTGCTTGATTATCGGTGACGCATCTTCGACATTCCGGCAGGTATGCAAAGCTTCGCCCATCCTGCGCAAAAGGTTCATTCTACTGTTTTGCATCTCCAGTTCACAAACCCAGACTTTAAGCTTTTCATTTGCCCGGGCAAGCTCTTTTTCGGTTCTTTTGGCGTCCGTTAGATCATGACAGAACATCATATATTGGTCGCCAACGTTAACAAATTTAAATTCCACATAACGCTTCGCCCCGTCTTTGCAGATGACGTATGTTTCAATTGAATCAATCTGCCGGCCATTTTGTATCGCTTTTGCGATATTATTCTGCCAACTATTGATAACTTTATCGCCTCCGCTTCTATCAGAATAAGAAACTCGCCACCAGTCATTCAGTGTTGCGATCTCCTGCCGGTCGTAGCCGAATGTTTCTTCAAATTTCCGGCTGAGATACAAAGTCTTCTGATCTCTATCACTGACAACAACCGGCACCGGGGAAGATTCGACAAACGTTCGAATCAATTCATCAAATTTCAACCGTCTTTCTTCATCGAAATCCAGTTGTCCGACCTGTTGCCGAAATACTGATAATTCTTCAATAAGTTGGCGCTTTGTCTTTTTTTCGTCTTTTATCATACCTCCCCAACCCTTTTGACAAGCATAGTGATAAACAGCATTTTTGCATTGACGGCCCGAATGACAGGCATAAAAACATTATTTTTTTAAATCATCATGTGTAGACCCATCATGAACCCTTGTTGTTCTCTTAACTTACACGATGCCGCAATTGACGCAAAAATAACCGACGCTCAACTGCTTTTTTGCGTAATTTTTACAGTTCCCACCTATGCGATTATTTTTCGTCAAAAAAGCAAAAAATATTAATATTAAGAATTTGCATGTTTCATGCCGAGTGGCATCAAATCCATTAAAATCCACCTGTTTTTATTGAAATTGCGCAACAACTCTCAAACAAGGCGATGGCGATTATCTGAATTTTTTTGATGATCAGGCGTGATAAAAAGATCGTCTGGACATTATGGCTTAAGGGAAAAGGATTGTTCGTTCGCGAAAATATTAAAAGCCAGTGACGAAGAAGGTCGTGATCCCGTTCCAAGTAATGCTCAATTGATTAAAAAAATCCATAAATTGAGCACTAGGGCCAAACCGACCCAGATGATATAGGGAACCAACAGGATAGCGGCTGCCTTCGAAAAGATGGAAAACGTTTTCATCGTCCACAAAATCGCCCCGAAAAGAAGGATAACGACAACCAAGCCGCCGATAATCGAATGAAACCCGAAGAAAACAACAGACCATAAGATATTCAGTAGTAATTGGAAAATGAAAATAGTTAGAGTGTTTTTTAACTGTCGATTTTCAAATTTATGAATCCATATCAGAAAAAAAGAGACCCCCATAAGGATGTAAAGCACTGTCCAGACAGGGGCAAATACCCAGTCCGGTGGACTGATGGGAGGCTTTCTGATTAAGGGGTACCACGAGTCAACCGATTGCGCCGTAAAAAAGGACCCCATGACACCTGCCGACAGGCAAGCGGCAATGCTGAGCACTAATTTAAAAATTTTCTTCCTCGCCTGCGGATTCATATAACGTGTCATTTAACCTACATCCGTAATGCGATTTTTTGTCATTACCGCACAAACAAAATGATTCAAACAAAATGAATTTTATTATAAAAAATGGTCTTTAGCTGTGTCAAGGTTTTTAGAGGCGGTACCACAAACGTTGCGGCAAAAATTTATTCACGTTTTTTCTTACCACAAAATAACATCATGCGGTGTTAATCTCATTGACAAAATATATGGACTTCCATAAGAATCGAAACAGGATTTTTGAAAATACTTGCCGGGAATATCCGAGGACCCGAGTTTCTCAAAATGCTCCCATAAAAAACAGTAATCCGGTCATGACCATAAAAAGTTTTTGCCGTTATTGTTGATATGGCAAAAAAAAATTAATACTGTTTTCTTCTGGGACCGAATTACAGAGCGCGGTTAACACGGTAAGATATGGAGGGCGTAAAGGATGAACTATTCAGATATTATTAAATTCCACGGACATTCCTGTCCGGGGTTGGCCATCGGATACCGAATGGCGAACACCGCCATGGATGAGTTGAGAACCATGCGTTCCGCCGATGAGGAGATCGTCGCCGTTGTGGAAAATAATGCCTGTGGTGTTGACGCCCTCCAATGCGTCACCGGCTGCACCTTCGGAAAGGGGAACCTGATGTTTCGTGATTACGGCAAGCACGTCTATACGCTGTACTCCCGGGCGTCGGGCAAGGGAGTTCGTGTCGTCTTTCACGGACGGGGCATTCCCGCCGAATTGCGGAGTAATCGTCAGGCTTTGATCAAACTCATTTTAGAGATGCCGGCGGATGAGATTTTGTCCGTCTCCGAGGTTGTCATAAATGAACCCGCAAGAGCGGAGATTCATAAGTCCGCCTTTTGCAGCATCTGCGGCGAGTCGGTCATGAGCACACGTTTGCGATATTTGGATGGAAACCCCGTTTGTATCCCCTGCGCCGAGGGGGAAAATGTAGTCTGACATGCTGGAATAGCGTTCGAAAGGACCCGGGAATCTGGGCACCAGAATCAAAAGAGGAATGACGCGGAGACCTCCGGTGACGCCCAGCCGGTGATGCGGGATATCAGCCGCCTTTTTATTGGACATCCTTTATATTGACGTCCACCACAAATTCACCAAATTCCGTTTGAAAAGGAACAACGATACTCGGCCCGCCCAGAACATGCCTGATAAGATGCCCCTTTCCCGAAAGCACTGCGGGAATGTTGGCACCGATCAGATGTCCCTGACTCTGCAATCTCTTTCTTGCGTCGCCCGATATCATGTTTGTCAATTCTCCTGCCGCATCCTTCGTGATGTTGTTGATTGTTTTGATTTCCTCACCCAACATATTGGATACGATCTTTAAGATACAGGATTCGGAAAAGCTAAGAGCTAATGAGCCGGTTAATGATCCCGAAAAGGCGATAATTCCCGAAACATCACCGCGTGCGACGGAATCGTTTTTCAAATAAGGCTTCCCGGCCTTGGCCTCCATAAACGCCATGACTTTCAATACGTTTATAGCGCTTTCAATGAAGGCGTTGATGTATATAACGTTCATGATCTTCCCGCTGAGTGAATGATTTCAAATTGACCCCGGCATGACTTTTTCCAGGCTGGCTATAAGAGCTTCAGCCGTAAAAGGCTTTGATATAAAATCGCTGACCCCCGACTGAAAAGCAGTCTCCATACTGACATCCAATCCTTCGACGGATACGACGATGAAGGGTGTTTTGCTGATTTCGTTGTCTTGCCGGACTTTCTTCAACAGTTCTATCCCACTCATGACGGGCATATTCCAGTCGGCGATGATCAAGTCGATTTTTTGCGACTTCAGTAATTGGAAGGCCGACATTCCGTCACCGACTTCATAGACGTTTTGGTAACCTTTCTTTTCCAGGATACGCCGGATGACGATCCTTATCGATTCATTATCGTCGGTAACCAGAATTGAGATATTTTTGTCCATAGGCCTGTCCTTCCATCCTCCCGGTAACGATTGTTTGCATGACAAACATTAACCGCAAACTCGCCGGATATATAAAAATTATTTTAAGATATGTGAAACAAATAGAAAAACGGGGTAAATATTGGTGGATCATCCCATTCGTTTAAATGAATTCCTGCTTGACATGACACAGGGTCGCTTATTAGAGTAATACGATTTTCTCACAATGCCATGGCTTATGATACTTGAATGCCTTAGCCTTACATAAAGAGGAAATCATGATAACTAATGCTGATCAAATCGGGCATCCTTTCTTTTCCAACCGGGAGCAACTCATGAAACGGGTCTGTGTACATATTGAACAGGAGGAATATATTAATGTCCCAAAGAGCGTTGGAAGGTCTTAAAGTTGTAGAATATGCCTCTATGGTTTCCGGCCCCTATTGCGGCAAACTTTTAGCCGACATGGGTGCCGATGTCATCAAGGTGGAGCCGCCGGAAGGCGATCCGGCAAGGGCCTGCGGACCCTTTCCGGACGGTGTGAAAGATCCGGAAAAAAGCGCCCTGTTTCTCTATAACAACACGAGCAAGCGGGGCATGATCCTTGATATCGAACAGCCGGCGGGGCTGGCCGCATTCAAAAAGCTTCTCCTCTGGGCGGACGTTTTCATCGACAATCAGCCGGGGACATATTTTGAGCAGCTGGGACTCAGCTGGAATGAATTGCAGAAATTAAACCCCGGACTCGTTTACTGCTCCATTACCCCTTACGGACGCACAGGTCCCCGAGCCAACGCCAAAGGAGACGATCTCACCCTGATGCATGCCGGCGGCGAGGCCAACCTTCTGCCCGTCCGTTCCGCTGATTTGTCTTTGCCACCCGTAAAAATCGGCGGCTATCAGGTCGGGTACACGGGGGCCCTACAGGCAACCGTTGCCGTCATGGCGGCATTTCTGGATAAGATAAGGACAGGCAAAGGCAGGATGATCGATATATCCTTACAGGAGGTGATCATCAATCTGCTTCTCGGCGTCTTTCACAGCAGCCGTTACGACGGAATGACATGGTGCCGGGTGCCCGATCGCCCGCCAGCCATGGGCCGGATGGAAACGAGTGACGGGTACATCGTCCTGGGTGCTTTGGACGATCATCATTTCCACGCTCTCCGGGAACTCATCGGTATGCCCGACTGGCTCAAGGACGACCGCTGGGACGATCGGGTCTGGCGGACCACCCATTTGATGGACATTGCCCAGCAACTTGACGACTGGATGAAGAAGCAAAAGAAAAAAGAAATCTGCAAAAAGATTTCTGCGGCAGGCATCCCCTGCGGGCCTGTGAATTCGGCCAAGGATGTCATGGAGTATGACCAGTATCAGGCCCGAGGCTATTTTACCGAGGTCGACCATCCCCGAGCCGGGAAATATCAATATGCCGGATGGCCTTTTAAAATGACCGCTTCACCGCCCCAAGCATACCGTCCGGCACCGCTTTTAGGCCAGCACACCGAAGAGGTTTTTCAAGAAATCATCAACAAGAGTGGGGCGTCAAATGTCCAATTGACCGTCGAATGGTCCAATCCGGTCAAGGCCCTGAAAGACCCCGTTTTTGATCGATATCAGAATCTGCCGTTGAAAGGGCTGCGGGTCCTTGAATTTTGCTGGGTTTGGGCGGGGCCTTATTCGACGATGCTTCTGGCCAATCTCGGCGCCGAGGTCATCAAGGTCGAAGGGCATACCCGTACGGACCTCATCCGTCGCGCCGTCAAGTGGCCGCGGGAAGAACCGGAATCCACGAGGTTGCCCCTCAATCAGGGTATGAGCTATAACTCCATCAACCGTAACAAAAGGAGCATCACCCTCGATCTGAGCAAAAAAGAAGGTGTCGAGCTGGCCAAAAAACTCGCCGCCATGAGTGACATTGTCATCGACAATATGCGGCCCGACGCCATGATCAAAATGGGTTTGGGTTATCAAAACCTGAAGGCTTTAAAACCGGACCTCATCGTCGTTTCCACGTCCGGCCGGGGCCATGAAGGACCGGAATCGAAATATCTCGGTTTTGCGACCATCCATCAAAGCATCGGTGGATACACTTACCTATCCGGCCATCCGGAAGATCATCCCACCCACGGCTCGCCGGGAAATACGGATGTCATCAATGCCGTCACAACGGCTTTCGCAACCCTGGCTGCCATCCATCATCGCATCAACACCGGCGAGGGTCAATTCATCGATTATTCCCAGTGTGAGGGCGTCACGTCCATCATGGGTGAAAAGCTGCTGGGTTATTTGATGACCGGTGAAATCCCCGAGCGGATGGGCAACGCCCATCCCGAATACGCCCCCCATAACGTCTATCAGTGCTGGGGCGTCGATCGTTGGCTTGCTTTGGAATGCCACAAGGATGAGGAATTCCAGGCGTTGGCCGGCGTTATCGGAAAGCCGGAACTGGCCGATGATCCTCGCTTTGCCACCATGGCCGCCCGCAAGAAAAATGAAAAGGAACTGGATCAGTTGATCACGGCCTGGACCCGGCAGCGGGACCGGGACTGGATGGTCAATGAATTCATGGCCACCGGACTGGCCGTTGCCCCGTCCCGGGACGGGAAAGACATTTATGCCGACCGACATCTGCAGGCCAGGAATTTCTTCGTGTCCATCGATCATCCCGAACGGGGTGAGCTCATGATGGCCGGTCCCCCCTGGAAGCTCAGCGGCGGTGAGATGCCCGCCATTCACGCGCCTCTTCTGGGCGAGCATAACGACCTGGTCTTCAAGGAACTCCTTCATCTGACGGACACGGAACTGGCAGAGCTGCGCAAAAAGGGCATTATCATGAAATAGCTGTTGTCGTCGGGGAATGTCAATTCTGCATCTCGACGGCCCAGCGATCGTATCGGAGGAGAAGCAGCAATCCGGGCAAGGCCAAGGCTGCACAAATCACGAAAAATATGATCCAACCCGTAGCCTCGGCAAGGTATCCTGTCGGCGCCCCTGTCACATAGCGACTTACGGCCATCAGGCTGCTCAGGAGGGCATACTGGGTCGCCGTAAATTTTCTGTTGCATAAGCCCATCAGCAGGGCCGTATAAGCCGCCGTCCCCATGCCGCCGCTGAAATTCTCCGTACCGATCACCAGGGCAAGAGCCGAAACCTGCCGGCCGGTAAATTCCAACAGAATGAAAATCAATGTAGAGATAGCCTGCAAAATGCCGAAAACCAGAAGCGATGTTTTCAGACGCCACTTGACCATGACGGCGCCTCCCACCAGGGCACCGACGATGGTCGCCAGCATGCCGAATCCTTTGTATACGGCACCCAGTTCGGTGCGCGAAAAACCGATATGCTTTAATATGTATGGCGTTGTCATCTGCGCCGCCGCAATATCCCCGATTTTATAGAGGATGACGAACAGGAGGATCTCAACGGCCCCCGGTCTTTTGAAAAATTCCACAAAAGGAATGACGGCGGCCTCGTAAAGATTTTTCGGCGGCTCGACGGAGACGGCACGTGGATTTGCCTTCAGAGGCTCCGGCGAAAGGAGGGCGGCGATACAGCCGATGACCATCGAAAGCCCCATGATGAGATAAACGATTCGCCATGAGATGTGGTCCGAAAGAATCAAGGCGAGGGCACCGCTGACAAGGAGGGCCATTCTGTAACCCATGATCCAGACGCCGGAGCCCGCCCCCCGTTCCTGAGGATCAAGATATTCCGTCCGATAGGCGTCCAGAACAATATCCTGACTCGCACTAAAGAAGGCAATGGCCACGGCCATCAGCGCAACCATCAACGGCATGGACGACGGATGAAAAAAACCCATGGCAGAAATCGTCAGAATCAGGACAAGCTGTGTGATGATGATCCAGCCGCGCCGCCTGCCCAGAAACGGCGGGACATATCGGTCCATCAACGGCGACCAGACAAACTTAAACGCATAGGGCAAACCGACAAGAGAATACAGGCCGATGGTTCTGATATCGACGCCCTCCGCAACCAGCCAGGCGGAAAGTGTTGAACCGGTGAGCGTCAGGGGCATGCCGGAGGCAAACCCCAAAACCAGCATCAGGATCATTTTCTTGCTGAAATAGACTCTGATAAAGGACAAAGGCTTTCGGTTCATGTTTTTGGCATCGCTGCTTGGATAAAGGCACGGAAAATATTTTTTTGCAGCGCCTCATTCTGCATCCTCTCAGGGTGCCATTGAACCCCCAGAACAAATCGGGCGTTTCCAGCCCACGGCGAATCAGGCATCGGTTCGATCGCCTCTATGATTCCATCCTCCGACCAGGCGGAAGCGCGAAGCCCCCGCCCAAGCCGCTCCGGATGCACCGCTTGATGATGGACGGAGTTCGTCGTGAAGACCTCATCCGGAGATGCATCAACGGTGCGGGCAACCAGGCTGCCTTTCTCCAGGATAACGGCATGACGAAAGTCTGCTCCCGGCTCGTCTTTTCTGTCTCTCCCGGAGTGAGGGATAACCGGCCGGCCGGCCGGGACATTCCATTCCGTTTTGATATCCTGAACCAAGGCACCGCCCAAGGCTATGTTGATGAGCTGACAGCCGCCGCAAATGCCGAGAACGGGCAGTTCGGTCTCCTGCAAGACGATTTTGGCAAGCTCCATGTCAAAGCGGTCCTGGCGCTCGGGATTCAATTCGTTTTCCGGCTGCGGTCGGCCGCCATAGTTATCCGGCCGGTAATCCGCACCACCGATAAAAACCATGCCGTCCAGAAGCCCTAAAATCTGCCTCACTGCATCTAAATCGTTACAAACCGGCAGGCAGAGCGGTATCCCGCCGGCACCGGCTACGGCATCCGAGTAGGCCATCGGCACCGACAGCCTGAAGCGTCCCGATGAACCAATGGACGCCATCGACATGTTGAGTCCGATGAGGGGATTGTCGGCCATATTACGTATCCTTTTATGAGATCGTTTCTTTACCGGCCGGGAGCAGAAAACGTTCCGTTTTCTGCTCCCGGCCGGACCGCTTTGCAACTGACATGACCATTTAAAGCTTTGCCACTATAAGAGAACAGCGTAACTGTGTCAACAGTCACATACAGTGAGACTTAAAATAATTAGTCTCTCCATACCTTATTTGAGCCGGGTCTAAAAATTGATCAGGCAGGAGGCACCAATATATCAGGTGTAGGAATGTTGAAACAAATTTGATAAACATCAGGAAATTGTTTTTCCGCTTTAAAGAAATACGCGGACAGGCAATCGAGTTCACAGCATACAAATCAGTTCGTATATTTTTGTAGAGCTTTGAAGGCGTAAACGTCGTGGTTCAAAAGCTCAGCCCCAAACTGGATGTCATCCTCCGATTCAACAGCCCACTTGGGGAGGCATTTGATGTGAATCGGCCAATGATGGTCAGGCAAATGAAATATAATGCAGAGCTCGGAGGTTTTGCCATCTTTCGGGATTTCCAGCGTCGCATCTTTGGGAACAGACAATCGGACTCCCAAAAGCGAAATATCAAGGATGGCACCCTGCTCAAAGTCTCTTCTGTGCCAAGACGGCTCACCGATGAAAGCATGAAGACGGGTGGGCTTCCGTTCAAGTCGCCGACGATTCGCGGCGCGATCCCCCTCGGCTTTATGTTCCTCCAGATACCGGCCGACAATGGATTCGACAACTGAGGAAATGCTCTGATTTTTCTTCATCGCAATATTTTCCAAAGCCCATCGCATTTCTGGCGTTGTCTGAATATAAATAACATTGTTTTTTTCTTCCATGATTGTCACCCTATCCTGAATAAATTACTTTTGTAACAAAAAGACAAGCACAAATCATACCCATATCATAGCTGTCGAATATTTATCGGTCACTGACTTGAACAAACCATGCCGGAAGATTGATATTGCAAACATTTCCGACACCGGTTAAAAAGAATCGCCCATCGGACACCATCAGATTAGATGACTTTCAGATAGCTTTCTGATATGAAAACGGAAGCAGGAAATCCGGCTTCCAAAACATAAGAATGAGAATGGCGATTTTATCAAACCGTTCTGCCGTAGAATATAACTTATTCGCGGGAATCAATATTTGAGAAGGAGCAAATCATGAAAGATCTTTTTAACGTCAAAGGCAAAATAGCCGTCGTGACAGGCGGGGGCCGTGGTATTGGGTACATGATTGCCAGAGGTTTCGTTGAATCAGGCGTCAAGGTTTATATCTCTTCGCGAAAAGCCGCCAATCTTGAGGCGGCGGCCAAAGAGCTGTCCAAGGAGGGGGGGCAATGCGTCGCTATTCCCGCCGATTTGTCTAGGGAATCAGGGGCCAAGAAACTGGGCGACGCCATCAAGGAACGGGAAGAAAAAATTCACATTCTTGTCAACAACGCCGGCGCGACCTGGGGGGCGCCTTTTGAGGAATTTTCCGATGATGCCTGGGAACGGGTCCTCAACATCAACGTGAAGGGACCTTTCTTCGTCACGCAGGCACTCATGCCTCTTTTGAAAAAAGCAGCCACACCGGAAGATCCGGCCAGAATCATTAACATCGGTTCCGTTGCCGGATTTACGACGGGAGGGGTCGCGTTCTCCTATGGCCCCAGTAAGGCAGCCGTCCATCATATGACGAAAAATTGGGCCTGTCAGTTCGCCAAAGACTGGATTACCGTCAACGCCATTGCGCCAGGCGCTTTTCCCAGTAAAATGATGGCCTTTATTACGGATAACGATGAAGCACGTAAGGCCATTGAGGCCAGGATTCCCTTAAATAGAATCGGTTCGCCTGATGATGCCGCCGGTTTGGCAATTTTCCTGAGTTCCAGGGCGGGTGCCTATTTGACCGGCACTGTTATCCCCCTTGACGGCGGCAGTCTGATTCGGTCCGGAGAATAGGAAAACGACGTTCAAGAACCAAGGCATTAGGTTCAAGGTTATTCAAAAGGGTATGGGGAGAGATTGACAATCTGTCCCCATACCACTCAGATCTTTTGGCGGATCTTCCAAATTTTCCATCGCCAAATCCTTTGTTTTGAACCGTTATCCTGTAAGGATTCGCTGGATTGCCCTATTATTATTAATTTAGCCCTAAATCCTATCCCCGGACAAGACGGCGATATTTAATGCGGTGGGGTTGGCCGGCGGCGGAACCGAGGCGCGCTTTGCGGTCCGCCTCGTATTCGGTGTAATTACCGTCATACCAACAGGTTCGGCTTTCGTCCTCAAAGGCAAGGATGTGGGTCGCGATCCTGTCCAGAAACCACCGGTCGTGGCTGATGACCAGGGCGCAGCCGGCGAAGTTGTCGAGGGCCTCTTCAAGGGCGCGCATAGTATTGACATCAAGATCGTTGGTCGGCTCGTCGAGGAGCAGGACATTGGCGCCCTCCTTGAGCATCCGCGCCAGATGAACACGGTTGCGCTCACCGCCGGAAATACCGCCCACTTTTTTTTGCTGATCCGTACCGGAAAAGTTGAAACGCGCTACATAGGCCCGCGAATTGATGAGCTTACCGCCCAGCGGGATCATCGCCTGACCGTCGGATATGGTTTCCCAGATCGTTTTATCGGGATTCAGAACGTCCCGGCGTTGGTCCACATAGGCAAGTTTGACGGTCTCGCCGACCCGGATCATTCCCGAATCGGGCTGTTCCTGATTCGTAATCATCCGGAAGAGAGTCGTTTTCCCCGCCCCATTGGGACCCACGATTCCCACAATCGCGCCGGGGGGCAGAGCAAACGTCAGTCCTTCCATCAGGAGCTTGTCACCATAGCCTTTGGTCACATCCTCCACTTCAATGGCAAACTTGCCGAGGCGGGGACCCGGCGGGATATAGATTTCCAGGTCAGCGGCACGTTTCTCCCCCTCCTGCCCCAACAGGACCTCGTAGGCATTGATACGGGCCTTCGATTTGGCGTGCCTTCCCTTGGGCGACATGCTGATCCACTCCAGTTCCCGCTGCAGGGTTTTCTGGTGCTCCGAGGCGGTTTTTTCTTCCTGTTTGAGGCGGATCTGCTTCTGCTCGAGCCAGGAAGAATAATTGCCCTTCCAGGGGATGCCCTCCCCCTTGTCCAACTCCAAGATCCAGCCGGCCACATTGTCGAGAAAATACCGGTCATGGGTCACGGCAATGACGGTCCCGGCGTAACGCTGCAAATGCTGTTCGAGCCAGGCGACGCTCTCCGCATCCAGATGGTTCGTCGGCTCATCCAGCAGGAGGATATCGGGATTTCTCAGAAGCAGCCGGCAAAGGGCGACCCGCCGTCTTTCACCGCCGGACAGGACGTTGACCGGCATGTCGCCGGGGGGACAACGCAGGGCATCCATGGCCATCTCCAGACGGGAATCAAGGTCCCAGGCATCCAGCGCATCCAGTTTTTCCTGGACCCTTCCCTGCTTTTCAATCAGCACGTTCATTTCCTCATCCGACATGGGTTCGGCAAATTTCTCATTGATCCGGTTGTATTCGGCCATTAGATCGACTGCTTCCCGAACACCCTCCTCGACAACTTCTCGGACGGTCTTCGTTTCATTGATGAGGGGTTCCTGTCCCAGATAACCGACCGTGTAGCCCGGCGACAGAATGGTTTTGCCGTTGAACGACTGATCGACGCCCGCCATGATGCGTAAAAGAGTGCTTTTACCCGAACCGTTCAGCCCCAGGACACCGATCTTGGCACCGTAAAAATAGGACAAGGAAATGTCCTTGATCACCATTTTCTTATCGTAGGTCTTGCTCACACCGATCATGGAATAGATGACCTTGTTCGCTTCATTCGTCATGGGCCTTTAATGCCTCCTCACGGTGGGATTCGATATACGGTGGATTTCAATCCAAGGCGGCGGATTGAAATATTGCGGCCTCATATCTATCATATGTGAGGACAGAGGTCATGATTTTATTTTTTAAGAACGACTTACGCTTTGAACGGTTAGGAAGATCCAAAGAAAAGATAGGATGACGCCCGTTGCCCTACGCCGTCAGAAGTAAAATCCAGGGGCAAGGCAAGAGCCAAAGAGTCGAAGCATCAGAAAAGGTCTATTGATTTACGGAAAAGCCATCAAGGTCATGGACACCGCCGTGTTGCCGGACGCGATGGTATTGGCCAGAGAGATACTATTTGAGCCGTAATACCATTGATTCATGTACCCGTCGGCCGTTACGAGGATTTTATAATCACTCCCCTCGACAAGCCCTGGGAATGAAAAGGTATTGTCCTGAACTTTTGTATAGCCTATATACTTTAAACCTTTATAGAGGAATACATAGATATCTTTATCGGCGGGAAATATGGGGCTGCCGAACACATAGCCGGCGATTTCCTGGCCGAGAGGGATGGTGAAGTTCAGGGATATATCGGCGTTATCAACGGTAAAGCTGTTCGATTGCAGGGGCAGATTACCGTCCGGAAGCACGGTCACCGTATAATTTCCGGCATGGATGAGTCCGGTTACTGCATAGGAGCCGTCTGCGGCGGTCGTCGTTCGGACAAAGAAACTCAGCAATTTCGATGACACCAGAACCGTCGCATTCTGCACAGGTGAATCATCGCTCATTTTGACCGTGCCGGAAACCTGATAGGTTGCGAGGGGTTTGGACAGAGTGAAATCGACGATCGTCCCCGACGAAGAGGGTTGTTGATCGGTCATCATCTGCCGTTCATAGTCTTTCTTCTGAGCAATGACGATATAATCGCTTTTAGTCTCATCGAGACCATAGATGGTGTAACCTCCCGTACTGTTGGTCATTGTGTAGACCGGCGTGGCCCCGTCCCGGGTGGCAAGAATCGTTGTCCCGGCGACGGGCTCGCCCTGGGTATCTTCAACAGTACCTTGAAAGGATGCGCCTTTTTCCATCGCCACCTGGTGGGTGACATTGGATGTCCCGATCGTCAGGTCCGCTGAGTAGTTACAATAGTCGGAATGGAAAACCTCAAGGGTGTAGTTGCCGCCCGGGACATCATGGATGCTGTAGTTGCCGTTCGTATCGGAATAGTAGACCCGCCCGCCGCTCAAGATGCCCGTTTGACGGTCCTTGATATAATACATGGCGCCGGAAACCGGTTTGACGGGATTGGAATTGCTCTCGGTAATCGCACCGGATAGAACGGCTCCGCCGCCGATAACAAAATCTTTCGTTGTATCAACGCCGGCAACGATGGATGTTTTCTGGACCGGATAATTGCCGCTCAGGGGCTTCACGGATACGGAATAAGTAACACCGCTTCGCAGTCCGCCGACACTGTAATGACCATCAGCGCTCGTTAGTCCCAGGCTGCCCTCCGTTGCCGTGGAAACCGTAATCAACGCATTGGCAACCGGCTCCCCGCCCGCCGTGAGATATGTGACATTCCCTTCCAGCGTCCGATCGCCTTCGGTGATGTCAATGTTGGTGTTTGCGATGGTCTGCCCGTTGTCAGTGATGATTCGGGGAAGGGCATAGGTCTCATTCTGGGTCGGCGTACCGTCCTCTTTAAAAAAATAGAAGATCTTCCCGTTTCCCTTGATGACAAAAATCAAATAGGTGCCGGGTGCCGCCTTGAGATCATATGTCCCGTCGGATATGGTCCTCGTAAACACCGTGGCGGAGGTATTGATCTCATATCCATAAACGGTCAATCCGCTGATATTGCCACCCGATTCGGAAACGGTGCCGGTGATATGGCTTTCGGGGACCGTCAGCATAAAATTGATATTCGTTGCGTTTTCCGCTGCAATACTCACATAATCGGCGTCATTGACGGTGTACTTACCGTCGTAATAGGTCACGGGAACATCCGGCGCAACCAGAACGACCTGATAGTCGGCGGCAGGAACCAGCAAATCAACGACGTAGGCGCCATCGGCAACCACGGCTATCGACTTTTGCAGCATGCCGGACGCGGTCTTGACGGTGATGACGCCGCCGCCGGCAGGCAGGCCGGTGATTGTCCCGCTGATCGACTTCAGGACGGAGGTGTCAAAAACGGTGGCGTTTTTAGCCGAAAGCAGATTTCCATAGGCAAGGTACCAATCATAATCACCGGGCGGCAGGAGGTCACTACACCACGTGCCGTCATCCGCCACATCATAAACGCCGACGATTGTCGACTCAGAATTGACAACAAGAACGGAAAGGCCGGGGATGTTTCCTGCCGTCACCTGACTGCTGAGATAGACAGGCGGCTCCGTGTTCTCCACGGTAAACGTCGCACTGGCCCCGCTCGCCGCCGCCTGATTTCCCACCGTATCAGTTGCCGTCCCCGCCGCAATAGATATGCCGATACTGCCCTCTCCGCTGATGTTGGACAGGGTTACCGTCCGGGTAAAATTGCCGGAGCCCGATACCGCTGCGGTCCCATCGGCCGTTCCCGTTTTGTTTAAGGTTATATCTTCGGCGGAAAGACTGATCGAAGCGGCTCCCGTATACGTCACCGTATAGCTGACAGGGCCTGAGTTTGTGCTCGCCGCTGAAGGACTGCCGATGGCCAGGGTGGGCGGCGTCGTGTCCAGTGTGATGGTCGCCGCCACAGGGGGTGACCAGTTACCGGCAGACCCTTTAAACTTCGCATAAATGGTCTTGACGCCGTCACCGGCGGTCAGGATCCATGGTTTCACCTCAGCAAACGGCTCTGCGACCGACCAGGCCGTCCCATCGTTACTGAATTGCATTTCGACAATCGGCACAGACGGATTGACGGGGGCTATATTGATGGCAACGGACACACTATTCGTGACGGCGGCACCGCTGTTGACGGTAATGGTTCCCAGGTTCGCGGTTGATACCTCCGGAGTCGGTATGCTTTCCAGACCTCGTGTATCGATGGCCGTCACGACAAAATAATAGACGGTTTGATCTTCTGAAAAATGCAGGGTGATCCGGGTATTGTTTTTATCGATGGTGATCGGTTTCGGGTCATTAAACGGATCAATGGATATGGGATTACCTCCCACCAGCGTATACGAAGCGGCATAAGCGGTGGTATTTAAGGACTCAGGCTGTTGGGAAACCGTGTAATAATAGACCCGATAGGACTGAAGATACGGGGCGTCAATACTTTCATCCCACATCAGGGTTATATCTTGTTCCGCTGCGTGGACAGTCCCCGTGAAGGAAATGGATGCAGCTATGCCAATGATTAAAAACAGGCAAAAGATGGAAAAGGCCGTGTCAAAGAATTTTAAAAGACGGGATACTTCTTTACAACATCTCATAGCAGAACCTCAGTGCTTAGTTCCGCCGGGCAAAACCAGCATGACCGAGGTGCTGCTATTGCCTGGCAACCCTTCTGCCATATCCCGGTTCAGGACTTAGGCAAGTGGCTTTGCGTCCCATACTTTCGTATGGTTTGCCTTTTTCAGGTTTTATCCTCCGTTATCCAACGAGGTATTTTTAATGATGTTAAGCCATGATATTCAATTCAATCGCCTAACTTTATCTACGTTATCAATATCGGCAAAATATCCCAATGACTTTAGGTCGGTTTTTCAAATATTTTTCAGCAGATTCATTATTTTCTTCGTGTGAATATTTTGAAGAGATGATCCCTGCATTTTACGTTCTTGACAGCTGAAACTTACTTTTATCCGGCGGCCCGTCTTGATACCCATTCGAAGTATGTTCCGATAGAATAGACAGCGTCCTGTATTTTGGCATATACGGGAAACCCGGCTTTTCTCAGGGTGGCAAATGTTGCAATCCTGGCCCGTTCCGCATCCAGATTGTCTTCAACGAAGCTGGACAGAATGGGAACAACCGGCTTTTTAATTTGTTCGGCCATCTTGAAGATGGTTTCCGCATTATTTTTGACGTTGAGAAAGAATTCCGACCGCATAATGTATTCAACAGAAAAATAGGGGATAATCACATCGATCCCGTCATCTTCATCAAGGGCTTTCATCGTATGCAGCATGACGTTCAGATCAAAACCAAAGGCGCCCAGATCGACAGGGTTGGCCGTCGAGGTATTGACGCCCCTGATCACTTCGCCGATTTTTTGCTGCGTTTTTTTATTCAATTCAGGCAGATGAAGTCCCGCCTCCACGGCAAGATCGGTGAAGAGGACGGAAACCCCTCCGCCGGCACCCAGGAATCCCACGCGTTTCCCTCTCAATACTTTTCCGTAGGTTCCCAGCATGACGAGGTCCATCATCTGATCGAAATCATCAACTAAAAGCCCCCCATGCTGCCGGACAGCAGCGGCCCATATGGTATAATTGCTGGCCATGGCACCCGTATGGCTGGCGGCGGCCTTCGAACCTGTATCGGTCTTCCCTCCCTTGAGAATAATCACCGGTTTGATCGATGTTACCCGTTTGAGGGTCTTGAGAAACACCTCGGCATCCTTAATGTCTTCAATATAACAGGCAATCAGCCGGACACCTTTGTCATCGGCCAGATAGTCGAGATAATCTTCAACTCGAAGGTCGATCTGGTTTCCGTAAGAGACGACTTTGTTGAGAAATATTTTTCTTGTCGTCGACGTCGCAAGAAAATTCCCTGTGACGCCGCCTGATTGCCCTAAAAATGCGACGGGGCCAGTGGATGCATCCTGGACACCGGGAGTGAATGCCAGTTTCGATTCGGCACAAAACACGCCGACGCAGTTGGGACCGACAATTCTAAGGTCCCCTTTCCGGGCTTCCCGGACCATCTCTTCTTCCAATTGCCGGTTTCCCGTTTCTCCAAACCCGGACGTGAAAAAATGAATAAATTTAAATTTATTGCGGACGGCCGCCTTGACGATCTCGATGGATTGCTCGACAGGCGCCGCAACGATGGCATAATCAACCGGTTCGGGAAGCTCATCAAGGGACGGATAGGCTTTGACGCCGTCCACCTCATCTCGACGCGGATTAACCGGATAGAGGGCTCCGTTGAAGCCGCTTGCCCGCAATATTTGGAAATAGGGCATCTTCCCTCCGCCAAGATTGTCGGAGGCACCGATGACCGCCACACTTTTTGGATAAAATAATTTTTCAAGATTCATTGTCTATCTCCTTCATGACCGGGGCCAGATTGCAGGATGTGTAAATCATCCTGCGACATCCAATGTCCGTCCCTATTCATCCACCACAAGCAGCACGATATGAGGATGGGGCGTTCCTTCGGGTTCTGGCTGTCCCCCGGTGAAATGAATCGGCGCATTGCCCGGAAAGACTTCGCCCGGCAACGCCTGTAGAAAGCAGAAAAAAGGATATCATTTTGTCTGGATATGTTATTGGACAAGATGATTTGATAGATTGGCCCGGTCAAATCATTTTAAACATCCACACAACCCGTCTTATTGACAGAGCCTTCTGGTCGTCTTCTGTCACGACTTAAATCTTATCACTTAAAAACGTCACTTGGTATTTCTTCTTCAAATGCTCCAGATCTTTTTCCAAAACGTTGTTATGCTTCTCTCGCATCAGGGTTGATTCGATCCTCGGCGTGGCCTCTTTCAAATCCATTATCATGCCTTCTTGGCGATCATTGAGTTTTACGATATGATAACCCAAAGAGGTTTTAAACGGCCGGCTGATCTCGCCGACTTTCATCTTAAAGATGGGACCGGAGAATTCCGGAACCATCTGCGCCTCCGAAAAATACCCGAGGTCACCGCCGCTTTCCTTACTGCCCGAATCATCGGAATGCGCCTTGGCCAGTTCGCTGAAATCGGCGCCCGCATCCAACTCTTTTTTCAATTTTTCCGCTTTCGCCAAGGCGGCCTTATCCTCTTCGGGTTTGGCGTCCCGCTTCAGTTCGATTAAAATATGCTGGACATTCACAGCGGTCGGTTTGATTAGTTGAGCCTCGTTCTCATCATAGTACTTCTTGATTTCAGCATCCGTTACCTTCTCGACGCCGGATAGTTTCATGCGAACATATTCCTGGGCAAGCACACCGTTGATTGCATCTTCAATCTTTATGGCCACCAGCTCATTCTCGTCGATTTTTTCCTCTTTCGCTGCCAAAGCAAACAATTGGGTTTGAACAAGGATCTCCATAAAATCCTTTCTCGCCTTTTCATCCTTTAAATTTGCTTGATATTGCGGAGGTAGAGTTTTGATCCTTGCCTCAAACTCTTTTTTTGTTATCTTTTTCGGTCCAACCTGGACAAGGATTTCCGAACCCACCGGCAATGCTCTTGCATCGCTCTTTTTCGATTGGGCATGGGTAAGGCTGATCGCGCCAAAGCTTACAAAGAGCCCTATCGCCAGCACCAGGATAGGAACCGAAACACATTTCTTCATTCTCATACCTCCCCTTGATGGTTAAAATAAATATCAACGTTGTTTCCCCAATTTTGGGAAACTGAGCCTATCGCAAAGTCACCTTTTTTTCCATAAAAAAGGCGTATCTAAAATCATTTAATAAGATGGATTTATTCAAAATCCCCTTTCTTCACGTGAAGCAGAGAGGACATTAATCATCTTGCCAATCGGACCAGATACTGCTATAGAGGCACGATTTTTTATGATTAAGGAGTAAATGATGGAGATAGGGATTCTGGGACTTCCCTCGAGTGGAAAGAGCACTCTTTTTGAAATCATGACGGGCGTCAAAAGCGCTGAAAAATATGGCGAAAAATGTGTTCCGGGACTGGCTACCGTGCCGGATGAGCGATTTTCAAAGCTTGTGGATATATTTCAACCCGTTAAGGTATCCCCAGCCCAGATTAGGTTTATCGATGTCAATGCCCAGGGGAAAAACAGCTGGGACGTCATTCGCCAAACACTGAGTTCCGCCGACGGACTGCTTCATATTGTCGATGGTTTCACCGCCAAGACGGCGAAGGATTGCGCGGCTTCTTATCGCAAACTGGAAGATGAACTGATCCTGTCGGACCTGATGATTATTGAGAAGCGATTGGAAAAGCTGCTTAAAATGCCCAAAAATGTCATCAAGCCTCAGGATATCTCCCAAACGGACATATTAACCCGCGCCAGAGCACATCTCGAGGAGGGAAAGCCCCTCAGGACCCTCAACCTGTCGGACGATCAGGTTTTTTCTCTCAGAAGTTTTTCCTTCTGGACGATCCGGCCGGAATTGATCTGCGTCAACCTGCGGGAGGACAGACTGTCCATGATCGATGCCTTTTTGGAAAAGGTTGCCCCCGAGGCGCCGACCATTGGCATCTGCGGCCTCGTCGAAGCGGAGCTGGCCGATCTTTCGCTTGAAGATCAAAAAGAATACCTTGCCTCTATGGGCATTGAAGAAGCGGCCTTCCCGAAAATCATCCGACAGGCGTTTTCTCTGCTTAATCGCATATCTTTTTTCACTGTCGGACAAGACGAGGTCAAAGCCTGGGTCATCCCGGCCCAAACCAAAGCGCCGAAGGCCGCCGCGGCCATCCACAAGGATTTCGAGCGAGGCTTTATCAAGGCCGAAGTCTGCGCTTATGAGGATTTTATCGCTTCCGGCAAAACCATCGCCGCCACGAAATCCGCCGGGAAGCTGCGCCTTGAGGGAAAAGAATACATCGTCAAAGACGGCGATATCATCACTTTCCGCTTCAATGTCTGACGGATGAATCGGCAACAAAACGTCTCCCCCCGTCTCATGACAACGAACAGACGGTAACCCAATCGATAGATCCGTCATACAGGCTTCCGCCGAAGCGGGACAAACTACTCGTTGACATCCGGACCGACTCGCTATATTTTCAGCAAAGTGAATCTTCAGAGGACCGCCCATGTTGAAACGTCCGTTGAATCATCTTATAGTTGTCATAACGGGTACCGCCTGCCTTTTGCTCGGCCCCCTATCATGTATGCCTGATCGGCCCTTATCACCGGCCGTTTATTCCCTGAACATCCTTCATATCAATGATACCCATTCCCGTGTGGACCCGGAAGAATGGACCGTTAAAATCGACGGCCGGGAAACGAAGATCCAATTGGGCGGCATGGCGCGCCTGATCAATGCCATCGAGGAAGAAAAGAAAACAAAGAACCATGTCCTGTTTCTCCATGCCGGTGATACCTATCCCGGAACGCTCTATTTCGTTCATTATCAGGGCGCGGCGGAACGCGATTTTTTAAACCTGATGGCCCCGGATGCCATGGTCGCGGGCAATCATGAATTCGACCAGGGAGCGGCATTCTTAGGCCGGTTCATCAATGAACTGCATTTCCCTGTTCTTTCCGCCAATACGCAAGCAAACCCGGAAAGCGGCCTCCATGGTAAAATTCCGCCTTACCTGACGAAAGAAATCAAAAGCCGTAAAATTGGGATTATCGGATTGACGACTGTCGAAACAAGGCATGCCTCCAGTCCCGGCTCACAGGTCTCATTTCAGGATCCTTTGGTGGCGGCAGATCGCTATTGCCGGGACCTTGAAAAGCAGGGCATCAATAAAATTATTATTTTATCCCATCTTGGATTCGCCATGGACAGGAAACTGGCTCAGGCCGTCAGCGGCATCGACATCATCGTCGGCGGTCACTCCCATACACCCATGGGAAACTTCAAGCGTTTCGGCATCGACGCCGTCAACGCCTATCCCTGGATTGAAAAAAGCCCCGATGGGAGTATGGTGTTGATCGTCCAGGCATGGGAATGGGCCAAGGTGTTAGGTTCAATCAACCTTCAATTCGATGCGAACGGCCATATCACCGGCTATGACGGCAGACCGAAACTGATCGTGGGGCCTCCGTTCAGGCAGCGATGGCAAGATACGAACGGCGATGGAACCGTTGATGCAAGCGATCAGTATACGGAGATTACACCCCAAAATGCGCCGGAGAGATATCAATCGATTGTCCGATTTATCAAAGAGGACGAAACCGTCGGATATTATAAAGAACATGAGGCGGCTAAAGTTCTGCGCGATCAATATGCCCGGGGCTTGGAAGACCTGAGGAAGACGGTTGCCGCTGTGGCGCTGGAAAATCTAAGCGGGAAAGGAAGCAATTGCGGCGCCGGTCCCCTGGTCGCGGACAGTATGCTCTGGAAAACAAAGGCATTCGGTGCCGTTATGGCCGTTGAGAACGTCCGTGCCTTAAGAAGTGAAATCACGAAAGGCGACATAACCATCGGCCGGATTTATGAACTGCTTCCCTTCCGCAACAAGCTGGTTCTCATCGATCTGGGTGCCGCCGAAATCAAGCAGGTCCTTGAAGAGGCCATCGACCATTCGTGGAGAAAAATAGGGTACGGCGAAGGAAAGTATGTTTATATATCGGGCGTCAAATGCCGGGTAGATTTATCAAAAACCATGGGGGAAAGGGTCTCCGGCATAGCGGTTAAAATTGACGGAGCCTATGGACCGCTCAAAGAAAGCCATAAATACAGGGTTGTCACCAATAGTTTCCTGGCCGCCGGCGGCGATAACTACAGAACCTTTAAAGCAGCAACGTCCAGACAGGAAACGGACTTTATCGACGCGGAGGTTTTTTTGGAGTATGTGAAGAAATTGAGGACCCTGGTCAATCCGTCAGAGGCAAGGCTTATCATGGAAGACGGGGGATAGGCTGTCGCTGTGGTCGACGGGACAGGGCATAAATAGAAAAAGGACCCTAAATTGAACCCTTTAGAATGGCTCAAAAAAAACAAACGCCTGTCCGTCCTGATTCTGATGACGGTTTTGGTTTTCACAGCGGGCGGCGGTTATGGCCTTTATAATTTCATATCAAAGGCGGATAAGCCACAAAAAAGATCGACAACACCATCCTACCGTTTGCAAATCGGTGTTTTTCAGTTTTACGGCATGGCTGAAGGGAAACCGGCCCTGTCCATTTCAGCGGACAGTTTGATCGTCAGAAAGAAAAAAATCGGTCCATTCAGCTTCAGCCCGGCCAAAACGGCAAGCATGGAAAACGTTCGTATCGCCATATATGCGGATCAGGTGGAGGGGAAAACCGATTTTACCAAAGCCTTTTCCAAAGAGACCTTTAAATCCTTTCCCGTCTCTGTCGGAAATATCTCGGCCCTTGAAGCGAGAAATATCCAGGTGACGCTTTATATCAACGAGATTGTTGCGACGGAAATTCAGGCATCCGCTGCGTCCTTGCGGCTGAATAAACACGATATCCTGTTTGAAGGCTCCGTGCGGGTAACATCCGGCCCGGCGACCCTGTTGACGGATAGCCTGTCCTTCTCGACGACAGAAAAAAGCTTTCAAACCAATAAGCCCTTTACCCTGTTAAACGGCAAAAACCGTTTACGGGGTGAAGGGCTCATGACGGATATTTATCTGCGGCCCTTAGAAAAACCGTCCGGGGCCGAAAATAAGGGTTAAAGAGAAATTCCCTTGAATACTCCTCCTATTATTTATCTCAGCTCCGCCGCTTTTTGGAGGATGTAAATCACCTCCGCTGAGCCGATCCGGTTGTCCGCGTTGACGTCGATCTCGGATTTGATGACCGGATGGAATTTCGACACGTAGTATTCGCTGATCCCCGATGGATTCAGCCCCGCCATCGTCTGCATTGCCATGATCGCATCGGCAATATCGACCTGATAATCGAGATTGATGTCGCCATACCGGGGGGCCTGAATCGTAAAGAGCCACATTTTTGCGGTTTCATTATTGTTCCAATTGGTCACATTGCCGGACAGGACATTGGGATCCCCCGTACTGATGGTGGAACCGATCTGCCAATAATAACTGGCTCCGGGTTGCAGGATACCGGCCGGAACATTTATGGACGTTTCAGTTGTCCATGAACTCTGCCATACTTTTATTCGTTTCCCGGGATTGACGTCCGCATTGGTACCGTCGATGATTCTCAGGCGATACCAGGCATTGGCTTCCGGAATGGCCGCCCAGGAAAACGTCGGTGTCAAGGTGCTGAAGTAGTATTTATTGGCGGGATCGAAAGAGCTCATGTTGACCGCGGAAGGCACATTGGAATAGCTGTACGGCAAGGCATAGGTTGCCGTTTCGCCGAATACCGATTGGACTTCCAGGGTATAATCTCCATCACTCAAGGCGCTGCCGGTGGTAAAGCTGACCAGATACCTCTCGGCACCGAATAAACGGCCGTCCATATAATAGGACGAAGACGGGTCCCAGGGGTCCCACGGTTTGCCTTCCCCATAGTATACGGTTGTATCTTTGTACACCTTGAAGGAAGCAATATTCCACCAGGCGACGCCGGGAATATTCATGTAACAATAATGTTTATACCACGGGGCGATGTAAGACGGCGGTACGGTATATAAAGCAGCTGAATTAATGGAGAGCGCCTGTTGGTTACCGGTATAAAAGGAAGCACCCATTTGCGTTGCGTTCATACGATGGGTGTTACTGTCAAACATCCTGACCACCCATATGTAAGGGGTATTCGGCTTGAGCAAACCGTCGGGAATGGTGATAGACGTCTGGGACGACGGCAGTAAGGATGAAATAAACAAACCAACCTTTGATTCCATATCGAGCACCAGTACCTGATAGTAATAGTTCCCCGCGGGCGGCGTCCAGCTTAAAGTCGGCGTCGTGGTTCCCACATACGATCCCGATGCAGGACTGATATTGGATATAAAGGGAAGCGACTCGTTATAGGCATAGTAATATGTGGCCGTGGCCTTCCTTCCAAGTGAATCGACGGCCTCAAAAACATAATTGCCATCGGGTAAATAAGGAACGGACGTAGAGTATTGTACGCCCAACTTATAGTCGAAAAAGTGGGTCGGTGCCAGGTCGTAGGTCATTCCTCCGGGACCCCTAACCGTAACCGCCACATCGCCCGGGCCGGTGCTCTTCAAGAAAGACAACATGGCAACATTCGGCGAGTGATAAGGATTGTGAATGCAGAAGATGGATACATGTTTAAATTCCGGCGCCGGATAGGAGATGCGTTCCTCGGACGCGTTAATGTCGAGGGTGGAATTCTGGGCCAGCGTCAACGGCATATAGATATTCGTGTAGTCCCCGGGCGTCACCACGCCGTTCAAATCGCGGTCCCAATGGACGAAGACAAAGACATTTTCACCCAGGGGCAGATGATTGATCGCATAGGCCATGCCGGCCGTATAGTCGCCGGCACGGATCACCTTATTCCCCAAAAGGAATCTCTCATCTCTTTTCAAGCCGGCATTATATTGATAAACACCGATATAAACCAGCCCAGTTTCATCATAACCGGGAACGGTCAGGGTTCCGGACAACGAAGCCGTCGGCGTGATCTGCAGGCAGGTCTCGTTACTCTCCCATGGTGTATGGACATTAATAAACCGTCCCCCTGTCTCGCCCATGAGCGCATGAGGCAATCTCATTTCAATATAACTGCCGAAGACCTGAAATTCCGTATCAGCAAGAGGATATTCACCATAACTCAAAATTCTAACAGTGATTTCCCATTTCATCCCATAGGGGTTATACCAGATGAATATTTGCCTGTCATAATTCATTTGATATTCATCTCCCGGAAGTTTTTTCAGCTGGACACTGTATGTCTTGTAGCCGTTCATTGGTATCGTGCCCGCCATGTCCATGCGGACATAATAGTAGGTCTCATCCTTGGCAAGGTACAGCGCCGTCACGTCCTCGCCCGGGTTGTCCTCTTCATCGATGATATCCGTAAAGACCGGGCTGATGCCGGACCAGTCCGTGATACCACCGTCCTGAACACCCATGGTTCGGCCCGAGGTAATGGTCACATTACCCGACGGCTGAAGCATGTCGAACTCCCGGGTCCAATCGTCCTGAGATTCCATGAACGGTAAAATGCCGCCCAGGGTGTAGTCATTGCCCAAACCATAACCCATGGTGCCGCGCTCCGGATAACCGAATTGATTGAGTTGCGGCAGCAGATCCCGAAGACTTAAGGCCGTTACGCCGTTGCCATAGAGGGGGTTCAGGTTCACCTCGACGCGTTCATCCTCGACATCGACACGGTATGCCGTAAAGGTTCCCTGAGGGATCCACCCCCCGGAGCCATAATCATAACTATAATAGGTTCCGCTGCTGATGGCGGTCCTCTGGGCATTCAAGGTTCCCGTAAATTTTGCCCGGCCGCCGGGATAGCCATAATAATAGACATACATATCAATGGTGTTGCCGGAAATAACCGAATAATCGATCTCACCACAGCAACCGGTGAAATTACAGGGCCCGTCCGTCGTCTCATAATCGCCGTCGATAAAGTAACCGTCGGCAAACCAGAAACCCAAATGGCGTCCGGTATTTAATAACGTAAAGTCCCATTCCGCTTCGAGGGGTCCTATTTGCGCCACACGGTTTGCCGTCAATGAATTTTTAACTTCTACCAACTGATCGCGCAAAAGCAGCTCTTCCTGGATACTATCCTGATCGAGTGAAAACAGCTCATCGGCCCCGGCCGTCGTTTCCACGTCGTTTCTTATTTTCTCCGAAGCGATGACATAATCGTCCACAGCGCCGATGAACGCCGTTTTTGCCTCCGCCAGTTTAGCGGCACTGGCGTAGCTGGGCGTGCCGCCCGTTGTCATGATCTTCAAAATATTGGCGTTGCGATCGAGGATATCCTTAATCGCTTTCATATTGAAAGCCCCCATGTTGCCCAGGGCCGCGACCTCCTTGATGTCGATATCCATATTGTAGGCCTTCAGGAGAAGGATATAGGACTTCGTCAGCTTCAGGAAGGCACGGAAGAGATAATAATCGCCGTCGTCGATTTCCACGTCCGGCTGCGTCGGGTCCTCCGGATCAATGAGGGCGGCGGCAACGATTTCCTTACTTTCCGCAAAAGGATTCAACAGGCCGATCGCGGCGTCCATATCCGCAATCGAAGCATCCAGGGCGGACACAAAAGGCCCGGCCAGAAAACTGCGCAAGGCCTCCGCGGAATCCGGCGCCGTCTCCGGCAGGATCAACTGATCATCGCTATTAAAAAGCGGCTCGGAGATTTCCAGATCGTCAAAGTCATCTCCCGTCCTTGTGATACCGTATTGTTCCAGAAACTCCGTCATCGTATCCGCTGTCCCACCGTCGTTCCGGAAGACGAAATCAAACATCCTTGACGTCGCCAGATAGACTCGGACCCTGATTTTCTGGATGGTCGCTGCGCTGCCGTAATAAGTGCTGTAGGCGTCTTGAAAGGTTTGATAAGCTGCCAGGCTGCCGGAGACCGTTCGACTGAATAATTGGCTTTTGCCGCTTTCTATCGCCGTATCGACGACGTCTCCGTTAGGGTATCGGTTGGAACCCACGTCCGCAAAGGAATACAGCAAAAGAGTCGACAAGGACAGGATCAGAACAATACCGAAAATAAAAGAAGACTTAACTCGTCTGTTTATTTTTACCATCGTGAATCCCTCCATCATTCATCTACCAAATCGATAAACTCATAAAGGATAAATGAGCCCGGCTAAATGTTATTCCCGCACCGGCGGGAAAACAAGCACCATTATTAAAAACGTCCGCAAAATAGATTGATTACTCCTCTTCCTGCGTGGGGTTTATGGATGAAGCTTCAAGTCCTTTTGTACCCTTGTTTCCTCCTTTTTTCAAATGATTTTTCTGCCTCTTTTTTATCAAGAAACAATAGAAATAAGGATTACGCATTAATAATAAAAAGGAGGGCTATGTTTAGCCCCCCTTTTTATACAGTTGGATCGTCCGCCATTCATGAAGCTCTTACGACGAACGATACATTTTATTCCTTAGCATGTTCGCCGAAAACGCCTGACCGCCAGGAGGCCGGCCGACAACAGACCGATCATGAGCATCAGGATGATGACCTTCTCGACCGGTGTCGTATGAAGGGTTACATAACTGAACCCGACAACCGGCGCCAACCCCAGTCTTACCGCCGCACGCAGCGTGTTATGCTTGGCAATGAGCGCAGCGACCGACGGCGAATGTCGATAATAGAACTCAACAAACGCCTGACCCATTCTGGTGGGCTTCAGATAGGCATCCCGGAAATCGCGCAGGATCTGAACATGCTTTTCGAAATATGACCCGTAAGCGGCTGTCGCAATGAAGCAGCCTTCACCGGGTTCACCACTGCCGGACAATCCCGTTCCCGCGCCGATGCCGAAGACGCTCAGGTGATCGACCCAGAATGTCACGGATCCGGTAATTCCATCTCCGACATAATCCGTGTTGATAATGTTTCCCACCGGCACGGCCGTCCCGTTTCCTGCTTCCAGTTCGGCCTGCGTCGAAGCCGAATAGATCGTAAAGACGTTATTTTCCAAATCGCCCGGCTTCACGACCCTCAGATCGATCGGCAGGGTAATAACGATGAGACCGATATCCGCTGCCGCCAGAGGTGTCGTACCGGCCGCGTCGCTGGTGACCTTGACATCGTAAACATATGTGGGGGATCCTGACATCGGCGTCGTTGCCGCCGGATCCTTGGCTGTCGGGGTGATGATCACGTAACCTTCCGTCTGGACGCCGCCCGCCGGCGCTTCCACCGTCACGGACCCGCTGGTTTTCGATCCGCCGCCGGCATCGACATCCGGCGCCGTTCCCACGATTGCCGTCAGGGTCAGATTCACCGTGGCACTGGATGATTGGCCGGTTTGCTGGGCCGAGGTATAGCCGGTTTTCGCCGCGACAACGGACCAGCCGCTCGTTGCAGCGCCGGTCGGTATATTGATGGTATAGGTCCCGTTTGCAGCCGTCATCGTTTCATACCGCGTAATCGGCGACGCCGGCAGATAGGCCACCACATCGGCATCCGCAACCGGATTTGTTCCGTCATCCACGGTTCCGGTTATGCTGGAGGCCACGGTCTCAAGTTTGATCTCCACCGGATTGCCCGCATCGAAAACAAATTTGTTGGCGTATCCGGCCTTTGATACGTCATACATATACTTGCCGCCCGTTGCCGGCAGCGTGAAGACCACCTCACCATTGGCGTTCGTCGTCTGGGCCGGCAGATTATTGTAATCGACCTCCACTTCGGCGCCGACAATGGCCGTACCGCTCGCTGTCGTCACCTTAACGGTATACTGCGCGACAGGGATGATCCGGAAAGGACCGAAGACCCCCTCGTTCAGACCATTGGCTTCCGTCAAGTTGGCATCGCCCGTTATCGTCACCTGGAGATAGAAACCGATCGGCTCCGTTAACCCGGTCGCCGGTGTGAAGGTATTGGTCGCATCATTGGTCACGGGACTGGCTTTCTGCCATGCACCGTATTCCGTGGACGGATCGGTAACAACCGCCAGGGTGTCCTCAGCAAGGATTTCCCACGTATAAGTCGATGCGGCACCCGCAACGGTGAAAGCCTGAGGCGCGTTCTGGAGAAACGTTTTGGTCGAGGGCGTCAGCGTAAAGGGAACCTTGACTTTGAAACTGTCCGTGGATAACCCCAGATTGTCCGTCACGGTAATGGTATACTCGCCGGCAAAAGCCCCCGTATCCGGCGCGGTGAAGGTGAAGGTACTCCCTGTTTGCGGTGTACCGATGGTTGTACCGGCACGGTCTTTCACTGTCCAGGTATAGGCAGTAGGGTCACCGCCGCTGACGTTGAACGCTGCCGAGGATTCACCCGGCTGAATGGTCGGGGTTGTTGTCGGTTTATTTGTAATGGACACCCCGCTGTATACATTGACGGTTCTTGTATCGGTCAGGGCCGCATTTTCACCGTCTGCCACGGTAATGGTATATGCCGTCGGTGAGGTCGTCACTTCATCCGGCGCCGTCCAGGTCACGCTGGCACCCGTTGTTGCCGACAGCGTTCCTCCCGTCGCCGTCCACTCGAAAGTACCGGAGGGTCCGGCGGCGGTCAGAGCCACCTCCTGTCCGACCTTAACGTCAACCGTCAAGGCGGCAGGAACCGTAATACCGAAAGGCACTGGCGTCGCATTGGCGGCAGCGGCGGTTGAATAATTCGGCCGCTCATCGTAAGCGTAAATGGCAAAATGATAAGCCTGGTTGTTGGTCAATCCCGCAATCTGTGTTGTCTGAGCGCTGCCCTTGTAACCCACGGTGGCATCGCCAATGGTATCGCCTGTGTTATAAGTCGTGGCAGCCACCGGAATACCCGTCGGCGCACTGCCCTGTTTGTAAAGAACGATCACACCGCCGAAATCGGTATCGGTGGGATTCGTCCAAGCTAAGGTCACCTTTTGGTCTCCCGGAGAAGCCGCAAACCCTGTCGGTGCCGATGGCGCTTGTGAATCGGCGCTCGTCTGATCGGCAGCCACACCGGTCGAATAATTATACAGGCTATCATAGGCAAATACGGTGTAATAACGGTGTGTGTTGTGGCTGAGAACATCGTCATAGTTGGCGATATCCCCCACCATCACAACATCATTGGAGCCGGCCGTATATGCGGTACCGTCCACCGGCGTCAGGGCCGGTGCCGAGTCGGTCTTTGCCAGCACAATGACACCGGCGAAATCCGCTGCCGGATTCGTCCAACCCAACTGAATATTTCCCGTGGCCTGGGCGGTTGCCGCCAGACCAGTGACCGCCGCCGGACCGGTTGTATCAATGATAAACGAGCTTGCCGCTGAATAGGCACCCGCATGGCTGCCTGCATCAACGGCCCTGACCCGCCAGTAATACGTATCGTCGTCAACATCACTCGGCGCCGTAAATGAAGTGGCGGTCAAACCGGTCTGTGTTTCCACAACATTAGTAAAAGCTTCGTCTGTCGCCACTTGGAGATCATAGGTCGCCGCTCCGGTGACGGCGTTCCAACTGACGGTGGGGGTTTTGTCCCTTGTCGGCGACGTAACAGGGATCAGGACCGGGGCCTCCGGTGCCTCATAGACGGTCACCTGGACGGTCTGGGTCGCGCCCCAGTTATCATTAACATCCTGTCCACGAACGGAGATGGTATAAGGAGAACCGGTCGTTGTAAAAGAAGATGTATCGACCGTTGCCGTTACATTTTCCGTGGCCGAATTAAAGCTGCCGTCGCTTGCCGTCATGGCCGTCCCCGAACCGGCTGTTCCGACTGTTCCGACAAAGTACTCAGCCGCCTTGATATTCTTTCCGCCTGAACCTACATCGGTAATGGCCGCCGTCAGTGTTACAGAGGCTGTCCCTTGAGGCATGTCGAGGGGCGCATTGCCGTCAGCCTGTACATTGGACGTTGTCGGTCCTGTTGTATCTGGGAGGGTGATGTTGACTTCAGTGGAACCACCAGCAACAACTATAATTGTTCCTGCTTTTGTTTCAGAAGCTTCTGCTCCATTTATGAATATATGTACGACATCACCGACTGCAGCCCCTTCAACTGCCGTCGTATCGGGATCATCCATAATTAAGTTGACGTCGTAATACCCCACATATGGGTTCGTGCTTAATGTTGTAGCACTTGTACCCGTTATTCCGGTATTATTGTCGGTAATTGACGTAACAGTTTCAGAATCATTTAACTTTACAGTTATTGTTGCTCCCGACATGGCAGTGCCACCCGCGTCTTTAGCTAATCCATAAAAATTATGAGGCAATGACGGGATAGCATAGGCAATACCAAAGGAAACAAATACGATCAGTATTGCAATACAAAGAAAAAGTTTTTTTTCCTTTAGTGCATTCATTATTTATTAACCTCCCTAATATTATTTTGCTTAATATTCTTAATAAGATAATGTACTGTTCTCTGTGGCGTTAATCCAGTATCCCTTACCAACACCCATTGTTGTAAGAGTATTAATCGGCTTGGTAGGATTGTAGCTTTTCCAAGATGATGTAGATGGATTAAATTCACCCCAAACAATAGAATATTTTCCCGAAATACTGGCAAGAACAGTTGTTATGGCCGTATCTGCATCTCCGGAAAAACCAATAAGGTTCCAGCCCGTCAGGAGATCAACCGCTTTACTGGCCGCATTTCCCGTGACGGATAAAACACAATCCTCTGTTACATTGATCCAGTATCCTTTGTTTGGACCAATAGCTGTCAAGGTATTGATTGGTTTTGTTGGATTATAACTTTTCCAAGCTGAGGTTGATGGATTAAATTCACCCCAAACAATAGAATATTTTCCCGAAATTCCTGATAGTATGGTGGCAATAGCCGTATCAACTGGCTGAACAGGGATTGAAATCAAATTCCAACCTACGGCCAAAGGTATGTCATAAGTACTTGTTGACTCCGTTACGGTGATCGTACCGCTGGTCAACGTTTGCCCGCCTCCGACGGCCTGGAGTTGGAAAGTTCCTTTGACCAGCCCCTCAACCGTGACGGAGTTGACGCCGGTGCTGTTACCGGAAAACTGGGCGACGGTCCCCGAGGTTTCGGGCACCTCATTGATGATCGACCAGTCATAGGTGGCGCTTGTTCCTTCAACCACAAAGACTTGCGTCGAGTTCGAAACAAGGTCGATGGTCGCCGTATAGGGGCTGATATGGACGGAAGACAGGAGCGTAACCGTATCCGTCACCGGGCTTGACGAAACATTTCCGACGGAATCTTCAAACCAGGCATAAATCGTCTTTTCTCCCGGCGTCGCCTCCGTCAAGTCCCAGGTCATATCGGTTACAAAGTCGTACCCCGTTTCGGGCCTGGGCAAAGCCTCACTGATGTATATTTTTGAGGAATCCGCCGAGGCCGCCAATTTAAGATTCAGCATGCTGTTGCTCGTTTCCGTAATATCATTGTCGTTTTCATCGACGATGCGGACCGAGCCGGTCGGCGCGACGTTGTCGATCATGAAAGGGCCGACGACAACATCCGTACTGTATGTCTGTTGAGAGCCGCCGGCCAGATAAAAGGTCTTGATGTGGAGATAAAGCAGATCGCCGGAATCGAGATTCTCCAAGTCTGTCTTGTTTTTAATGACGGCGTAAGGTTCCGTCGATGTAAAGCCGTCATTGCCGGTGTCGATATTAAAATCATCATCGCTCAAGGCCGTCGCGGAACTGCTCCACTTGTAGATGAATCCGTTCAAAATATCCCCTGAACCCATTGTTGGCGCTTCCCAGGAAACGGTCAGATCATCGGTCCACTGGGTGAGCTTATTGATGGGTGCGTTCGCTTTAATATCGCTCTGGCTCAGTTCATAGGTCGCCCAGACCGTGGGCGCCGACGCAAAAAGACAAAGCAGGATCAGGCCGACAATGTGCCCTTTCATTATTTTTTTCAAGCTATTCATGATGATCACGCAGCCTCCTTTATCTAAATAAAACAGAATGTTAGGCATATGCCGGCGTCTTGAGCAAGACGCCGGCATCTATTATTTATTCCCTAAACCCACTACCAGGGTTAGTCCAGGGCGATATCAACCCCCGTCGCACCGGCGGCAACCGTATCGGCTGTCGAAATGGTATCTTTGCCGTCATACCACTTGGGGGTATTCCCCGACGATACGGCCAAGACCTTGTAGTTCCCCGCCGCCAGACCGGCAAAGGCGTAATCGCCGTTTCCGTCGGCCGTTGTAAAGTCGACGAAGCCGCCGGCCTCCGTGTACAGGAACACATAGATCGTCGCGGTTCCCGTCGCTCTCGTTATGGTCCCGTCAATGGTACTGCCGCAGGGAATGGTTACATCTTTCGTGAACGATGTGCTGCCCGTAAAGTCCACGGCCGTTTCCACGTAAATCTGCAGATTTCCGCCGGGCACAACGACAAACTTATAATCGCCGGCCTGAGGCAGATTCGTCATGCTGTAATAACCGCTTCCGTTTGTAGTCGCCGCCGTGAAGAAATTCTTCGATGCCGAGGAGACCAGGACATAGGCGCCCTCAATCGGTTCGCCGGCGCAACCACTCGTGATGGTTCCGCTCAGGCTGAAGAGCGCCGCTGGACGGACGAGCGAGAAGCTGATCGCCCCCGTCCCCGTACCATCCGTTGTCGGTGTCTGCGCCGTCAGGCTCTGTCGCTCAAAGCCGCGTTTCTGCGCGATAACGATATAGTCGCTGTAGTTACTGAGGCCGTAGATTTTGCAGTTACCCGAGGCATTGGTTACGGCGTATGCCGGCGTCTCGCCGGTTCTGGTCACAATGACTAGGGCGCCGGCCAGAGGCGCATCGGCATTATCGCCGTCCGTGACGGTCACGTTAAAGTAGTACCCCTTACTCAACTGGATGTCCTTCGTCATATCCGACTGAATCGTCACATCGGCGTCGCTGTAACTCTGATACGCCGGATGGGTGACATTGACGTTGTAGATGCCGCTCGGGATATCACCGATAACGTAGGCGCCCGTCCCGTTGGAGAAGTACATGCGGTTGTTGACCAGAAGGCCCGTCTGCTCATCGAGGAGATAGATCATGGCATTGTTGATCGCCGTACTCGTCCCCGATTCCGTGATGGTGCCATCCAAGGTATTGCCCGTGTCGATGATGAAGTTTTGGGTCGCCTGATCCGGCACGACAACTGTGGCCTGCTGAATGGCGTATTGATTGTTCAGCGGATTCATCTCCACCTGGTAGGTGCCCGCACACAGACCGGCCAGACTGTAAGCGCCGTCCTGACCGGTGATGGCCACGGCGCTGCCCGCCGTCCCGGTTGCCGTGATGATCACATTGGCCGCCGGATCGCCGCCTGTACGTTCATAGGTCACATAACCCGTCAGGGTGTTGGTGCATTCCGTAAGGTCGATATTCTTGCCGGAGAGGCCGCCGCCCGCCGTAACGGCCAGGATCGTCGCCGCCGCCTGGCTCTGCGTCGAGCCGCCGTCGGCGTAATAGAATATCTTGTTGTTGGCTTTAATGACATAGACCTCGTAGTTCCCCGATGCCAAGGTCAGAGTATACTCGCCGGAGGCGTTTGTGGAAACCGACGTCAGGGCATAGGTAGTTGTTTCAAAGGCATAGACGCCGATGCCGGATACGGGTGTCGAATCCTCCGTCACTGTTCCGCTGATGGTGCCCTGGGTGGCGGCGGTAAAATCGAAGTTCTTATCCGTTGCGTCGCTGCTGGAGATATCGACGGCTGTTGCCTGGGTGATGTCCGTCGTTCCGTCGTAATAGGTTACCGGGATCCCGGTTCCCGTTACGGAAACAATATAATCGCCTGCGGGAACGAGATTGGCGATACTGTATGCAGCATTGCCTTCGACCGTCGTCGTCTTCTGAAGTTTGCCCGTCACGGAACCGGCCGCCACGGTCAGCGTCGGCGTTCCGGTCAGACCGGAAATGGCGCCGCTAATGGTCCGCAGTGTCAATGTCCAATCAAAGGTATCTCCGTCCGCGAAAGCGTCGGATTCGAGATTGCCGTAAACGAGCTTCATGGTGTAAGTGCCCAGAGGCAGGGGCGGCGACTGGAATGTCACGGCACTCACGGGATAGGTGCCGATAACCGTCGATCCGCTCAAGACATTGACTTTCATGCCCGGGAGATAACCGCTGTTAATGGAAACAGTGGCCGACAGCCGCTGCGCCGCCGGCAGGACGATATTTTGGGTGACATTGGCATCAACAACGGCAAAGGGGTCCGTCGTCTTACTATAATAACCGGGATTATTGGAGGTGACTAATATCTTATAGGTTCCGGCAACCTTATTGCTGAAGGCATAATTGCCGGACGCGTCCGCCGCGGTTTGCGCATCAAAGACATAACCGACGGAGGTGTTCCGCTTCAGGACAACAGGCGAACCCGCCGCGGCCGCGCCGCCTTCGTAAGTCACAGTGCCGCTGATACTGTATTTCGTCGCGTTGACGTTAATGCCGCCGGCCACCAAAGCCGCCGTATAGACCGGGAAATCGGTCGAGGTATAATTCCCCTGTCCGTCCGGTGTTGTCGTGCCGACCAGCACCGGAATCATCGTCGGGCTTGTATAGCCCGCATCGGCATTTGTGATGATGGTTTTAACCAGGTTGATGGGGTAGGTCCCGCTGCCGCCGAGAATCTTGAACTGGGCGTTGAAAAGAACGACATTGGTCCCCGTCAGGGCGTTGGCCGCCGCTGCGGCAACCATGACATGGCCGGTCGGAGAGGTCGGCGCCCCTTCGTCGTTGGCCTGATAAAACATATTGGTTTGTAATTGTTGCGTTGTATAGGTCTCATCCGGTTCACCGTTTTTATCCGCATCCGGATCCGTGATGACATTACCCGCCTGTTCCAATCCAACGAATTCAAACAGATCGGCTTCGTAGGCGATCGTAAAGGCGACACCGCCCACGCCCGTCGCATCGTCGATGGTGATGGGCACGGAGACGGTCGCCCCGACATTGCCGCTGGCCGTTCCCAATGTTACGGTCTTGTCCGCGGCCACCGCCTGACTCGCCATCATAAACAAGGCGGCCACGATGACCATCCATAATATGTTTATTTTTCTTAAATACATCATTTTGTCCTCCTTACATTAAGGAACTTCAAACGGATCATCTCCGTTATGTCATGTATCATTACTGTCCCGTCATATCCTTAAACTGGGTTATGCGTTTCAAGGCTTCGATCTTGTTGAGATTGGCCTTCTTTACGGCGTAATACTTGGCCACTTCATCCGCATAAATCATGCTGAGCGATTGTTTTAAGGCCGGATCTTCTGCCGTTTCGACCTTCTTTTGCAACAGCAGAATCTCTTGAAATTTGGCTGTTTCCTGACTTTCAAGCTGCATCTGAAGGGCAAACCAGGGGGTATGAAGGGACTCCGACGCCCCCTGAGTATTTCCCGAAATCGACGTCTGGGACGGCGCAAGAACACCCTTTTTGTCAAGCTGCCCCCGCGTTATCAGATCGCCCGTGGAAGAGACCATTACACTGACGGTCTCACCACGGCGCCCTTTTTCCTCATGAACAGGCGGTCGGCCGCTACTAAACAGGGGAACGACTTCTCCGCCCCGTTGTCCTTCGGGATAGATCTTCACCGCCGCGATGCGGAATTGATCGCCTTCCTTGATATAGATGGCCGCATAATTATAACCGCGCAGGATGCTGCGCAGGACATCTTCAATGGATTCCCCGGAGATGCTGATGGTTTTGCGGCTCTCCGGCGGCTGATAACCACGGGCAATAAAGATGTCAATGCCCGCTGTCCGGGCAATGGTCTCCAAAAGCTCACCAACGGTGGCGTTGGTCGCCTCCAAAGAAAGCGCGCCGTCTTGATAGCCGGCATGCTTGACCGCCGCATGTCCCAGTGGTGTACTGACGAGAAGATATAAAACCGCCGCTGCCATGAATATCAAGGCACTGCGTGTGTTTTTTCCCAATCTGTTTTTTTTGGTTGCCATGGAATCCACCACTTAATAAATAGCATTTACCGTCAAATCAGGAGGAATCAGTGGTCATGGATATGCCCCAGCCTCGCTCCCGATCATCCAAAATCAAGCAAATACCGGCGGAGGGGTACGTGGCGTCATGATAGGTGATAAATATAGAAAATCACCGTCGGCAACCGATGCGGTCATCACGGGCAACAATTCCTCATGACAACCGGCCGGAACGACGGGTGTATAACTGAATAATTCATTGGACGGGGCGAAGATATCCCCTTTGGATTTCAGAACTTTTTGTAAACCGGCGACGATAGAAAAAGAGGTGATGGCGTTTTCCATCCCTCCATTGAGGGCGATGCCGTCCTTCGCGGCATGGACAATCTGACGGACCGACACGATAACATCCGCCAGATCGACATTCCCGTCTTTCATGACATCGCCCCGGGGAAGCAGCACACTGCCGCTTGTCACCATGAGGCTGAATACCATCAACACGGCTATGTATTTCCCGGCCCTTTTCCTATTCATAGCGCTGTCCTTGAAAAATCGATCTCGATGTGGAAATGTACTAAAATAAGCTTTAAAAATCAAGATAATTTATTGAGGGAGCAGAATAAAAATGAACTATTCCCGGCTCATTATGTTATGGGTTATATTTATAATGTGTTTTAACCTTGCAAGCGTTTCGGAAACCTACGGCAAGATCGATATAACACCCGATTTTGTTTTCGCTTTTACTTCCTTGAGCTGATCATCCATCAATTGAATTTCCGTAATGTCCAATCGCGCATTTTGTTTTCCGTCGTTTGAAGGATTATCGGTTTTATTTTTTTTAATCATGAATTTCAGCACCATGATATTCAGGTCTTTGCCGCCGATCCCTTTGGCGCCGGCCATAACGAGGATCAGTTTCCCGGGGGTTTTATCATTAATGACATGCATGAGAGAACGGCTGTGTTTCGTATTGGCCCCTTCCTTAAATGTCAGTAATTCTGGATCATATTTCAAAACCAGCTTAATCCCGGCCAAATTTTTTACATCATCAATCACGACGGGGCAGACAACGATTTGTCCGGGTTTACCTTTTCCATTTTGCAGATAGACCTCCGTCGCGAGCACCGCACCCTGCAGCAGAAACCCTACGAACAGGGATATGATAAATCCGATTGATCTTTTTTGACCTGATTGCATAGGATTATCCTTCCATCATGATCGTTTATTCAATAAAATCGCTGTCCCGCTTTAAAATCCTCGTGACCCGCAGAACTTCTTCAATGGTGGTGATACCGGCCAAGACCTTTCGGACACCATCGTCCAGCAGCGTGGTCATCCCCCGCCGGACGGCTTCATCGTTGATCTGATTGGAGTCTGAGGTTTTTAAAATCAGTCTTTTCAGTCCTTCGTCAATGATCATTACCTCGAAGATCGCCGTCCGGCCCCGATAACCCGTATTCATACAGGCCTGGCAGCCTTTCTTCGTGAAGATGGCGCGATCCCGCAGCGTTTCTCTCCGGATGCCGATATTTTCCAGGGATTCGTCGTCGGGAATATGCACTTCCTTGCATTTGGGACAGAGGACCCGGACCAGTCTCTGGGCCACAATGGCGATAACCGACGACGTTACCAGAAACGGTTCAATGCCCATATCGATCAGGCGGGTTACGGCGCTGGCGGCATCGTTCGTGTGCAGGGTCGAAAAAACCAGATGGCCCGTCAGTGAGGACTGAATGGCAATCTCGGCGGTTTCACGATCCCGGATTTCCCCGACCAGAATCACATCGGGGTCCTGGCGCACGATCGAACGGAGTCCCGCCGCAAAGGTCAGAGCTATCTTCGGATTGACCTGTATCTGCCCGATCCCCTCTATCTGGTATTCGATCGGGTCTTCAATGGTAATGATATTGATATCCGGATGATTGATGCTGGACAGGGCCGCATACAGCGTCGTCGTTTTGCCGCTGCCTGTGGGCCCCGTAACGAGTACGATGCCGAAGGGTGCCTTGATCAGCTTATTGAAGGACCTGATGGTGTCCCGGTCCATCCCGAGATCGGAAAGTTCGAGAATAGAGGCTGTTTTATCCAGGAGACGAAGGACCACCCGCTCGCCGAAGGCGGTCGGAATGACGGATACACGGATGTCGACGCTGCGGTCAGCGACTTTTATCTCGATTCGGCCGTCCTGGGGCAGTCTCTTTTCGGCGATGTTGAGCTTGGCCATAATCTTGACGCGCGACGTCAAAGGAGACTGAATCTTTCGAGGCAAACTCAATATGTCGTAAAGGACGCCGTCAATGCGGTAACGGACTTTGAGGGCGCTCTGATAGGGTTCGATGTGAATATCGCTCGCCCGGTCTTTGATGGCCCCCGATAAAAGCAGGTTGACGAGCTTGATGATGGGCGCATCGCTTGTTTCGTCTAATAGATCGCCCGTATCTTCAATCTCGGAGATAAGGCTGTCCGTAGACTCTTCGTTCATCTCCCGGAAGAATTCCTTGGCCGTGCTCCGGCTTAGATCGTAGGCCATGTTGATGGCGGCTGTTATCGCCTCATGGGTGGAAAGGACCAGCCGGTAATCTTTCCTTCCCAACAACCGGCAGAGATCGTCAACTGGCTGGAAATTCGTCGGATCGGTAACAGCCACAAAAAAACCGCCGTCCGTTTCCAGAGGGATCATTTTATGTTTCTTCAGGTATTGAATGGAAAACAAACCCGTAAATTCGGTATTCATGTGATCCGTAGGCAGTTGGGGCCAAAAAGGGATATTGAACTGGGCACTGACGGCATCGAGAAGCTGTTCTTCCCCAATCGCTTTCTTTTGTGTCAGTAACTCGATGATACTCACCCCCCCGGCCTGGGAAAGCTTACGGATTTCGGCAAGTTTTTCTTCGGTCACGCCGGACTGAAGGAGCCGCGCCTGGAGATCCATGACCCATCAATTCCCTTTCTCATCTTTTTTCGAGGGTTTCTTCTCATACATTTTTATCACACCATCTTGAACCCGGCCGACTTCTCCCCTCTTTTTCTCTGATATGACGGCGGCATCCTCCTGGTTCCGGATGATATGGGGCGTGATGAACACAAAGAGGTTGGTTTTTTCCTTGTTTCTGTCCACGGTTTTAAACAGCCATCCCAAGAGGGGGATATTGCCGAGGCACGGTACTTTGTAGGTAGCCACATCCGTCGTGTCCCCGACAAGCCCGCCGATGACCACCGTTTCGCCGTCTTTGACGACGACCGTTGTTTTCGCCGTTCGCTTGCGCGTCACGGGCAGCGTGGACGTCGTTGCGGAAACGACCCGCGTCACCTGCTGGTCCACCTTGAGACGGACAAAACTCTCATCGTTGATATGGGAAGTGATCTTGAGAATGACGCCGACATCCTTGTATTCATAGGTGCTGTAGTCATAGGATGTCGTTGATGTTGTTTCCTGCCTGGTGAGATAGGGGCGGTTCTCGCCGACATTGATTTCCGCCTCCTCATTGTCGACGGTCAACAGTTGGGGCGTGGAGAGGATCGAAACATCCTCATCGGTCTGATACGCCTGAAGCACGGCTCCGATGCTGGGGAATACAACATTTCCTATTTTGATGCCGGCACCCAGAATGCCGACGGAAAAGCCGCTGGGAAACGATACGATACCTGTAGACGCATCATACCCCGGCATCACCGTGCCAGAGCCACTGGAGCTGATGAAAGCCCCGCTTCGGGCCGGGATCGCACTGCCTGCACTATCTACCGTGTATAAATCGGTAATCTTTCCGGTATCTTTCAAAGCACTCCATTCCACGCCCAATTTAAAGTCCTTATTAAGCGACACCTCCATGATCAGGGCCTCGATATAGACCATAGGCCGGGGCACATCGAGTTTTTTGATGACGTCCTCCAGGATCAGGTAATCGGCCCGCTCCGCCGTGATAATCAAGGTATTGGTGGCTTTGTCCGGAATAACATTGACCTCCTTGGAAAGGACCGGCGACTTGCCCTTCTGGGCGGCGTCCTTGGAATCCTTCGGCAGGTTCATGAGGACCTTGGCCAGATCCTCGGCGTTGGCGTTCTGCAGACGGTAAATATGGAGCAGCGTGCCCGCCTGGGGGATCTCCCGGTCCATTAAGTCGATCAACTCCTTGATATTGGCCGTATCCGATTCACTGGCCATCATGATCAGCGAATTCGTCCGGTCATCGGCGACGATGCGGATCGGCGAAGGCCCTTTCTGCTGCTGCTGAAAGATGGCGTTAAGTGATTTAACCGACTCCGTCGCCGATGCATAATGAAGGGGAAGATAAGTGATCTGCGCGCCGACGCCTTTGACATCCAGGGCCGAAATAATCTCGCGCAGTTTCTTAACATTGGACAGGACGTCGGAGATCACCAGCATGCCCGTCGGCGGATAGGAGATAATCACGCTCGACCGGGGAATGAGAGGGTCCAATACCTTTTTCATCTCATTGGCGTCGGCATACTCCAGTGAGATGATCTGGGTGACGATCCGGTCTTCGACGGCGACCTTCTCGTTCTGGAGCAGGGTCTGAACCTTCTTTCCCCTGACATCCACGGTCGGTATGATTTTGATGACGTCGCCCGCCTCTACCGTGGCGAACCCGTAAACCTCGAGAACCGATTCGAACACTTTATAAACATCGTCGACGGCTATTTTTTTGGGGGAAATGACCGTCACCTTGCCCTTGACCTTGTCGTCGATAATAAAATTTTTCCCCGTCAACTCACTGATAAATTTCACAAAAACCTGAATATCCACATTGTCGAAGTCGATGGTGACATACCGGGTATCTTTGGCAGGCGCCGAACCCGGTGAAGACGGCGGGGAAGCACCCGTCGGCGACTGTTGAACTTGTGAAGGCGCGCTTCTTTCGGAAGCGCCAACCGGTGCGGGCGGCCGAGCGACAGGAACAGGCTGAGCAGACGGCGGTAACGGTCTGACCGTCGCAGGCGGCGGCAATGGGGTTGCCGATTGAGTTTCTTGACGAGCGGGTGTCTGTGTTTGTGGATGCAAGGGCACAGAAGGCCTGGCCGCTTTCGTTTTCCCTGTCTGTGCTTCATCTGCTGATGAATTGTCCTGCTTATTCGACGTGGAAACCGGTTGCTCCTCACCGGCGATACGGGCGGCAAAAACCGCCGTGGACTGGAGAAAAACAAAACAAGACAGAATTATGAACAAAAACATCCATGGGGTAATTTTCAGCAATTTAATTTTATTCGTCAAAATAATCGACATGATTGGCGTCATTGATTCCCCCGTATTTCGATCAGACTTTTAAAATCAGGTGTTTTGCGTAAATTCTTAAGATCGGCATCCTTTCCCGCCCACTCAAGTATCTCAACATTGATGGACGCGGCCTTTTTCAAAGAATTAAACGCGTCGTCCATTTTATTCAATCTGGCATACAGACAGGCAAGATTATAATAGGGATCGACATAATCCTTTTTACAGGCAATCGCCCTGGTAAAAACATTGACAGCCTGGTCATTTTTATTTTGGCTCATATAAATGACGCCAAGATTATTCAGGGCGTGGATATGTTCAGGGTCCAGCGTCAGAGTTTTTTCATACAAAGTCGCCGCCTCGGTAAGACGGCCCTGCCGTTGCCTGTCCAGTGCGTCCCGATAAATATGCGCCGCTTTTGCCGTCAGATCCACCACCGGCGCTTCCCATTTTTTATCGATCAGACGCTCCGCAACCGGAGACGCGCCTGCATCAGGCCCCGTCGCAGGATGAGCAGCCGGCTGTTCCCGAACCGATATTGCGGCCCCGTGATTCTGATAAACGTAAAACGCCACGCCTCCGCATAACAGAACGACAACAAGGACCGCCAAGCCGATGGTTCGTCGCCCGAAGGCGTGATCTTTTCCGGCAACCGGTCCCGTCCGGATCATATTCCCATAATGTCCGTAGCGGCTGTTTTTTTCACTTTGGGCTTTTCTTAAAGCGTCGTTGATATAACTCATTTTTATTTAAGTCAAGGGATTTGCATGAATTAAGGAAACGCCTTATCCCTTTGTTCTCCTAGCGAAAACATTCATCCAAACGGCAATAAGAACCTTTTCCGTTTTCAATGGCCGTATTTTCTGCCGCTAAAGTAGCTCATGCCGATATCCTTAATCGCCATCCGGATGATCCAGGCATCGATTTTAAAACGGTTTTTCGTATAGGCAATCAGCAGCGCCCGATCGCAAATCGCGTTGACGCGCCGGGGATTCCCTAAGGAATAATGATAGATCAGTTTATGGGCGCCCCAGGTAAACGCCACTTTATTTTCGCCATCGGCCACAATCAGTCGATGCCGGATATAGCTTTTCACACTTTTTTCGTTGAGGGCCTGGAGATGAAACCGCACCGTGATTCTCTCGTTGAGCTGTCTGAGTGACGGCGTTTTCAGCATATCCTGCAATTCCGACTGGCCGATGAGGACGATTTGCATGAGTTTCTCTTCCACCGTTTCGAGATTGGAAAGCATGCGGACCTGTTCCAGCGTCCCGGGAGCCAGATTCTGCGCCTCATCGATCAGGAGAACGACGTTTCTGTTACGAGAAAATTGACGGAGCAGATATTTATTTAAGGCATCGATGCAGCGCTTTTTCGATTTTCTCCCCGGTCCAACCGAAATGCCCAGTTCTTGATTGACCGTCGCCAACAGTTCGATATCCGACAGGGCCGAATTAAAAATCAGGGCGCTATCAACCGACCCGTCCAGGTCGGCAAGGAGAGCACGGCAAATCGTTGTTTTACCCGTACCGATATCGCCGGTCACAAGGATGAATCCTTTCCTTTCCGTAATTCCATAGATAAGACTGTTCAACGCCTCTTCGTGCTGAGGACTCAAAAACAGGTATCGCGGATCGGGGGAAAGGTTGAACGGATTTTCTTTCAGGCCGAAGTGGGTTGTATACATTCTTGTTTAGTGCCCCGTAACGGCCTCAACATTGCCGGAACTATCGAAAAACATAATTCAATGTCTCCTGCCTTCCCTGCCTTTTGATATTGAGCGACATACTGGACGCTCCCTTCATGGTATTATAAAAACTCATCATATCGTCGGCGGTCTTGATATCTTTATCGTTCACCCCTTCTATAATATCACCGTTGTTGATACCCAGCCTTTGATACACGCTTCCCGGCCGGATATTCGTTACCAGAAAGCCCGCCGGCGCCCCCTGGTAAAAGTAGGGTCTGACCTTGGCCTGGCTTAACAAGGTGCCGATATCCTTCATCCAACTGTTGATTTCGCTGCGGTTCACCACAATGGTGCCGGACGTCTCTCCCGCAGACGGCGCCGCGCTTCGCGCAACAGCCGGGCTCGGCGAAAGGATGGGGCCTTCTTTGGTCTCGGCAATCTTCAAGATTTTTTCCTCTCCACGGATGTTGACAATAATGGAATTTCTCAGAATCTTCGTAATCTTCCCGCCGCCAAGAGAATCCCCTACCCGATAGAGGTCTTGTTTTCTTTTACTTTTTTCTTCCAAAATCGCAAACCCGAATTTCTCATCGCCGGCCACAGTTCCTCGCAGATCATAAAGCGTTGCAATATCCGACGCCGGTTGTATGGTGTTATCCGGTTGCTTGTCAGTCACGGCCCGGTCCGCTGAATCGAATAGGTTCCGTTCCACAATGGCTTTATAGTCCTCAAAGGGCTCTTTGGCGATCGGCGCTTTTTCCTTGAACGGTACAGCTACGACCGTTTCCGTCTGAATGCTCATCATCGAAAGACTGAGGCATTTATAAAAGATGTCAACAGCCAAATAGGCCACCACCGTTATAAAAAGAATGATCAGAGCCGGCTTGTATTTCAGTGATTGCAAACCGGAAAGAGAAAGGTGGACCCCTCCCGGATTGAATCTCTTTGAACCTTGGGGTGTCATTTTTTCGATTATCCGTTGACCTGTATTCAATATTCTTGCCCTTTGCCGCCCAAACAGAATTTAATCTTGCTCCTTGAACCTATCCCCTACATCAATCTTACCGTCGGATTGCCCAATATACCGCCAATGGCAACTTTCATCCTTTTAGTGCCCGACCCGGCGATTTCAATGGTGCCGTTCATGTTGATCGTGCTGGATTCAATATCTTCGTTCAAGGTAATATCCCCTTGCAGGGTGCAGTTAAACTCGGGCCCCATCATCTTTATCCTGTCAATTTTCAACGCGTTGTTCTTTATGGCGATTTTCCCTTCTATCCTGGTAAAATCAATTTTTTCAAATCCCAACAGTCTCTCTCGCAACGGATAGCTGCCGTTGGAAAGGGTAAACTCCCCTTCACCATTTTTTGCCCCTTTGCGTTCATAATCGTATCGATAGACAAAAGCACCCGTTAACGTTCCTGCGATTTGATGTTTCAGCAACTCTTTCAGATAGGCGCATTGATCCAATCCCAAATTGTTTAACCTGATCTCAAAATGAACCGGTTTTGACAAAGACATGAAATGCGCGAAGTTAATTCGCCCCTCCAAACCGCCCCCATACGTATTCCCTTTGAAAAAGAGGGTCGTTTCCCCTTTGAAGACGTCAAGCAATCCGATCCTTGCATTCAGGCTGTTCATATTCATCGTCGCTGTGGGATTCTTTTTTAATCCACAGGCAATATTCTCCATTTTGACGCCCGGCGGAAAATCCGGATTTAAGGTGCCGATGAACAGAACGGCCTCAGGATGCCGGGCTGAGACCATTGCTGTGATGTAATCACTGATGACCCTGCCGGGGAAACGCAGGTACAGAAAAACCGCCAACATGATTAAGCCGAACGCCGTATAGCCTATAATTTGCTTGTTCAACTTGTATTTCATCTTACTTACGATCCGTAGTGAGGGTCAACATTTCGTCTATTAGGGTTTTATACGTCACCACCTGAATCAATGCGGTCAGATATTCGGGGCTCTCTTTCATTTTCTGGATGGAAATTTTATTGATTTTGATCAATTCATGGGGTGATTCAACCAGATAAAGAAAATTCGTCAATTCCCTGAGGGTCATTTTTTCCAATTGAATATCGACGGCCGTCTCCTCATGGGGCCCGACCGTTTTGCCCTTTAGGGGATTCATATACTTTATGCCCGCTTTAACACCGGCTTCTCCGGCTTTTTTCTCCAGATAGGAGAAAAGGGTGAAGTCTCGAGGCCTTTGCGACAGAACCTGTTGCACTTCCAATGACTTCTGTTTTAACAGCCGGTATTCGGCACCCAGCCTCTTCAGCTCCACAAGGGTCTTTTCATTGGTTGTTAGAGATCGCTGGATCCGCTCTTTCGCCTCGAAAAAGGGGGAAATCACAAACTGGAAAATCATGGCCCCGCAAATAATCATCAAACCGGCACCAAGATAGTACTTTTGGCTTATTGTCAGGTTATTCCAAAAATTTTTTATCACCGGACCTCTATCCTCAAATCAAATTCAACTTTATCTCCTTGCTTCATCAGGTTCGTGGCACCGATCGTTACGGACTTAAAATATTTCGATTGCGCGATTTCATTTTTAATTGCGTCGACGGAATCAAAATTTTTCGTTTGGCCCTTGATGCTGACGACACCGTTTTCAAAATTGAAAGCTCTGATGAGCAGTTCGACCGAAGCAGGCGTCAATGTGGACACTTCCTTCAGCATACCCAGCACACTGATCTCCGATTGCGATGTGGAGATGCCCGCCGTTATTTTTTTGGCTTGATCGATGCCGACCTTGAGCTGTGAAATCGGCTCGACGATTCTGGTGGTTTCAGGACTGTACTTCTTGAATTCGGTGATGACTTCTTGTTTCAGCTTATCCAGCTTCGATTGAGAAAAACGATAGTCCATATAGACATCGACGAGTCCTAAACAAATAATAAAGAGAACCACCGTGCCGATCCATCGCAGATCTTTTTTGATTTCGTCATAGCTTCGCGTTGCTTCCGTGACGCGCCGTTTGAAATTAAAACCGCTGCCCTGATCCGCCGACCGGGTCGCCAGGGCCAAAGCCTGGTTCATGACGGCAGACCGCCATTCCTTCTTGACCGGTTCCTCGCAATCAATGGAACCGTCTCCCATGAAATCAAGTTTGGTCAGGGGAATGGAAAACGCATCTTCAAGACCGTCCTCAATGCCGTCCACCAAGGCCCCTCCCCCCGTCAGGAACAGCCGGGTTGGTGACGTTTCCAAAATACCCTGCCAAATCAAATACTCCATCGTATTCTTTAACTCCCCGATGAAGCGGGCGGCTCTTTCCGTTAGGAGGGTTGCCCCAAAATTAAAATATCTCATTTGCAGGACGCGACCCCGGCTCAGAAAAACGGCAACGGTATGGGTTATGCCGATATCCAACAGCATATAGCTTTCCCTGTCGGCAAGTTGGGGAGACAGCTTCAAGGCACTGACAACGGCATCGGCCTCAATAGCCGTTATATGCTTAACATAGCCGGCCAGGAGGCGGAGCCTTTCATCAAGAAAGGTCTTGGAAACCATCGCGGCGAAGATAGACGATCCGCCCGACTCATCCCTCCTGACATAATCATAATAAACATCATCGATGGATGATTGAATCATCGGATCGAGTTCGTAAGCAATGGTTTGCTCGATTTTTTTCTTATCCCGGAAAGGAAGCTGCAAAGAACGGTAGGATAAGGCTTTCGCCGGCAGAGATACGACACAGGTCGCGTTACCGTATAGTTCTTTCTTAAATAATTGGTCCAGGGCCGCCTTGATGCCGCCGTCTTCATCGACCGGAATAACATCCGCGGCCAAGATTCTTGATCGACCGGCCATGCTGCGGGCAACAAGAACCGCTTTGACGGCGGAATCACCCATATCAAGACCCAAGACTTTAAGAGACATCATTCCACTTTCCAGGATAATAATTCCATGACGTTACGATCACCAATCTTCCGTCTGATCACGCCGGAGGCCTGACCTTTCATCTTGTTGAGACGGCTGACGGCGGATATTTCAAAATCATTGCTCTTCGTCGTAATGAATGCCGAATTAATCATTACGTCACGCATACCGGGTATATTTCTAACCCAGTCCGGACCGGCCAGGTCCCGCCCTTCTTCTTTGCGATAGGCATCCAGCTGGTCCGCCGTATCGGCGGGAATATCAAAGAGCGCCCGCAAAACAGGTTTGGGCGCCGTATTGATATTAATCTTTCCATCACCGTAAACGGTCAGGAACATTTTGATGCCCGGGGCGTCTTTTGAGCCGTTATACAACTCCCCGGTCACCCCTTTTATCATCAATATTTCGTCAATGCAATCAAGCAGTTTGTTTTTGGAAGGATACGATTTATCGAGACTTTTATAATAACCGCTTTCCGCACCGTCACCCGTTGTTTCGTCATCCGCATCGATCCAGTCTTTTATGGAATCCACAACGGCCTCGGCCTTCTGCGCTTCCAATCCAATTTCCGGCTGTTTTAAAAGCCTCACGAGAATGTCCTTAACGGACACGTTATAGGCGTTGCCGGTGACGAGCTTGTTAATGGGTATCTTGCCGGATTCATCGGCGATGGTAACCTGCAGGGATTCTTTATCGAAAAGATCGGCCGCTTGGGTCGCCATCATTTCCGGAACCGCCCAGTCTTCATTCAGGGCGTCAAAGCCCGGATTTTTATCATCCAACAATACGGCCACCCCCAGGTTGAAGCCGGATTTAGCAATGTATTTCAAACGGATTTGATCGGCCAGATTGGCGGACTCATGGATGGACGACCGCGAAGATCGGTTGAGTTCAAGGGTAACGGCAATAATGATACTGATCATCAAAATGACGATGATCAAGGCCACACCGCGATTATTGCTCAAAGATCTTAGCCTCATGATGCTCCCTGGGAAAGGGGAATGAAGATTTTGGTTGCAAACGTATACGGCTGTTCCTCATCCTCCGGATTAACAATATAAAAGCAGATGTACACCACAGTCGGCACTTTGCCTTTCTGGATCGCCGGACCCGCTGAGGAATTCCAGTAATCATATTCATTGCCTTTACTATCATAAAATTTATAGTCGACCGCCTGGATGCGGTCGCATAAGACAAATCCGGTTTTCTGCCTGTCGTCGGTATTAATGTCATCTCTTATCTTGAGGACTTCTTCCCGTAACAGGACAAACGTATCCGTTTCTTCGTCTTTCTCCAGACGATAAACAATGGTCAACAGGCTCTCGGCAATACTATTTTCGTCAAAACTCACATGGGTATTCGAACGGAAAGACACTTCCACGCTGTCCATATCTCCGGAGTCGGAAAACCGGGAAACAAATTCCGGATTCCCGCCATAATTACAAATACCTTCCATGTCCCTCGTCAGCCTGTCCATCGCGATCCTGGCCATGGCATAGACATTGCCGCTGTATTCGGAATCCTTGACGATTCTGAAAGTTCCGGAAAAAGCGGCGTAAATGGTTGTAACCACGACGGTGAGAATGAATATCGCAAGAAGAAGCTCGATAAGGGTAAATCCGGCTGTTTTTTTCATGGCGTTAAATAGCTGAATACTTATAAAACACAATCTGATAGGTATTATTAACCGGCATCTTGTTGTGGACGACGACCAGTTCGATTCGCTTTAAATCCTGAACGGCTGATTCCCCGACGACGACTTCCCAGATATAATCCGGAAATAATTCACCGAAATCACCGCGGCCCGACATCAGATCCCTTGCGGAGGCCGCCTCCAACTCCGCCATTTTCCCCTGAGCCAGAAGGGCGGCCGTCGTCGCAAATCTGGCGTCATTTTTCATCGAGAGGCTCTGTGACTGGGATTGAAAAACCGCTACCAGGGCAATGGCCAGAATGGACATGGCAATCATCACTTCAAGCAGGGTAAAACCCCTTGCCCCTCGCTCCTTGCACCTTGAACCTTGCACCTTGCACCTCTCCCCTTGCTCCTTGAACCTTGAATCCTATGTTACGAAGACTTCAATTCATCAAAATCAATATAACGATCGTAGACCTTCACTTCCGCCAGAAAGGGCGTAATGAAAACCGTTAAATACTTGTTATCTTTTAAAAAATGAATAACCGTCGGTTGGACATAGCCTTTTTTGAACAATACCATTTGCGCCTCTCCTTCGGCGAGTTTTGTTGAGCCGACCCGATACATGTCCGCAATTTCAACCCCATTCGGCAGGCGAACGGACCGTTTTTTTAATTCGTCCTTTTTTTCCGCCGTCATATCGACGCTGTAGCGCCAATACTCCCCACTGTCCAGATCAAAACGGATAATGTAGTCAACCTGCTCACGGACGGCCTCGCTTCTCAATTCCTTTACGGCGCCGGTCAATTGTCTGGCCGCTGTTTTAAGATCGTCTTCCAAAAGGACGTCTCTGACGCGCGGCACCGCAAAGGTCAGCATGAGACCGATGAGAAAAACCACAACGGCAAGCTCAATGAGTGTATAGCCTTTGTTATTCGACATCCCAGCTATTGATATCCTTATTTTTCCCCTCGCCGCCGACTTCCCCGTCGGCACCCAGACAGCTTAGATCAAACTCATCATGCGCCCCGGGAGAAAGATAGACGAAGTCGCGATCCCAAGGGTCTTTGGGCACTTTCCCTTTTTCCAGATAACCTCCCTGCCGCCAACTTTTAGCGAGTTGTCCGACGGCAGGCGGTTCAACCAGCGCCTGCAGACCCTGTTCCGTCGTCGGATAGGCGCCGTTATCCAATCGGTATAATTTCAGGGCCGTCCCGAGGCTTTCAATTTGAATCCGGGCTTTCGCCTGTCTCGCTTCATCGGGTCGTCCCATGATCCGGGGAACGATCAAACCGGCCAGAATCCCCAAAATCACAATAACGACCATGAGCTCGATGAGCGTAAAGCCCCGTTCATCGGTTCTTCTGTTCATATCTACCTCCATATTATTAAATCTTTCTCGCTTCGTCACCTCACCAGTTGATTCATCTCAAAAATAGGCAACAAAACGGAAATGACAATAAACCCGACCATAAGACCCATGACGAGAATCATCACCGGCTCCAACATGGAGGTCATCAATACCACACCGGCTTCCGATTCTTTTTCATAGGCATCGGCAATCTTATAAAGCATGCTCTCCATATTGCCGCTTTGTTCGCCCACGGAAATCATTTCCACCGTCACAGGCGGGAACAGACCACTCACGGCAAGGGTTGACGAAAGGCTTTGTCCTTCTTCGACGGCCTTTGCCGCGCACCCGATCTCATCGGCGATAAGCTGATTATTGACGACGTTTTTGACAATCTGCAAGGCGGACAGCAAAGGAACCCCGCTTTGCAGGAGCGTCCCCAGGGTCCGGCTGAATCTCGCCATGGCGATTTTTTCGCTGATCGGACCAAAGAGGGGCGCTTTGATTTTCAATCGATCCCAGGCATAACGCCCTTTTTCCGTTTTTGTGATGGCATATCGAAAAGCGAAAATCATAACCATGATCAAAAGACAAATAAACCACCAAAACGATTGAAAAAAACGGCTGACCGTGATGAGAAATACGGTAATGCGAGGAAGGGTCTGGTGCATCTCGCTGAACATGTGAGTGATGTTGGGAACGACGAAAGTAATAAGAAATAAAAGAACGGCCGAACCGATAAAAAACATAAAAATGGGGTAGGCCATCGCCGATCTGATTTTCGTTTGCAGGGCCTGCTGCCCTTCCGTGAAGTCCGCCAGTCTTTCCAAAACAAGATGGAGTGTGCCCGACGCCTCTCCCGCCCGTACCATATTAATATAAAAAGGGGGGAAAACACGCGAAAAATGAGACAGCGATTGCGTAAAGCTGTTTCCTTCATTAACATCGTCTTTGATTTGGGCCAGGGTCTTTTTCAATTCGGGATGCATGATTTGCGACACGAGGGTTGACAGTGACTGGACCAGGGGAAGTCCCGCTCCCAGGAGAGTGGCCAATTGCCTGGTCATGGAGGAAATATCCCGCAGTCTGATCTTCCTGGGCAAACCCCAAGTCGCCTTGACGGGAATTGCGCCTTTTTTTTCGTCCGCCGTCTCTATGAGTTCGACGGGGAATATCTCGCTTTCCCTCAGTTTCTGCCGGGCGGCAACAATGCTGCCCGCATCAATGAGGCCCTGCATTTTTCGACCTCGGGCATCTAGCGCGTTGTATTCATAAACCGGCATAACCCTTCCTCTCTAAAGTGAAAATCGATAAAACGACCGGTACACTATATCATTTGAATATTTTTTTCTTAATATTTTTTTCCAGATGATTTAATAGAGGAAGTTCATAAAAAAAAGAAAAACGTTGAATAAAGGAAATATTTACTGGAAGATGGACAGGACCGCCAGAAACGTAAAAAGCGGCATATCCGCTTTGGACCAGGTCATTCAAGAACTTCGCCTCGGTGACAATGTCGTTTGGCAGGTCGATAGTCTCGATGATTACGCTCATTTTACAGAACCTTTTGTTCATCAGGCCCTGCAGGACGAACGGACGTGCGTCTATCTGCGTTTTGCCCCTCATGAGCCGATCCTCAAACCGGTCGAAGGCCTTTCAATCATTGAGGTGGACCCCCAGGCCGGCTTCGATGCCTTCAGCGGTGAAGTGCACAATATTATTGAAAACCTGGGCAAAGAGGTTTTCTATGTCTTTGATAATCTGTCCGCCCTCGTCGTCGAATGGGCGACCGACGAACTGCTGGCGAACTTTTTTCAGGTGACCTGCCCCTTTCTCTTTGAGCTGGATACGGTGGCCTATTTTGCCCTGACCCGGGGACAGCACGCCCACAGCGCCGTGGCCCGGATCCGCGATACCACCCAGGTGCTGCTGGACGTCTATCATGTCCAGGAAAACATGTACATCCACCCGCTCAAGGTGTGGGACCGATATACGCCCCAAATGTTTCTACCCCATTTGATGTCGGGAAACAAATGGTCGCCTCTGTTTCAAAGCGGTGAAGCCGCCTGGGTTTCCGCATCGGCCAGCCGAAAGCCGCTGCATATCACGGCCAATTCCATCGCCCCTTGGGAAAGTGTTTTCAGAAAATTGATCCAGAACCGGGAAGTCTGCCGGCAGGAGTCCGGCATGACGCCTGAATTCACAGCGCTCAAGCAGGAACTGACCCGCATGATCATCGGCAGCCATCCGGAATTCAACCGGCTGACCGACACCTATCTCGATCTCGACGATCTTTTTGCCGTCCGGGACCGCCTCATCGGATCGGGCCGGATCGGAGGCAAGGCTGCAGGCATGCTCTTGGCGAGAAAAGTCCTGCTGAAAAGCAAAGGAGACATGGACTTTTCCCAAATCCTGGAAACCCATGATTCTTTCTATATCGGATCGGATGTTTTTTTTACCTTCCTGGTCAACAACGACCTGTTCCGGATGCGCTTACAGCTGTCGAGGAGTTCCCACATCTCCCGCGAAGAATTTGATGAAGTGGAACGGCGCTTTTTGGAAGGCGGGTTCCCGCCGCAGATTGTGGAGCAGTTTCGGGACATGTTGGACTATTTCGGCCAGGCGCCTATTATCGTCCGGTCCAGCAGCCTTTTGGAAGACAGTTTCGGAAATGCCTTCGCCGGCAAATACCGCAGCGAATTCTGCGCCAATCAGGGAAGTCCGGATGAACGACTGAAGGAATTCATGAACGCCGTCAAACTGGTTTATGCCAGCGCCCTGAACCCCGATGCCCTGACCTATCGCCGGGCGAGAGGCCTCGGAGAAAACGACGAACAAATGGCCATCCTGGTTCAGCGCGTTTCCGGCATGCCTTATAAAAATTATTTTTTCCCATCCCTCGCCGGTGTGGCGTTTTCCCATAATCTTTACGCCTGGACCGATCGCATCGATCCGCAAAAAGGCATGATCCGCCTCGTCTTCGGGTTGGGAACCCGGGCTGTGAACCGCGTGGGGGATGACTATCCGCGCATGATCGCCGTCAGTCACCCGCAATTGAGACCGGAGACGGGTTTAAGAATCACAAAGTATTCCCAATGGGATGTAGACCTTATCGATCTGAAGGCAAACAGCCTCGAAACCAAACCCATCGAAGACATCCTCGCGGACCGGGATTACCCGAATTTGCACCTGATGGTATCACTGCTCGAAGACGGCTATCTGTCCGATCCCATGATCGGGCGTCTGGAGAACACCCGGCAGCATTTCATCATGACCTTCAACAATCTAATCAACCGTACGGACTTCGTCCCGATCATCGACAACATGCTGACCACCCTGACCAAAGCTTACAACCATCCCCTCGACACGGAATTCACGGCGTTTATTGATGACAGCGGGCGGGTTCGTATCAATCTTCTTCAGTGCCGTCCCATGCGGGTGCCCGGCTTGTCGGAGGCCATTGAGCTTCCTGCCGATATTCCCCGGGAGCGGATCCTCTTTAAGGCCAACCGCACCATCAGCAGCGGCATCAAATCGGGCATTCGTCACATCCTCTACATCGATCCGAAAAAATACGCCGCCATCGAATCGCCGGACATCAAGAAATCTCTGGGCCGTATCGTCGGCAAAATCAATGAACATCCTCAAATCATTCAGGATAAAATCATTATGATGGGGCCGGGGCGATGGGGAAGCAGCAATATCGATCTGGGTGTCAATGTTTCTTATGCCGACATCAACAATACCTCGGTCCTGGTGGAAATCGCCCGCGAAGAGGCCGGGCACGTTCCGGAAGTGTCTTACGGAACGCATTTTTTTCTTGATCTGGTCGAGGCCCAGATTATTTATCTACCGGTTTATCCGGCCGATCCCGATGCCGATTTCAACGTGGAACTCTTTGACAACATGCCGAACACCCTTTGTGATATCCTGCCGGAAGCGGAAAAATTTGCGCCCTTTATTAAGGTAATCGATCTGATCCAGGCGACGAACGGGCGGTCGGCAAAAGTTGTGGCGGACCCCAAAACGCAAAAATCCATTTGCTATCTCGAATAAAGAAAGGATTGATTGCGCGGTAACAGATGAATCATGATCAGGAATGATCGAAAATTTGCCATGATACACCCGCGAAAATCTTCTTGAGATTCAATATATTAATCCCGGTTGCTCTTTCAGTCTCTTCCGCCGTTTACCTTGGTGTTTCCGTCATTTTCCGTTCGATCAGTACTTATTCAATAGACCTTGACCTTAAACGGCAAACCATTTATATAGAAGCCCAATTTAGGCACCAAAGTATTTTCGAAAAACCTTACGATATAATTCCAAGGTCCATACAGGTCATAGTTATGGTCAGTAACTGCGAATTGCCACATTGCGCAGCCAACATATTAAGTAGTCAGAAGGAGGTAAAAACAAAACATGGCGGAAGAAGTTGATTACAAACATAAATTGTATAAGCTCATGTTCGAACAGGAAGCCGTTGCGACCTTTGTGAAAGACGGCACGTCCTTCACCGTGGGCGGCTTTTTGATCAATAGAGAATCGGATTGTGTTTTTCGGGAAATCGCCCGACAGGGACAAAAGGACCTTAAATTCATTGAAGAAAGCGCTTCTCCAGGTGTAGACATGCTGATAGGAACGGGCCAACTGGTTCAATTTGATACGGCCTATATTATGCACCGACAGGTTGGAGGCATCGTGAGCATGCCGAATCTGGAAAGATGCCTTCAGGAAGGCAATCCTCGTCCCATTGATTTGGGGGGCGTCATGACGACGCCGAATTATAAGGGTAACGAGAAACCTCTGGAAGTTATCGACTGGACCAACTTCCAGGTTTCCTTGAGATATGTAGCCGCTTCCATGAAAATTCCCTTTATGCCGAACCGCTCCTCATTTGGGACCGACATACCCAAATACAACAAACAGATCAAACTGATCAACGACCCGTATACCGATCAGCCCATCCACCTCATTCCATCATACGATTTGGATGTGGCCTTTATCACCGTTCAGAAGGCCGATCGGCGGGGCAATGGCCAGGTTTGGGGATATGAAGGATGCGATGCCTGGAAGGCCCGGGCGGCCAAACATGTCGTCCTGTTTGCCGAGAAAATCGTTTCGACGGAAGAAATATACCGACATCCCTCCAATACAATCATTCCCGCATACTGTACCGATGCGGTGGTCTACCTGCCTTTCAGCAGCCTGCCCTTCCCGGTTTACGGATGTCACGGAAGCGATGGTTTTACCCTGATGAACATGCTGTTGTCTTCCCAGACGAGGGACGGCTGGAAGATGTGGATGGACGAATGGGTATACGGTTGTAAGGACAATAACGATTTTTGCGGAAAGATCGGCTGGGAAGTCCTGGAACGGTCTGTCAAATCAGCTCATGTCTTGAACACCATACCCGACTAATCAATGGGATCAATCATAAAGGAGGATATAACCATGGCAGATGATCAGGTAACACCTGAAATGATAAAAAAAGCAGAAAAAGAAAAATGGAATTCTATATATAAGGTATGTTGTACCGGTGCGAGAGAATTTAAAGACCGGAATTGCGTTTTTGGAGGCGTGGGAATCTCGTTTCTTACCGTCGCCATCGCCAAAATGGTGCATGCGCCGAATATGATCCTTGTGGCAGAGGCGGGCTATGTCGGATTTGCCGGTGTCGCCGCCATGGGAAGTCCGGCGGACAATCCCGGCGGTTACATGGCCATGTGTCATCAAGGGCTTTTCGACATGTTCCGGGACCAGCAGGGGGGCTTCATGGACCAGGCGTGTCTGGGGCTTGCCCAAATAGACAAATTCGGCAACGTCAATGTCAGCTATGTCAATCCGTTAATCCGGATAAACGGCAGCGGCGGCGGCGGAGACATTTCGTCGTCGGCCAAATCGGTCATTTACGTCGGCGAATATAATCCGCGGCAATTCCGTGAGAAACTGGACTACACGACCAACCCCGGATTTCTTGACGGCAGTCCGAACGCACGGCAAAAGGCAGGTTTGGTTGGAGGAGGCCCCTCTGCCTTCGTAACGGACAGAGGCGTTTTCCGTTTCGATCCGGAGACCCATGAAATATATTTGGCCGACGTGTTTCCCTGGCAGGATGAAAAAGATATCGATGAAATCGTCAAGGCAACGCCATGGAAACTCAAAGTGGCCAAAGACTTGAAAATTATCGATCCGCCGTCGGAAGATGAAGAAAATGCCGTCGCCTTGATGGATCCTCTATCCTTCTATCGGATCACGCAATATGTGGATCGACCTTCATCCAAATACACGCTGATGGGACGGCACGACCTTATCGCCTTTAACTATAATGCGATCATGCTCGAAGAAAGCATCAGATATAATTCGAAAATCATGATTTAGAAAACCCGGCAACGCAGATCGTTTTGTCCGCCCGGACAGGAAAGGGCATAACGCCCTGCCTGACTGATTTAACAAGAGAAAGCCCCGACTTACGGGTCGCGGCTTTCTCTTGTTATCCCCCTTATCTTTATAATTTCCATTTTAGAAAGGCAAAAAATGTTCCGGATAAAAACATTAAAGATCATTTATCCAACCAGCAAAATCGTCACCTGTTTATAAAATCCATAAAATCTACATCGGGATATTCATTTTGACAAAGTTTTGACAAATACGTCAACCGCCTGACAAGGACATTTGCCGCACATCAGACCGCTCATTGCAGCAGCAAAGGTGACCCGGTCTCAATATGTAACGCCATGAATATTTAGGCTGACATGTCTGCTTGAATTCATCACTATGATCTGTTAAGGAAGTGATCTCACATCTTCAACAGATCTCAGGACCAAAAAATGATGCCAATTTTAGAATATGTGCCGGCTACTCTTAAGGTCATGCTGGTATTTATTATTGTGTTGATAGCCATAAGAAGAAAAATATCCCTGGGAAACGCTTTCCTCTTAGGTTCCGTATTGATGGGAGTCATTTTCGGATTAAAACCGAAAACCATACTATCGTCCATTGCCTCTTCCGTCCTCTATCCCAAAACAATGTCTCTTGCCGTTATTATTGCCCTCATCCTCGTGCTGAGCAGCACCATGGAAAAAGTCGGTCAAATGAAAAGACTTTTGCTTCATTTTCAAGGCCTCATTTCTTCAAAACTACTGAACCTTGTCATGTTCCCCGCCATCATCGGTCTGTTACCCATGCCCGGAGGTGCGCTATTTTCCGCACCCATGGTGAAAGAACTGGGGGAGCAAACGGCTCTGGCATCCGACAAATTAGGTTTTATCAACTACTGGTACCGCCATATTTGGGAATACTGGTGGCCGTTGTATCCGGGGGTTCTGCTGGCAACGGCCCTTGCCGGTCTTAATTTATGGAAATTCGTCACCATCATGGTCCCCTTATCAGTGACAGCCATGGTTTCCGGTTTGTTTTCCATTCGAGGCCTCAATGACAATACGCAGCCCTTGCGGCCTCCGTTAAAGGCCAGACCGCCGCTGAAACCGTTTCTGAACGAGCTTAGTCCCATCCTTTTTGTTATTGTGTTCGGACTCGGGATGGGGGTTTTTCTGTCTTCCTACTTTCCGCAATGGTCCGTTTCGAGGGAAATCGGCCTCATTACGGCCCTTTGTATAGCGATCGGCTGGATATGGGTGGAAAATAACTGCCCCAAGACAGATATCCGGAAGATATTAACCAATCCGGGTTTGCTGGGCATGATGTACATGGTTATTGCCATTCTGATCTTTAAAGGTATGCTGGAGGACAGCCATGCCGTAGCGCTTATCAGTCAGGAATTCAGGACAAACCACATGCCCATCACCCTGATCACGGCTTTGCTCCCGCTTCTTGTCGGCGTGGTCACGGGTATAACGATTGCCTTTGTGGGCGGCACGTTCCCCATTCTGATTCTTTTGATTCAATCCTATGGGGAGACTCAATTCATGACAGCCTATATTATGTTGGCCATGACATGCGGTTTTATCGGTGTTTTGTTTTCTCCGCTGCATCTGTGCCTGCTCCTGACGAATCAATACTTTTCCTGCCGTCTCGCTCAGTCATACAAATGGTTATGGTTGCCCTGCCTTTTACTTTTTGCTTTCAGTTCCGCCTACTTTTATCTGCTGAGATATTTTTTCGCTTGAACTCATTGGAAAATCAATATCGTCTGGAAGCGGGATTTTTTTCGGTGGGATAGAATGGTTCGTTATCGGAAAATCCGGAAGAGGCGATGAGGGGGGGGCGGATTTTATCGCCCCTTGCCGGATTTCCAACGTACTTCTACTACAAAAACATGCTAAAAATCTTTAAATTTTTCTTCCTCAAAAGGAATGATTTCTTCCGGTTTGACAACCTTGGATTTCCACCTTTTTTCCTTTGTGGATAACAAAAGTTCTTTGCCGGTTTTATCTTTCATAAAATCCATCAGGACCTTCTTTTTCTTTTCATGGCTTACGGGATGTTTTTTGAAGTCATCACGGTGTAATCCGTTTGTTTCTCCCGTTCCGTTTATAACATTCAGAAGTTCTTGGACAAAAACCTTCATTTGTTCGGCCTGGGCATTCATTTCTTCAGAGGCGCTTGCCGATTCCTCCGCATTGGCCGCAGCTTGCTGCGTGACCTTATCCATGCTGGCCATGGCGGTGTTGATCTGTGTGATGCCGTGGGCCTGTTCCTGAGCGGCCGCCGCGATTTCATCAATAAGAAGCCCTATCTTATTGGCAATTTCCATATTTTCACCAAAAGCCTCCGTTGTGGAAACCGTTAATGTATTGCCGTTTTGTACGGATTGAATCGTTTTTTCAATCAGCTCGCTCGTGTTTTTTGCCGCTTCAGCCGCCCGCATGGCCAGGTTTCTCACCTCATCGGCCACGACGGCAAAACCGGCACCGGCCTCTCCCGCGCGTGCCGCCTCGACGGCCGCATTCAGCGCCAGCAGATTGGTCTGGAAAGCGATTTCATCAATGGTTTTAATAATTTTGCCGGTTTCTTCACTGGATTTCGTGATGTCTTGGATGGCTATCGTCATTTCTTCCATGTGGTGGCTGACCTTTGCCACGATATCCCGCGCACTGTTCATCATGGATTTCGCCTGTGTCGCATTGTCGGCGGTTTGCTTGGTCATGGAAGACAATTCTTCCAAAGAGGACGATGTTTCTTCCAGCGATGATGCCTGCCGGGAATTCCCCTCCGCCAGACTCTGGCTTGACGAAGCGACCTGGGACGATGCCGATGCCACCTGGTCGGCGCCCTCAGTTAAACCGGCTGCGACACTGTTTATCGGTTGCGTAATGGAGCGGGTCAACAGAACGGCAACGACGACGGACAGGACCAAACCGATTAGCGTCACGATCATCATCACGCCGATGATCCCGTTTACCATACCGGTATTTTCCGAAATCCGGACTTTCCCCTGGTTGACACTGTCACCCATCATCTTGACGAAGGCGGCATGGATCTCCTTGGATAAAGGATCGGCTTGACTGATAAATATATTGTAAGCTTCCTCCTTGCGGCTTTCGACGCCTAATTTTCCGATTTCATCAGCAATCGGCATGTATTGATCCAGTTTAGCTTTTAACTGGTTGAAGGCTTCCCCGGTTTCTTTGGATTTGATGGTTTTTTCAAAATTGGCCAGCTTTTCTTTCAGAACCATTTGATTTTTTTTCAGATCTTCCGCAATCATACTGATGCCGACGGGCTCAACTTCCAAAACCATGCCTTTTACGCCACTATTCGCCATTTCATAAGCGGTATTGGCCTCGGATAGTTCAATTGTTGCCAGGAGATAGCGGTCACACAGATTGGAATAAGATTTGTCGATCCGCTTCATCTGTGTAATGCCGATACCACCGACAATCACTCCGATCAAGGATATGACAATGAATGCTCCAATCAATTTCGTCGATAATTTCACATTTCTCATCTGTTTGTGCCTCCATAAGAATTCTTATATTATTATATAATCAACAAATTATATTGACGACGCATCTATAACAAATCGATTTAAAAACAGTTTTTGGACAGTGCCATCAATCTTTTCAACACCGCTTCGATGTCTCTGAAATCGCTATCCGCCCAAGTAATATAGCGCGGTCTTAAGGTGTGCGCCTCGGCCATCATCTCTGGACTGTCATCAGGCAATATTAAAACAAGATTCATGTCGGACAAAAAATCCTTCAGAGGTAAGATCCTATGAAAATCTTTTCTCGTGGCGGCAAAAATCACGGTCACCTTGCCGTGGCAGATCGGATTTTGAAAACGTTCAAAAAGATCATCCATTGTACTATAAAGTTCAATATGATCTTTGGGGACCACAGACTCAAGAATATTTCGGAGCCTTTTTCCGACGCCGCTTTCCATTGGTTGATAGAAAATCAGGGACACAACCGAATCCTTCGTTACCTTATATGATGATGAAATTTTCTATGGCAACATTGCTTCAAGCAAAGATTATGCCTTTTAAAATATTCTCGTTTGGATTTGTGATTACAATAAGTTAAACGGACAGGCGGCAAAGATTGGAAAATCACATGTCTAAAATAATCAGACTCTGTCTAACGTAACGAGACAATGTCTAACTTTTTCAGACACAAGCCGGTTGGAATAATGCATTATCCTGATATGGTGATACCGTGTTTTTTGATGAGTTGATAGAGCCGAGCCCTGCTGATATCTGAAATTTTACAAGCTTGAAGGATATTGCCGCCTGTGTTTTTCATCAGGTCGATCAAATATTCCTTTTCCACTTTATCATAAGTTGATTCCCTCAATTCCTTCAGAGTTTGAAATTTCTTTGACTCCGCGTCCACGGACGTTTTTTCCCAGGAGGGCTGGTCGCCGACGACGGCCTTCGCCAACTGAACACGAATAGAACTGGGCAGATGTCTGCGAAAAAGGGTCGGGCTTGACAAGGCCGCCGCCACGGCTCGTTCAAGGGCATTGACCAACTCCCGAACGTTACCCGGCCAACGATAGGAAACGATGGCATCCAAAAAATCGGGGGATAGTTGTTTGACTTCAAGGCCGCTGCGTTTGCAGATCTTGGCGGTATGATAAATGGCTATCTCGACAATATCCTCCGGATGTTCCCTGAGAGTCGGCAACTGAATCGTCAGAGAACGAAGCCGGAAAAGAAGATCTTCCCGAAAATGGCCTGTCTGGACCATGCGGTCGAGATCCCGATTGGTAGCCGCAATCAAACGGAAATTGCTGTCGATTTCTTTTGCAGCCCCCAACGGCCGAAATCGGTGTTCTTGAAGCACCCGGAGAAAACTTTTTTGAATGGACAGAGGAAGTTCTCCGATCTCGTCAAGGAAGAGGGTCCCGCTGTCTCCCTGTTTGATCAGACCATCCCGGTGATGAACGGCCCCTGTAAAAGCTCCTTTTTCATACCCGAACAGCGTGCTTTCCGTCAAGGTTTCCTGAAGGGCGGCGCAATCGACAACGACGAAATTCTTCGCGGCGCGTCGGCTGTTTTCATGAATTGCCTTGGCAAACAGTTCCTTACCCGTTCCCGTCTCCCCGGAAATGATCACATTCACATCCGTCGATGCCGCTTCGGCCACCAGTTCATAGCAACGCTTCATTTTCGCGCTGTTACCTATGATTCCTTCGATTTTCATATCGGGGTGGTGTGTTTTCTTTAATTTTTCTTCCCGATACTGAAGGGCGCGGATAAGAGGCAACATCATGACGCTGATGGAAGAAGGTTTGGGAATGTAATCCCAAGCGCCGCTTTTTATCGCCATTTCGGCACCATCGACCGTTCCGGCACCGGTTAAAATAATGACCTCGGGAGAGGAGGCGTAATTACGGATTTCCGTCAGCTTGTCAAGTCCATTCCCGTCGGGCAGAATAACATCCAGGAAGACGACGTCGAACGGCGTCGATGAAGCATATCGCAGGCCGTCTGTTAAGGTATAGGCACAGACGGCTTCATATCCCTCTTTTTGGACCATCTGGGACAACAGATTGCAAAACTGTTTATTATCATCAATAATCAGAACTCTTGCCATGGCACACCAAAGATCATTCCTTCACCAATCACTTTAACATCAATAAAAAACTATCTAAAATGAACGCATCTGTCAAGCAACTGCTTTATAGGGCGGGCCAGTTCATTAGGAAAATCGGCTTCATGAAAAATTCCTTACTACCTTGTTTTCTCGCTTTTTGTTCAATAATCATTCCATTAAAACCGGTAAACAGGATAATGGGAATATCCGTTCTGATCGCCAATATTTCGCGGCTTAATTCCAGCCCCGCCCTATGGGGCATCGTCATATCCGTTATGATCAGATCATATATGGTGGAACTTTCATGAAAGATGCGCAAGACTTCCACGCCCCTAGAGGCCGACACCGGATCATACACCGAGAGCCCCAAAATGTTTGATTGATTAAAAGCAAGGCATCTGTCCGGCATACGGGTGTACCTGACGAACACGACGGGTGATCGAGTGATTTCCGATTCCATTACGGCCGGAGACGGAAGTTATTACCTCGAAAACATCAGGCCGGGAAAATATTACCTGTGAGTGGACACAAAAACCGTTTCCAATAAATACATCATTAAGAATGCCAAGCGGATAATAAAAATCATGCCGAAAAAAGAACCTCAGTAATTATAACCTCTACCTTTTTTGCCAGTGTTTTGTCCACCAAAACATAATTTAACCATCACATCTCCGCTTGATTTAATGACGTGGTTAGTTCTTCTGAAGATAATTGCAGCGGCCGGGATGATAATTCAAGGCAGGGGAAGGGTGTTTTAGCCGAAAAAAAGCAGGGCCTGGTTGACCCTGCTTTTTCTTTCGTGGAGACTTTTGAGTTTTGTCATTTCGAGGTGTCCGTCGTAAGCGGAACAACGAGAAATCTCAATGATGTCAGTCTAATAAGATTTCTCCCTCCGGACGAAATGACGGGAAATGGTTAATTTTCAAAGGTCTCTCGTGGTAAGAACCTCATTAAATTATAATGGAAAGCCCTCTTGCGATGTGTAAGCAGGCTTCCCATGCTTCATAGCTCCACGGACGATAAGACGTCATGAGTCTTATATTTTTTTCCTCAGCGCCGCCAGGCCGACCAGACCAAAACCCAACAGAAAGAGCGTGGCCGGTTCGGGGGTTCTTCCCACAACCGTTAACGTCGATGTTTCAATCTCGACTTCCCATAAATCCTCAACGTCGACCCATACCTCCATCACTGCCGCAAGCCAGGAAAGATCGAGATTGAATACGGATGTTGTGATGGCATCAGGATGATTCGGATTACCGGCCCCTGGGTAGTATTCAAAATTCGTATAAAAGCCCATGTCGGTCAATAAACCAAGATAATTTCCCACGAAATAGACTTCGTCCTGCTCTCCATCCATGCCCTGGCCCGCGCCATCGACATCGTCGGCAACGATCGTCAGCGTTGCAAGGATGGGATTATCGACTGAGAAATCGTAGGTATGCTGCCAACTGATTGTGCCGCCGTAACTGGCCTCATAAACATCAATCGTTTCTTCATAAAAATTGGCGGCGGAAGCGTCCATGGGGAGGAATAAAAATGATATTACGATCAAACCTAAGCACCATTTTTTCATTGCCCTACCTCCTTTGCAAAATTTAAAATTATTAATTTCGTTGTCAATTCTCCACCACTGATTATTCTTAAGAGTTTTTGTGTTATTGTGTCGTTCTTCTTTTTTTGAGGCCCTCCTTTCCAGTTTATTTGGAAACCGCGGCAGTCGTTTTACGGCGACGGCCGATGCCCATGATAATCGTCAATCCATGTCATAGTGCGTATAGATAAACTCATAGACGCCATGATGAGCGCCGGGTCTTTGCCCGGTGTCTAAACGGCTTTCAGAGAAATCATCCAGCGTCTTCCCTCCGGCAGCAGCGAGGGCAAAGCAGACCGCTATGTCATGAAAACTTGAGTTGGTCGTGGGCAAATACTTGAAACGGAATCAAATAGACATTTGAATCGGAATTGGTTGAATGCAGGAAACGAAATCAAATGGAAAACTGAATCGAATATTGACTTGTGTCGGTGTTCGTAAAGATCGAATTTTTATTATATTATTCAATATTTATACCAAAATATCAGCCTTAACTTCCCGATAAGGGTTCAATTACATAAACTGTTGTTTTCTCTATAAAAATACATTAAAAATTCTTGTATTGTTCGGGGCAGATGGTAAGGTACAAAAACGACCCAATCGAAAGATGTAAGAAATACCGACAGATATTTAAGCTTCCTTGAAGTCTTAAGAGGGCATGTACCGGCAATCAGCAATATTGATAATAGGTTAGACGGCAAAGGCCGGACGGACTAAAAATGTAAAGGATACCGACAAAAGAACAGAAGCCGGCTTCAATCTTTACGCTTGACATTTCACGGAGATTATTCTGAAGTTGCTTGAATTTTTTCGTCCTTATCTATAAAAAGTTTAGAAGGAGAACAGCATGCCTGTAAATAGTGAAATCGAAAAAATCATCCAGACGTATCGGGATTACATTGATGCTTTTCAATCGCTTAATCCCCAAGCCATCCTTCCCTTTTACCATGTGCCCTTTGTGTCCATATCCGCCCGGGAAGTGCAGGTTTTGAACTCCCCTGTAGAGATAGAAAACAGCTTTGCCAGAAATATGGAGATTTTGAGGGAAAACAAATATGTCCGGACGGATGTCGTAGAACTTCATGCCCGGCAGATGAGTAAAGGGCTGGCCCTGATCAGCGTCAACCTGGAACGTTACGACGCGGATGGGAGGCAGCTTGGCGGTCCCGGAAGAATCTATCCTTACACCTACACCCTTCGCAAGACGGAGGATTCCTGGAAGATCGTGGCGGTAATGGCCCATGATCCCGAAGCCATCTTGCGGATGGGTTAAAGGTCGAAATATCCTTTATAGGGTTGACGAATCCAGACAGATATGGGAAATTGTGAGCTAATGATGAATAAAATGGAATAGAGGTCTATGCCGTTGGCATGATATGTATATCCTTGAGAAAGGAAGGCAGTGATCCGGCAAGAGGGAGTCGTCATGGAAACAGAGGAACAAAAAAACTTTTTTTTTGAAACCGGCATCTACCGGCCGCCGAGTGAAGGGGGAAGCTATTCTCTCCTGCTTCGGTTTACAAGAAACTGTCCCTGGAACCAATGCACGTTTTGCAGCATGTATAAAGACGAGATCTTTTCCATGCGTTCCGTGGAGGAAATCAAAGGGGATATCGATACCATTGCCTGTCTGTGCGATGAATTGAAGGACATCTCCTGGAAGCTGGGTTTTGCGGGAGAAATCAATAAGCCGGTCATTATCGAAATGATCGAACGGCATCCGATGCTGAATGTCCATCAAGGTTTTATCATGGTCCTGAACTGGCTGATCGTCGGCGCTAAAACCGCCTTTTTACAGGATGCCAACAGTCTGCAGATGAAATCGGACAGGCTGGTCGAGGTACTCAAATACCTCCGCCAAAAATTTCCTTCCCTCGAAAGAGTGACGTCATATGCCCGATCAAAAACCCTGGCGAAAAAAAGCCTTGAGGAGTTGAAGGCCATCTATGAGGCGGGGTTGGACCGACTGCACGTCGGCCTGGAAACCGGCGATGACGAGCTTTTGAAGATCGTTAAAAAGGGCGTGACCGGTCAGGAGCATATCGACGGGGGCCGGAAAGCCATGGAAGCGGGTTTCCAGCTGTCCGAATACTGGATGCCAGGTTTGGGAGGAAAGTCGTTTTGGGAACAGCATGCCCGCAACACGGCCCGCGTCCTCAGCGGCATGAATCCCCATTACATCCGTTCCCGTCCATTCGTTCCCTCTCCGGGGAGTCCCATTTTTGATTCTTATGCAGACAAAGAGCTTCAGCTCCTGAACGGCGAGGAACAACTGGCGGAGCTAAAAGTGATGATCGAAGAGCTGGATGTCACCTCCAAGGTCTGTTTTGATCATGCGGGGAACTACTGGCGAAATAAAAAGGGATATCTGTTGTTTGCCCAGGATTACGAGGGTTACAAATTTCCGGAGCAGAAGCCGAAGGTCCTGTCCCTGATCGAAGAAGGTCTCGAGGCCCAGCGGATTACGCCCCACAATACGGAACTCCTGCGAATGATCTGAAAGGCAAGAAGATAAGGGGATAAACAATGGCTCCATGGCAAGACTACCTGACCCAAAAAAGGGATCGCTTTGTGGATGAACTGCTTGAATTGTTACGCATACCGAGCATTTCGTCGCTTTCGGAGTACGCGGCAGATGTTCGGCAGGCCGCCGACTGGACGACGGAGCGGCTGAAAAAGGCGGGGATGGAGAATATCAAAATCATGCCGACCAGCGTTCATTCCGTCGTTTACGGCGACTGGCTCCACGCAGAGGAAAAACCGACGGTCATGATTTACGGCCATTACGATACGCAGCCGGTCGATCCCCTGGACCTGTGGACGAGTCCGCCGTTCGAACCCGTCATCCGCGACGGACGCATTTACGCCCGGGGTGCCTCGGACGACAAGGGGAGCCTGCTCATCCCGATCCTGGCCTGCGAAGCCCTCATCAAGACGGAAGGAAAGCTTCCCGTCAACGTGAAGTTCTTCATCGAAGGTCAGGAAGAAATCGGAAGCCCCGGCGTGGAGCAAATCGTTGCCGACCATCGTGATCTTCTGGCGTGCGATTTCGTTTTGAATGCCGACGGCGGACAATACAGCGAAGACCGGGGAGGACTGCTCGTCGGCCTGAAGGGCATCTGCGGCGTCGACATCAGGGTCAAGGGGGCCCAAACGGATCTGCACTCGGGGGTTTACGGCGGTTCCATCCGGAATCCCCTGCACGTCCTTTCGGAGATCATTGCGTCCCTGCACGGCCCGGACGGGAAAATCCTTGTGAAAGGTTTTTACGACGATGTTGTGCCTTTGACGCCTGAGGAGCGGGAGCAGATGACCGCCGTTCCCTTTGATGAAGAAGAATACAAACAGGAACTGGGTGTCGACGACCTTTTCGGTGAAGCCGGGTATACGACGCGGGAGCGTGTCTGGGCGAGGCCGACCCTGGAAGTGAACGGAATGTGGGGCGGGTTTCAGGGCGAAGGCGTCAAGACGGTCCTGCCCAATGAAGCAAACGCCAAGATTACCTGTCGCCTGGTCGTCAATCAGGATCCGGAGAAGATCATCAAGTGCCTGGCCGATCATGTGAAAGAGCATGCGCCTCGGGGCGTCGAGGTGACGTTGAGCCGCAATACCTTCTCCGCCGGGCCGTACCTGATTCCGGCCGATCATCCGGGAAACATTGCTGCCGCGGACATCCTGACCGAATTATATGGGAAACCGCCTTACCAGACCCGATCAGGGGGAACAGTCCCGGTTTGCGCGCTTTTCCTTCAAGAGTTGGGCGTCTATACGGTGAGCTTCGGCTTCGGCCTGTCCGATGAATGTTACCACGCCCCTAATGAATTTTTCCGTCTCAAGAGTTTCGAACGGGGCCAGACAGCCTATGTCATGCTGCTTAAAAAACTGGCGGAGCAGCAGGGGATCTGAGCCTTGATTTATCTCAAAGACCTTTCCCTTTCCTTCGGCGGGCAGGTTATCTACGAAGGAATTAA
>JAFGLN010000001.1 GCA_016928025.1 Deltaproteobacteria bacterium
AATGGAGCGGGCGAACGGATTTGAACCGTCGACCTCCACCTTGGCAAGGTGGCACTCTACCGCTGAGTTACGCCCGCTGACTATTTCGAATGAACGGGGCGACTATAACAAATAAAACCATTTTGTCAATAAAAAACTCGGCAACTCACCCATTTTAAAATATGGATGAATGACGTGAATTATTGTCTAAATTTCCTTCTTAATTGTCTTCTTATAAAATTCATTAAAATATGAAAAACCTGAATAAACGGTCAGAACAAGTGCAACATACAAAATGAACATGCCGACAACATGCGCGTCAACTCCCAAGATGGGATAATGTATCATGAGGGCTGATATGGCGAATATCTGACAGACGGTTTTTTGTTTCCCCATCTTGTTCGCCTGAATAATGACCCCTTCCGTTGACGCCAGGTGCCTGATCCCATCAACAATAAAATCCCGGATAATAATAATGGCAACGATCCAGGGAGGAATGCGTTCGATGGGTATCATTAATATCATGGCCGTGTTTACGATGAGCTTGTCGGCGATCGGATCCAAAAATTTGCCGATCGTCGTGACAATTTCATATCGCCTGGCCACATACCCGTCAAGCAAATCAGTCAGGGCGGCTAAAATAAATAATATCGTAATCACAAGACTCCAGACCGGACCGGGTGAAAGAAGCAAAAAGAATAAAACGGGAACAATCATGAGTCTCAGCAGCGTAATGCTGTTGGGAAGATTGATGATATGCTTTCTTTCCTTCTTGATGGGCAATCTGTCGAAGTATTTTTTTAAATGATCAATCATCTGCTCACAATTATTTCTTTGGTACTTTTTCCCAATCCGCTAAAAACATTTCAACGCCCCGATCCGTCAAAGGATGTTTAGCCAGTTGCGCAATGACTTTAAAGGGGATTGTCGCAATATCGGCGCCCATAAGTGCGGCCTCAAGGACATGCAGGGGATGTCTGACACTCGCAACGATCACCTCCGTTTCGAAACCATAGTTATCGAAAATAGTGATAATTTTTTCCACCAGGTCCATGCCTTCGTGCGATATGTCGTCAAGGCGGCCTACAAACGGACTGACATAGCTGGCACCCGCTTTCGCCGCCATCAGGGCCTGTACGGGTGAAAATACGAGGGTTTGATTGACGTGAATGCCCTCTTCTGAAAAAAGCTTTGTGGCTTTTACCCCCTCCGTCGTCATGGGAACCTTGATCACAACATTATCGCCCAGCTTGGTAAGCTCTTTTCCTTCTTGAAACATTGTCTTAGCTTCATTGCCGGTAACTTCCAAACTGACAGGGCCATCTACCATCTCCAGGATTTCCTTGACAATTTCCGAAAATCCCCTCTTTTCTTTTGCAATAAGCGACGGGTTCGTTGTCACGCCGTCCACCATGCCCATAGCTATTCCTTCTTTGATCTCTCTGACATTGGCCGTATCGATAAAAAACTTCATTAGTCCTCCCCGGTATCATTATTTTTCAATTTATTCTTATATTGCTCACAGCATTTCCTACTGCAAAAAAATATCTTCCTGCCGTTGATTGTTTCGCTATATGCGTTACTCTTCGGGACATAGGCATGACAATAAGGATCTTCGATCAAATCTTCTATAATGTCTGAAGGCGGATTTGACAATTTCTGCTTGCTCATTAAGGAGGGCAGCAGTCCTTTAATGACTCGATAGAGCAAATAAATTATGACGATGGTGACCAGTAATCGTAGTATCATGTTTTCATATCATTTCCACAATATGATTATCCTCCAGCCTGTCCAGCAGGCCCCGCATGGAAATCCCGAATGCGGGATGTATCACATAAGATGCTATTTCACATAAAGGTGCGAGGACAAATCGCCTTTTATGGAGTTCAGGATGAGGAATCCGCAGGGATTCCTCCTGTACGATCTCCTGACTGTATAACAGAATATCAAGATCAATAATTCTGGGGCCCCACCTGGTACTTTCCTTGCGACCCATATCATCTTCAACTTGTTTGAGGGCGATAAGAAGTTGTTTCGGTGTCAGTATGGTTCTGATTTCAATAACCGCATTCACAAACCAATCCTGATCGGTAATGCCCACTGGTTCGGTACGATACAAAGAAGATTCTCGCAGTACCTTAACACCACCTATCTCATCGATCCGCTCGGCTGATTCCAGACAACGTTTTGCAGGTTCCGACATATTGGACCCTACACCGATGTAACTGATAAAGCCCCGGAGATCGTCTGTATTTCCCATTAATTAAAGCGCTTTCAACATCACTGTCTTAAGCCCAGGACATCCTGCATATCATAAAGACCGTTCTTTTGGCCGACGATCCATATCGCCGCTCGAACGGCCCCTTTGGCAAAATTATCGCGGCTGTGGGCACGATGGGTGAATTCCAGTCTTTCGCCCATACCACCGAACAAAACCGTGTGATCACCGACAATATCCCCGGCCCGAACGGTCTGAATACCGATTTCCGCTTTGGTTCTTTCGCCGATCATACCTCTACGTGCATAGACTCCCACTTTTTCTAGATCACGTCCCAGAGATTCAGCAATGATTTGCGCCATTTTTTCAGCCGTTCCGCTGGGGGCATCTTTCTTGAAGTGGTGGTGGGCTTCCACAATTTCGACATCGTAATCCTCACCCAAGATCTTTGCCGTCTGCTCGATCACTTTAAACATAATGTTAACACCGATGCTCAGGTTCGGTGATAAGACGCAACGTGTCTTCTTGGCCAATTCATTGACTTTTTTCATTTCATCAGCTGTAAATCCCGTACTGCCGATCACGATAGCCCGATTTTTAGCCACGGCGACTTCAAGATTATTCAACGATGCCTCATGCTGCGTAAAATCAATAATAACATCGCCTTTTTCAACACAGCCTTCCAGATTATCATCAACGGAAACGCCGGTTCTGCCAAGTCCCAGCCCCTGTCCGACATCCCGCCCGACAATAGGATGGCCGCTTTGTTCAACGGCACCCACCATTTTGATGTCTTTTGTCTCAGCGATCATGTTGATAATTTTGCCGCCCATTCTTCCGCCGGCGCCAACAACTACTGCCTTTACCATGATGCAGCTCCTTTCCTCGATGATTAGTTAATGAGCCCGTAATCGACCATGACGTTAAGCAATTTTCCATAGTTGGCCTCCGACATTTTGCAAAGCGGAAGTCTGTATTCATATTCAATCTTCCCCATCATGGCCAAGGCCGCTTTGACGGGAATTGGGTTGGTCTCGATAAACAGGGCGTCGATCAAAGGGGCCATTTTAAAATGCAAATCCTGCGCTTTTTTCAGATCGCCTTGATCCATTGCTTCCGTTAATGCCGCCATATCGGCGGGAACCACATTTGATATGACCGAAATGACCCCTTTGCCGCCCATGGCCATCAGGGGCAGCGTAAAAATGTCGTCTCCCGATAAGACATCAAAGTCCTTGCCACAAAGGTTGATGACATCACTCATCTGTTTTATGGAGCCGGACGCTTCTTTAACGCCGACGATATTTTCTATTTTGGCCAATCTGGCCAGTGTTTCCGGAGTCATGTTGATTCCCGTCCTGCTCGCGATATTGTATGGAATAATCGGAATGGGAACACTGTCGGCAAGGGCCTTAAAATGCTGGTAAAGCCCTTCCTGCGTTGGTTTATTATAATAGGGGCAAACGACCAGGGCACCGTCCGCGCCTGCTTCCTGGGCGTGTTTCGTTAGCCGCAGCGCTTCGCTGGTGCTGTTGGATCCCGTGCCTGCAATCACGGGAACCCGTTTTTTTGCCGCGTCGATCGTGATCTCGATGACACGATCATGTTCCGCATGTGACAACGTTGTCGATTCCCCTGTTGTGCCACAGGGAACAATGCCTGCCGTTCCGTTCGCGATTTGGAATTCAATCAATTCCCGCAAAGCATCTTCATCAACGGTGCCGTTCTTGAATGGTGTGACGATCGCCACTAATGCTCCCGAAAACATATGTGCCCTCCTTAATATAAATATTTCTATTGATATATAATGTTATTTCTGTTTCGTTTTTAAAAAAAACGGCGTTTTCTCTCCCCTTACCAGATCGGCATACCCTTCCCTTTTTCGTATGATATAAAATCGTTTTCCTTTTACCATGATTTCCGGAGCCCTTGGTCTGGAATTATAATTCGATGCCATACAAAATCCGTAAGCGCCGGCACTCATCACGGCAACCAAATCACCGGATTGGACACGTTCCATATGTCTACCCTTGGCAAAATAATCGGATGATTCACAAATGGGCCCTACAACATCAACTTTGACGAACTCAGCATTTTTTTTAATGACCGGTTGTACATGATGGTAAGCCCCATAGAAACCGGGCCGGATTAAATCGTTCATCCCGGCGTCAACAATGACAAAGTTTTTCTCTTTATGTGATTTGGTATATAAAACTTTCGCCACCATGATCCCCGCATTACCAACCAATACGCGACCCGGTTCCAATATATAAGTACAGCCAAGATCACCGGAGGCATCAATAACGGCCTTTGCGTATTCTGCCGGTTGAGGGGGATTTTCTTTACTGTAATGGATCCCCAGACCGCCGCCTAAATCGAGATAACGTATTTTGATTCCGTGTTCCCTGAGTTGGATGATCAGCTTTTTTAAATGACTTAATGCGTCCAAAAAAGGCGCCAGCGATGTGATCTGCGAGCCGATATGACAGCTGATGCCTTTAATATCAAGGTTCGGTAGTGCTTTGGCCTGAAGATATTCCTTGGCTGCTTGATCAAAAGGAATGCCGAATTTATCTTCTTTGAGCCCCGTGGAAATATGGGAATTCGTTTTAGGATCTACGTCCGGATTTATTCTCAGACCTATACCAGCTTTCTTGCCTGCCCGTTGGGCATATTCGTTAATGGTCTGCAATTCTTGAGGAGACTCGCAATTGAACATGAGAATATTGCTGGAAAGGGCATATTCGATTTCATCCCATCTTTTGCCGACACCGGAATAAACCACTTTTTGCGGGTCGACACCGGCTTTGATGGCCCGATATAACTCACCGCCGGAAACGACATCGACGCCCGCTCCTTCCTGAATGAAGAGCCGCAAAACAGCAATATTGGAATTGGCCTTGACGGAATAACAAACAAGATGCGGAACGTCGGCAAATGCCTGATCGAAAACAGCAAAGTGATTTTTTAAAGTCTGGTGACTATAAAGATAGAAAGGTGTGCCGATTTGTTCAGCGATTTTCCGGACGGGAACATTCTCACACCATAATTGATTGTCTCTGTAGTGGAAATCATTCATGGTGACGACTCAATCCATGGGCCGGAACCGTACGCTTGCATTACCGACTCACCATCAAACGAAGCATTGTCGGGCAGTGGATCTCCCTTTTTCCCGCAGGCCTGAAACATCATGAAGATTATAAGAATACCCAGAAATAATTTAAATGCTTTCAATTTGTTTGATCCTTGCCGATACGGATTCCTTAGCCGTTCCACCGATTAGCCTTCGCAGGTTGACGGATTGTTCCGCCGTTAGATAATCATAGATGTCATTTTCAAAACCTGCGTAAAATTTTCGAAAATCGTCCATCTTTAAATTTTCGAGAGGCTTTTTAACTTTGACGCAGTGGGCGACAAGACGTCCGACAATGCCGTGGGCCTGCCGGAAAGGAACCCCTTTATTCACCAGATATTCGGCCACATCGGTTGCCGTTGAATATCCGCTTGATGCAGCCTTCAACATATGCGCTTTGTCGAACCGAAGGTTCTTGACCATTTCCTTCAAAATTTCCAGGCAACTCTCCAAGGTATCCACCGTATCGAAGAGCCCTTCCTTGTCTTCCTGCAAGTCACGGTCGTACGTCATCGGCAAGCCCTTTAGGACCGTCAATATGCCCATGAGGTTACCGTAGATACGCCCGGTTTTGCCTCTGATCAATTCCGCCACGTCCGGGTTCTTTTTTTGCGGCATGATGCTGCTTCCCGTCGTGAAAGAGTCGGCAATTTCGACAAAAGCAAACTCATCACTGGACCAGAGGATCAAATCTTCACAGTAACGGCTCAGGTGCATTATGATCATCGACGAAGCAAAGATGAATTCCGCGACGAAATCCCGGTCGGAAACGGCATCCATACTGTTTTGCGAGATCTTTGGAAACTTAAGAAGTTTTGCGACGTAAGCTCGATCAATGGACAGACCCGTTCCCGATAGGGCACACGCTCCCAGAGGCATCACGTTGACCCTTTTGAGACAATCCTTCAAACGATCCTGATCCCGATCAAGCATTTCCCAATAGGCGAGAAAATAATGGGAGAGCAAAACCGGCTGCGCCTTTTGGACATGGGTATACCCCGGCATGACGGTATGAAGTTCCGCTTTGGCCGTTTCCAGAAATGCCGATTTGAGAGCAGTGATCTGTCGAATGATCGTTTTGATCTCATCCCGCAAATAAAGCCGCATATCCAGGGCAATCTGATCGTTCCGGCTCCTGGCCGTATGCAGTTTGCCACCGACATCGCCAATTTTTTCAATCAATCTTTTTTCCACGGCCATGTGGATGTCTTCATCGCCCGGCTGAAAATCAAAACGGTCCTGTTCGATTTCTTTTAATATTTCCCTTAGGCTTTTAACAATCAACGTCATTTCGCTTTCAGTAATAATCCCTTGTTTGGCCAGCATCTTTGCGTGGGCGATACTCCCTTCGATGTCGTAGCGGTAGAGACGCTTGTCGTAGTGTATAGAGGCCGTGAAGGTCTCAACATTCTTATTAGTCGGCTCACTGAACCGGCCGCCCCAGGGTTTTTCACCGGATTTCGTCATTTTGTTCCTGCCGTCATTTTGATATTTTTTGAAGTCTTAACCTGAGCGCGTTTAATCTGATGAATCCCGTCGCATCCTTCTGATCGTAGACCTGTTCCTTTTCAAACGTTGCCAGGGCTTCACTGTACAGTGAGTTGGGTGATTTTCTGCCGACGACGATACAGTTTCCTTTATACAACTTGATTCGGGCAATTCCCGTCACATTTTCCTGTGTTGCATCGATGTAAGCCTGCAACGTCTTCATCTCCGGCGAATACCAGAATCCGTTGTATGCCAACTGCGCGTATTTGGGAATCAAACCGTCCCTCATCAGCATGACTTCGCGATCCATGGTCAGCGATTCGACGGCCCGATGAGCAGCCCATAGAACCGTCCCCCCGGGCGTTTCGTAAACACCCCGGGACTTCATTCCGACGAAACGGTTTTCAACGATATCCACCCGGCCGATGCCGTTGGCGCCTGCAATCCGATTCATATGATCGAGCAGTTTAGCCGGTCGCATCTTGACGCCGTCCACCGCCACCGGATTTCCTTTCTTGAATTCAATCTCCAGATAGGTTGCTTTGTCGGGTGCTTTTTCCGGCGACACCGTTAAAACAAACATATCTTCCGCAGGTTCCATCCACGGATCTTCAAGGATGCCCCCTTCATGGGAAATATGCAGCAGATTCCGGTCGCTGCTGTATGGCTTCTCTTTGGTGATCGTAACGGGGATTTTGTACTTGCGGCAATAGTTCATCATGGATTCCCGGGAATCAAAGTGCCAGTTTTCGTCTTTCCACGCGGCAATGATCTTGATCGACGGATTCAAGGCAAGATACGTCAATTCAAACCGAACCTGGTCGTTGCCTTTGCCCGTGGCGCCGTGAGAGACCGCTTCCGCCTTTTCCTTCGCGGCGATTTCAATCTGCTTTTTCGCGATGAGCGGCCTGGCCAGTGACGTTCCGAGAAGATAAGACCCTTCGTAAATGGCGTTGGCCCGAAGGGCGGGGAAAACAAAATCTCTGACAAACTCTTCCTTTAAATCTTCAATGTAAATTTTACTGGCACCGGTATTGATCGCTTTTTCCCGCAGACCTTCCAGTTCTTCCTTCTGTCCGAGATCGGCCGCGAACGCGATGACTTCGCACCCATATGTTTCAATCAGCCATTTGATGATGACTGATGTATCCAGTCCGCCCGAATAAGCTAAAACCACTTTTTTAATTTTACTCAAGGAAAATACCTCCATTTACATTAGAATTTCCATAATGGCTTTTTGTACGTGCAGGCGATTTTCCGCCTGATCCCAAACAACCGATTGAGGACCGTTCATGGCTTCCGCACTGATCTCTTCACCCCGATGGGCGGGGAGGCAGTGCATGACAATGGCATCATTTTTTGCCTGACGCAAAAGATCACTATTGACTTGATAAGGTATGAATATCCGACTTCTGGCTTCCTTCTCGGATTCCTGTCCCATACTGACCCAGACATCCGTATAGACACAGTCGGCATCTTTAACGGCATCGCCTGGATCACGGTAAACATCTATACCCTTTATCGCCTGTCGCTTTCCGGTCTTCAGAACCTCGGCGTCCGGCTCGTAATGTTCCGGACAAGCCAATGTTAGATGAAAAGGCAGTTTCGAAGCCGCGTTAATCCAGGAATTGGCCACATTGTTGCCGTCGCCGATATATGAAACCTTGAGACCTTCAAACATACCTTTATATTCCATAATTGTAAATAGATCACTTAAAATTTGACAGGGATGAAAAAGGTCTGTCAAACCATTGATCACCGGTATGGTTGCGTTCAGGGCAAACTCTTCGACAAGGGCCTGCGAATAAGTCCTGATCATTATACCATTCAAATAACGGGACATGATTTTCGCGGTGTCCGCGATCTCTTCACCCCTGCCGAGCTGCATATCCCGGCTGCTTAGAAACAAAGCCACGCCCCCCAACTGAAAGATGCCAACCTCAAAAGAAATTCGGGTTCTCGTGGAAGACTTATCGAAAACCATTCCCAGGGTCTTTCCTTTGAGAGGGGTATGTTCAATACCGTCTTTTTGCATTTGTTTTAGATGTTTTGCCTTTTGGAAAATGAGATCAAAATCTGCTCTTTCCAAATCGGACAGACGGAGTAAATCTTTTTTCATATCAACACCACAACTTCTTTCGGTATGGCCAACATCTCGTTAGCATTTGTTTTCATAAAGTGATTTCCGTTCCGATTCCCATATCCGTAAAGATTTCCAGGAGGATGGCGTGTTTCAATCTGCCATCGATAATATGTGCTTTTTTAACACCCGCTTTCAAGGCGTTCAGACAGCAGTCGACTTTGGGAAGCATACCTCCCTCAATCACATGTTTCTGAACCATCTGTGAGGCCCGCTCCCGGTTCATGGTATTGATCAATTGACCGTTTTGGTCGAGTACTCCCTGCACGTCCGTCAACAGGACAAATTTTTCCGCTGAGAGAGCGGCAGCCACCTCTCCGGCAACAAGGTCGGCATTGATATTGTAGGTTTCTCCCTGTTCACCGAAACCGACGGGCGCTATGACGGGAATAAAGTCTTCCCGGGCAAGAGCTGAAAGCAGAGAAGCGTTGATTTCCGTCACTTCACCGACAAGACCCATGTCGATAATTTTCGGCGGTTGATCCGGTGACGCTTCTTCTGTAAAATATAATTTCTTTGCCTTTATGAGATTACCGTCTTTACCACTTAAGCCGACGGCGTTACCGCCGGATTGATTGATAAGATTAACGATATCTTTGTTGACATTGCCGACAAGAACCATTTCGACGACTTCCATGGTTTCTTCGTCGGTTACCCTCATGCCTTTAACAAATTTTGATTCCTTGCCGAATTTTTTTAGGAGAGAACCAATCTGAGGGCCGCCGCCATGAACCACAACGGGATTAATTCCGATGTATTTCATCATGACGATGTCCCGCGCGAACATGGCTTTCAATTCCCGATCGGCCATGGCGTGGCCGCCGTACTTGATGACAATTGTCTTATTAAAAAACCGGCGGATGTAAGGTAGGGCCTCCAGCAATATATCCGCCCGGGCCATTGACTCTTCAACATTGATTGGATTATTCACAGAACCTCCTGCCTCCGACTATCGAAAATGACGATAAAAGGGATTGATGTTCAATTATAAAATATAGCGGCTTAAGTCTTCGTCCTCGACAATGTCCTGAAGTTTTTCTTTCACATAGTCCGCATCGATAACAAATTCTTTTTCTGCCATGTCCGGTGCATCAAACGAGATATCATCCAACAGGCTTTCCATGATGGTATATAGTCGTCTGGCGCCGATGTTTTCCGTTCTTTCGTTAACGATGGCGGCGACCTCGGCAATCTCGGCGATTGCCTCATCGGTGAATGTGATATTTACACTTTCCGTCTTGATCATTTCAACATACTGTTTGATCAGGGCGTTATGCGGTTCCGTCAGGATCCTGATGAACTCCTCTTTGCCCAACGCATCCAGTTCCACGCGAATAGGAAATCGCCCCTGTAATTCAGGAATCAAATCGGCAGGCTTTGATGAGCTGAAGGCACCGGCCGCAATAAACAGGATGTGGTCGGTCTTGATCATGCCGTATCTTGTATTGACCGTCGATCCTTCAACGATAGGCAGTAAATCCCTCTGAACGCCTTCTCGCGAAACATCGGGGCCGTGTTGCGAATTGCCGCCGACGATTTTGTCGATTTCATCAAGAAAGATTATCCCCGACTGCTCCACCCTTTCAATGGCGGCCTTTGCCACTTTATCCATGTCAACGAGCCTCTGCGCCTCTTCCTGCTGCAATATTTCCAAGGCCTCGGATACTTTTACCTTCTGCATCTTTTTTTTCTGGGGAAAAATATTACCAAACATTTCCTTGATATTCAGGCCCATATCCTCCACTCCTTGTGAAGAGAATATCTCAATCATCGGCCCCGATTTCTGCTCAACCGTTTCAATATCGACCAGACGATTATCCAATTTACCTTCGTGCAGGAGTCGCCTTATTTTTTCGCGTGTCGAATCCGGTTGTTGATTATCCATCTCTGAGGGCATGTCCGGTGTCTTGTCGGCAAGAATAGAATCTAATCTTTTTTCAACAGGTTTTGGCGGTAATAAGATATCCAGGATTCTCTCTTCAGCGATTTCCGCCGCTTTTGCTTTAACGTTTTCCTGTTCTTCCGACTTGACCATATTGACAGCCAGTTCCAGCAAATCACGGATCATCGATTCAACATCCCGGCCGACATAACCAACTTCCGTGAATTTTGACGCCTCCACCTTCAAAAAGGGAGAGTTATCAAGCTTTGACAGACGCCTGGCAATTTCGGTTTTTCCAACACCGGTCGGACCGATCATGATAATGTTTTTGGGAGATATTTCCTCACCAAGTTCTGACGAAACATTCTGACGACGCCAGCGGCTTCTCAGCGCTATGGCAACAGCCCTTTTCGCATCTGCCTGCCCAACGATATATTGATCCAGCTTTTTCACAATTTTTTTGGGCGTCAATTGATAAGACGACATAATTTCAACATACTCCTTTATTCTTCTATTTCCAGTGATTCCACCGTAATGTTGTCATTCGTATAAATACATATTTCTGAAGTTATTTTAACCGATTCCACCGCTACTTCGGACGCCGAGAGGTCTGAAAATCTTACCAATGCTCTTGCTGCAGCCAGGGCGTAGGCCCCGCCGGAACCAATGGCCATCACCTCATCATCCGATTCAATCACATCGCCCGTTCCTGAGATCATGAGAAAATGATCTTTGCTGACAGCGATCATCAACGCTTCAAGATGCCTCAAAACACGGTCCGTACGCCAGTCTTTCGTTAATTCGACTGCAGCCCGTAAAAGATTGCCGTTGTATTGCTCAAGCCTTTGATCAAACCGATCGAAAAGGGTAAATGCGTCCGCTGTAGCGCCGGCAAATCCGACAATGACCTGATTGTTATATAAGCGGCGAACTTTTCGAGCGCTGTGTTTCATCACCATGACATCCATCGTGACCTGCCCGTCTCCGGCAACAGCAACTTGTCCCTTATGTCTGACCGCCAATATGGTGGTACCTCTGATTTTCATTGATTAACAATAACCTCCTTATGCTTTCGGATGGGCTTTATCATATATCTCCATCAGTTTCCCAACGCTGACCGCTGTGTATTTCTGTGTCGTTGACAGACTTTCGTGTCCCAAAAGCTCTTGAATTGACCGCATATCCGCTCCGGCGTTCATTAAATGTGTAGCGAAGGTGTGACGCAGGGCATGAGGGCTGATCTTTTTTTTTATGCCGCTTATCCTTATGACTTTGTCAACGATTCTCGCGATGGATCTCGTACTCAATCTTTGACCATTTTTATTTGTAAATACAGCATTAAAATAATTATATTTAAAGTTATCCTTTAAAGTATTTTTTTTGTCTTCGAGATAGTTATTCATGGCCTTCAGGGCGTAGCTTCCAACAGGAACAATCCTCTCCTTCTTTCCTTTTCCCCTGATCTTCACAAGACCTTCTTTAAAATCAAAATCCCCTATATTTAAGCCAGCCAGTTCACTTAATCGAATTCCCGTAGAATAAAACAATTCAATAATTGCTTTATCCATAATATTAAAGGCCTTTTCATTTTTCATGCTCTCCAGCACGGTTGATATTTCATCCAAAGAGAGAAAAACGGGCATGTATTTCTCTAATCGTGGAACCTGAATGATATTGGCCGGATCCGTATTGATCCTGCCTTCGCGAAGCAGGTACTTGAAGAATGCTCGTAGTGAAGCAATTTTTCTGGCAATGGTTACCTTTTTTATCCTTTGGCGGTACAGGGAACCCAGAAAAGCCCTTATGACCATGTGATCTATATCATGTAAGCCAAGTTTGATATCATAAACTGGATTGGTTTCAAGAAATGTATGAAATTGATGCAAATCAACCAAATAGTTTTTAATCGTATGAGCGGAAAGATTTCTTTCCGTCTCCATGTGTTTCTTGAAGTCCTGAATGGCTTTCTCCATGACTAACCATTATCATATCCGCTAAAAATATTTTTGTATGTTGTTATGGTTATGCCGTGAAAAAAACAATAGCCACGGCATCATAAACACTCCCCCTAAAGTATTTAATCGTGGCAAAAAATGATTACATCTTGTACTTCCCGAAATCTTCGGGCGTGAGATTCTCAAGAAACTCCTTGATTTTTTCCTCGTTTAACTTATCAACACCGGTCGCGTTTTTATCAAAGTCTATGCTTCTCGATTTTTCGATGACCTTTTCATCAACGAATATTGGGGCATTGGCTCTTAGCGCCAGAGCAATCGCGTCACTGGGACGACTATCCACGGTGAGGCTTTTGCCGTCTTTTTGCAGGTGTAAGATTGCGAAAAAAGTATTGTTCCGGAGATCGTTAATTTCGATTTTTGTCACCTGCACCTCAAGGGATTTCAATATTTCATTCAAAAGATCGTGCGTCATCGGTCGAGAAAAGGCGATTTTTTCCAGCTCTGTTGCAATCGCACTGGCTTCAAAAAGGCCTATCCAGATGGGAATCGCCTTTTTTTCCTGCACATCCTTTAAAATGACAATGGGTGTATTGGTTATCGGATCTATCGTCAATCCGGATACTTTCATTTCAATCAACATGCTTGAACCTCTCCTTCCGTTATAAGTTCCGCTCGCAGGGAATGCAGATATGGTTCTTTTATTACGACAGGCACCATTTTCCCAATGAGCTCTGTCGTTCCCTTAAAATTTGCTATTTTATTCGATCTAGTTCTCCCGGTTAAATCATTCTGGCAGTTTTTGCTGATACCTTCAACCAGAATTTCTTCTATCCGTCCCTTTAGAACCTTGTTCCTACGAAATGTGTGTTCCTCCTGCTTCGCTTGAAGTAATTTCAATCTTTCAAGCTTGACCGGCTCGGGTACTTTGCTGTCACATTTTAAGGCTTTTGTACCTTTTCTTTCAGAATACTTGAAGGAAAATAAATTATCAAACATGACATAATCCATCAAAGCAAGGGTCGATTTAAAATCCTCTTGGGTTTCTCCCGGAAAACCAACGATCACATCAGAGGTTATGCTTATCGCCGGACATTGTGCTCGGAGACGGTCGACTTTATTTAAATAGTCTTTCGCGGTATACTTCCGATTCATTTTTTTAAGTATACGATCCGCTCCTGATTGAACAGGCAGATGAATATGCTCACAGAGTTGCGCAATCTCACCATAACATCTGATCAAATCCTCAGACAGATCCTTGGGATGTGACGTGGTAAATCGTATTCGTTCGATGCCGTTGATTTTGCCTATTTTTCTTAAAAGAGACGGAAAATTAGTGTCTTCACTAATCGTATGGCCGTACGAATTTACATTTTGACCCAGGAGTGTCACTTCCTTCACACCATGATCAACAAGGAAATGAATTTCGTCAATGATATCCTGTAACGGTCTGCTTTCTTCCCTGCCTCGCAGATACGGAACGACACAGTAAGAGCAGAAGTTGTTACAACCCTGCATGATGGTCACAAAAGCGCTCAATGAGCCGTTATCGGGCAGTGCGAAAATACCGATCGACTTAACGGATTCGCGAAAATCCGTTTCTGTAACTCTTTCTCCGTATAACTCTATCTTTTTCAGGATCTCTGGAAGCTTATTTATATTATGTGTTCCAAAAATAAAATCCACATGGGGAAACTTCTTATAAAAAGTGTGACCGAGTTCCTGGGCAAGACAACCGCCGACCCCAATTATAAGAGAGTCGTTCTTTTGTTTTAAGGCGCGATATCTCCCCAGTTGGCTGTATGCTTTCTGGGCTGCTTTTTCTCTGATACTGCATGTGTTGATGATAATCAGATCCGCAGTCTGGGCATCTTTGGTCATTTCATATTCTTCACCCTCCAACAGCGCACAGATCTGTTCCGAATCATGAACATTCATTTGACAGCCAAAAGTTTTAATATAAAAACGCTTTTTATCCAAACCTGTTTACCTTGATCCTTATAGCTAATTTCTCATTAATATACGGTAAATATATAGTCAATACATTTTTGGAAATCGGTAAATCCAATCTCCTTCATTCATATAATGAAAGCCCCCAAAACAGAAATTGTCTTTGCGTTTCTATGATCTCATATGATAGTCGGGAAATAAAAAAGAGGCTTGATCGACCCAATCAAACCTCTTTTTTAAAATTGTTTTAAGAGCCATTTTCAAACCGCTCTTTTGAAAGAGAGACGGTTAAAGGTTCCTCCATCAAATCTCGGCATCGCAACGCAGGCAGCGAATGGCTTCCTTGATGGCCTCTTCTTTTGTAAACCCCAGTTCGACTTCGTCGAAGCTTGTCTTGCGGGCTCCACCCTCCAACTCCGGCATTTTCGTTTGGGGACACTCAATTGTTTCTTCATCAATGATCAATGGAATGTCGATTTTTTCCTCCGGCGGTTTTTCGTAAGGATCTTCGCCGTTCTTCGCTCTGATGGCGGCATCAATATCCTCGGCCGCCTGATGACCAGCGGCAATGGCGCCAATGACCGTATCCGGCCCGGTAACAGCGTCGCCGCCGGCATAGAACTTATCATGGGTCGTTTGCGATTTGCTGCCTTCCACCAAATCAAAGCATTCCCAACGGTTGACGGAAACACCGCTGTCTTTTGGAACAAATGACAAATCCGGTGTTTGGCCGATTGCGGCGATTACTGAATCGACACTCAAAACAAAATCTGAACCCTCAACGGGGACCGGCGACTTTCTGCCACTCCGGTCGAAGTCACCCAGCTTCATGCGCTGGCAGGAAATACCCGTCACTTTACCTTTCTCTGTTATGACCTTCGTCGGTGCGACAAGAAACTGAATATCGATGCCTTCATGCTCCGCTGCTTCGATTTCTTCAACCGCAGCCGGCATGTCCTGACGCAAACGACGATAGAGAATCGTTACCTCAGAGCCTAAACGAACGGCAGTTCGTGCCGCATCAATGGCGGAATTACCGCCGCCGATGACGGCCACTTTGGCACCGAGGCTTTTATCGCCCTTGGTCCAGGCGTCTTCGTTCATGTTAAAATCTCTCAAAAATTCAACGCCGCCCCAGATGCCTTCGGAATCTTCTCCTTCAACACCCATCTTTTGGCTCTTATGGGCACCGGGTGCCATGTACACGTAATCGAACGCCTTGTTGATCTGCTTGAAGGAAATATCTTTGCCGACGCGCGTGTTACATTTGATCTCGACGCCTAATTTCCGAATATCGTCTATTTCACCATCCAGAATATTACGGGGCAGACGATAAGACGGAATGGCCCAACGCAGCATCCCGCCCGGCTCCGAAAGCTCTTCAAAGACCGTTGTTTGATATCCCCTCTTTGCCAAATCCCTGGCTGCCGTTAAGCCGGCCGGTCCCGCGCCGATAATGGCGATTTTCTCTTTTCTTGTAACGGGAACGGGTTCTACCGGGGGTCTCGCGGCATTGTCGGTGATGAACCGTTTCAGATATTTGATCGCGACCGGTTCATCCATTTTGCCCCGGCGGCACTTGGATTGACATTTATGGTCACATACCCTCCCGCAGACAGAGGGGAAAGGATTGGTTTGCAGGAGTATTTTATATGCGTCTTCGAACCGCTCGGACCGGATCAGCGCGACATACGAAGGAATATCCATCTCAATCGGACAGGTATGCTGGCAGGGAGATTTAAACAGCGCCGAACAGACGGCTGCGGCACATTTTCCTTCCCTGATGTGATCTTCATACTCTTTTCTGAAATATCGAATAGTACTTAAAACCGGATTGGGGGCCGTCTGCCCCAGCCCGCATAGTGCGGAATCTTTAATGACGCTGGCCAGCTCTTCCAACAGTTCGATGTCGCCTTCTTTTCCTTTTCCTTCAGTGATATTGGTGAGGATCTCCAGCATCCGCTTGGTGCCCTCTCTACAAGGCGTGCACTTGCCGCAGGATTCATCCTGGCAGAAATCCATGAAAAACCGGGCCATATCGACGGCGCAATTATCTTCATTCATAACGATCAGACCGCCGGAACCCATGATGGCTCCGAGTTCGGCCACTTTTTCATAATCGACGGGTGCGTTGAGATGCTGAATGGGGATACACCCTCCTGACGGTCCGCCAAGCTGGGCCGCTTTATATTTCTTTCCTTTCGGGATACCGCCCCCGATATCAAAAACAATGGTTCCCAAACTGGTTCCCATGGGGACTTCAACGAGACCGACGTTGTTGACATCTCCCGTCAGAGCGAAGACTTTTGTGCCTTTGCTTTTTTCCGTTCCGACGCTGGCATGCCAGGCCGCTCCGCGGTAAATGATCTGACCGACATTAGCCAGGGTTTCAACATTATTCAGGATCGACGGTTTCTGCCAAAGACCGGCTACGGCGGGGAAAGGTGGTCTTGGTCTCGGCATACCGCGTTTACCTTCGATAGAGGTCATCAGTGCCGTCTCTTCACCGCACACAAAAGCGCCCGCTCCTTGGTATATTTCCAGATTGAAGTCGAATCCCGTATCCAGGATGTTTTCACCTAAAAGTCCGGCTTCTTTTGCCTGATCGATAGCAATATTCAAACGATGGATGGCCAGAGGATATTCAGCCCGGCAATAGATGTAACCCTGGTGGGAACCGATGGCCTTTGCCGCAATGACCATACCTTCAAGAACTGCATGGGGGTCGGCTTCCAAGACACTTCTGTCCATAAATGCCCCGGGATCACCTTCATCGGCGTTGCATAGTACATATTTAACATCTCCTTGAGACTGCGCGGCGAATCGCCATTTCATCCCGGTGGGAAAACCGGCGCCGCCTCGACCACGTAGACCGGAATCCAGTACGGTCTGGACGATCTCTTCGGACGTCATTTCAGTCAATGCTTTTGCCAAACCGGCATATCCGTCTCTCGCTATGTATTCTTCTATTTTTTCCGGATCGATAAGCCCACGATTTCTTAAAACTCTCAAGTTCTGATGGGCAAAGAACGGGATTTCCTGCATATTGGGAATGACCGTCTCTGTTGATGGTTCCTTGTAAAGAAGACGCTGCAGGACTCGACCTTTGATGAAGTGTTCTTCTACCAATTCCGGGACATCTTCCGGTTTCACTTCCATATAAATGATGCCATCGGGATAGACGACCATAATCGGTCCCATAGCGCAAAATCCATTGCAACCGGTTTCGACGACCTTAATTTCTTCTGATAGCCCCTTTTCCGCAAGTTCCGCAATCATCGCTTTTTTTACGGCTGGGCTTCCCGTAGCGTGACAACCCGTACCTCCACAGATCAACAAATGTGACCGAAACACTTTCATGTTGATATTATCCTCCTTCGCATATCGATAGCATTACTTAATATCTTCCGCACCTTTGGCCAGAACGAACGGGGTCTGAACCTCACCTTCCAGAACATGTCTTTTAAAAACCTGTCGCATTTTATTGGGGTTCATATATTCATACTTAATCGGTTCCTGACCCACGATTTCAACCGTTATGAGGGGCTCTCTGCTGCAAAGTCCCATGCAGCCGGACGTTGTTACGACGACATCCGATACAGCGGCCTCTTCAATTTCCTTCATTAATGCATCCATAACTTCTCTAGCGCCTGATGCGATGCCGCAAGTTCCCATGTGCACAGTAATTCTAACGCGGCGGTCACCCTCTCTAAGAGCATTATCGGCCAGAACCTTCTCTTTGATTTTTTTTAAATCTTCAATTTTAAGTTTTGCCATAATTGTTTACCTCATCATCATTACGAATATTGACTTAAGATTTCTTTAACTTTTGCCGGTTTGACCCTGCCGTGAACATCGTCATCTACTACCACAACGGGTCCCAATCCGCAAGCGCCCAGGCATCTGACTGTTTCATAGGTAAACATTCTGTCCGCGGACGTTCCACCCTCTTGGACTCCCAAGTTTTTCTCCATAACTTCGGCAATCGCTTTACCGCCACGCACATAACAAGCCGTCCCCAAACAGACACGAACGGTGTGCTTGCCGCGAGGTTCCATGGTGAAAAATGAATAAAATGTCACCACGCCATAGACACGGCTGAAGGGAAGATTCAAACCCAAAGCGACCCTTTTCTGAACAGGAATCGGCAAATATTCCAACTCCATCTGTGCTTCTTCCAAAACGGGGATCAAGCCTCCCGGTTTGTCCTTATATTTTGCAATGATGTTGTCCAGCTTTTCAATCTGTTCAGGTGTAAATTCTTTCATTAATTCAAGATCATCCGCTTTCATTGTTTTTATTCCTCCTTCAACGATTATCGGGTCAAGCTTGCGCTCCGATTTCTATTAATCCTTCAACAATATCCGCTTTGATATAATTTAAGATTTCAACATGATTGATGGGGATATCGTCAATTTCTTTTTTTATCTCACAAGTATTCAATACATATTCACAATCATCTCGTCGATGACGATACACGAATTCAACATTTGGATTTCCGGCAATTAATGTCACCATGGTTCCTGCTATATTACCCAGAGGCTGCCGGTCAATATGACTTAATCCGAATTTTACAGTGACATTCGTACCGCAACCTTCCTTTGAAGTCAAAGTCAATTTTCCTCCCGTTCGTTGGGCAGCATCTGCAAGCATGGGAAGCCCCAAACCCACACGTCTGACTTTTTTTGTTGTATAGAAAGGATCTAATGCTTTTTTAATAGTTTCATCAGACATACCGAAACCATCATCTTTAACCGATATAGTCAGCAAATCCCGAATACTGTCTTCTTCCAGGGAAATGTCGATGTGCCGGGCACCGGCGCGAGTTGAATTTTCCGCAATATCCAAGATGTGCAAGGACAGCTCCAGCATATCTACTCCTGAATGTATCTGCCCAGACGATTTTCAAAAGCCAGCTTGATTTCTTTGGTTGAGGCGCTCTCCAGAAACATCGATGTCAGTCCTCTTCCAACATCTTTGATAAAGTGTGCATCGGACGATTGGACCAACGCGTATGCCGATAACTCAGGATATTTCAATCTTGCTGCCTGCAGATCCATGGATGCCGATACTTCCAAAGCATCAAAAGGTGTAGAAGGATCGATAAAGCCAAGCTGGCTGATCACGCTGTAACTCTCACGATCAATGTGCGCGGCAACGGCCAATCCCCCAAATGAATGGATATGGTCGACCACCGAACTTAAGCTCAGTTGTGTTGCACCAATCAGTAGTTTATCGTTATAACCCTCTACCTCGTCAAGTTCGTTGACGATGACCTGGAGGCCAAAGCGTGATTCGTCATTTTTGCCGGGAAGATGGTTATAAACGATTTGCTGGAGTCTACCCAAATCATCATAATTATCAAAGATCGCTAATATATGAACTTCTTCTCTGCTCGAGACCTCCATACCCGGCAGGATTGTAATGGAGTTATCTTTGGCGTCTGCGATCTTTTGTACATAGGGAACGTTTTCTGAGGCGTTATGATCACAGATGGCGACAATATCAAGATTTTTGTCAATGAATTTATTTACGAGCGCACCGGGGTACATATCAAGATCTGCACAAGGAGATAAGCAGGTATGTACATGTAGATCACATTTGAAACACTTGAGCATATAATTTCCGGCTTTCCCCCAAACAAAAAAAGACCATTGAACTGGTCTTCTTCTGTTTTATTCATGATGATCCTTTTTAATTAAATTGTATACCTTGCCGGCAACATCAAATCCCGGCATTTCGGAAATCATGATGGGAATACCTTCTTTAACGCCTTTTTGAATCGTATCTTCAGCAGGCTCGCAATTATTTACCAATACAATACCGGCCAGATCCTTCAGACTGGCCACGGCAACAATATTTTGATGAACTTGTCGGGTAATCCAAAGATCACCGGACTTTCCGTTTCCCATAACATCGCTAAGCAGATCTCCCACATAACCGCCCGTTACTGCATTGCTCAAATTGTCTTTTCCAGAAACGACCCGGAGACTCAAAGCATTTATGATTGATGATAATTCCAAATTATTGACCTATTTTTATTCGGTTTTAGGATTTTTCTGCTGGGATTCGATAATCATCTTAAGATAAGTTCCCTTTCCTATCTTTGAACGTAAATCAAAATAATCGGAATAATTTTTGATATTACATAATCCCATACCCGCTCCAAATCCCATTTCTCTGATCCTGTCGTTCGCCGTCGAGTAACCTTCCTGCATCGCAAGCTCAATGTCAACAATACCTTCTCCCTCATCGATTGATTCTATCATAATCAAATCGGGGTTCACCGTTAACTTCATATAACCCTGCTTGGCATAAGATACAATATTGATTTCCGACTCATAGGCAACCAGGGCCGCCCTCCTGACCAATTCATCGGGAATGCCCATGTTTTTAAGAATAACTTTTATCCTGCTGGCAACTTCGCCTGCTTTGTTAAAGTTCCCCCCCTCAATGATGAACAGTTCTTCAAATATTTTTTGGCCGTTTAGGACTTGCTCTGAACTTTCTCCACGCATCCCACAATGCCCTTCTGGTATAATCTACCCGCAGTCTCAAATAAAATATATTTTGTACACAAAATGGGAATATGCATTTCGTCGGCTAAATTCACGGTTTCCTGGGGCGGTTTCTTCCCTCTTACGACGATGATTGCAGCGATATCGAGAACATTTGCCGTCCTGATCACCTGCGGATTGGTCAGACCGGTCAACAAGAGGCTCCCCGCTTTTGCGTATGCCAGAACGTCGCTCATTAAATCAGCACCGAATGCCGTTTTCACTTCCATGTCCAGTTTGTCGCCGCCCACGATCATTTCAGCATCCAGAATATCTTTAACGTCTTGAAGAGTCACTTCAATCTCCTTTTTAGTTATATATCGGCAATACATTGCGAATAATGGTCAAAATAATTTTATTAAATAAGTGCCCCTTCTGGCCATTTACAGCGCTGGCGATTACCACAGTACCGCAGCAATGTCAATAAATTTATCAATAAGTTGCAGCCTCAAACGGCAATAAATTCCGATTTAAAATGCCCTTTTAGCAGCAGGTCATTTCTAGATCCGTCAAATGAATTTCGTATCGACCAGGGCTCAAGGAAATTATGATTAAAATCTATAGGTTTATGATTTTGCCTGATGAATAACATTGACCAGTTCTTGGACAGCGGCAGCTGACTGATTTAATGCCGCCTGTTCTTCTTTATTAAGGTTTAGCTGAACAATTTTTTCTATACCCCGGGCGCTTAGAATAACAGGCACACCGATAAATAATTTTTCAATCTCATACTCGCCTTCAAGGTACGCCGTGCAAGGGAGGAGTTTCCGGCTGTCCTTCAGAATCGATTCCGCCATTTCCACAGCCGAAGCAGCCGGCGCATAAAAGGCACTTCCTGTTTTCAGAAGATTAACGATTTCAGCGCCACCTTTACGGGTACGATCGATGAGTCCTTCCAAGCGTTCCGCTGTCATCAACTCGGTAACCGGAATACCGGCAACAGTGGAATATCGCGGCAGAGGAACCATGCTGTCGCCATGACCACCGAGAACCATGGCGTTAATGTTTTCCACGGAGACATTTAATTCCATCGAAATAAAAGCGCAGAATCTGGCCGAATCGAGCACTCCGGCCATTCCGATGACCCGTTGCTTGGGAAATCTACTGACTTCAAAAGCGACCTGACACATTGCATCAAGGGGATTGCTGACGATGATCAGAATGCAATTCGGAGAATATCGCACAATCTGCTCGGTAACGCTTGTCATGATTTTCATATTGGTCATCAGGAGGTCGTCCCTGCTCATGCCCGGTTTTCTGGGCAGGCCTGCCGTGATGATGACAAGATTCGATCCTTTGGTGTCTTTGTAATCGTTTGTCCCAAGAAGATGGACATCTTTTTTCAGCATCGGCGCCGATTCAACCAGATCCAATGCCTTGCCTTCGGGCAAACCTTCAACGACATCCAAAAGAACAATGTCCCCCAATCCCTTGTCCGCCAAGAGCCGTGCTACTGTCGCCCCCACATTTCCAGCTCCGACAACGGTGATTTTTTTATCCATATTCACCATCCTTCGTTAATGTATTTGCAAAACAACTAAATATTTGACATAAAAAAATCTCAACCGATTGATCCAATACTTATCTCAAAACAGACTCGAAGACAATGGATTTATCTGTTGAAAAAACGATACGGGTATTATAGATATGGCCGCACTTTTTGAGTTTTGACTATTCACAGCTTTTAAAATATCAATTGATCAGGAAACAATATGGCAAGCCGTATAGAAGTGGGTTTCAAACCCGGCATTCGAGATGCACTGGGCGAAAAAATCAAGAGAAGGATTATAGAACATCTCAATATAAATATTGATAATGTCAGTACTGTAGACGTTTACACCCTCGCCGGTAATTTGCGCTCCAATGACTTGAAAAAGATTGCAGCCGAAGCCTTCTCCGATCCCATCATTCAATATTATAAAATCGATCAGGCACTGGCCCAAGATTTTGACTGGCTTATCGAGGTCGGGTTCAAACCGGGTGTTACGGATAATGTCGGCAAAACCGCGACGGAAGCCGTGAAATTATGTCTGGGGGATAAGTTAAAAAAAACAGTGGGAGTTTATACCTCTCGACAGTATGTCATCTATGGGAAAATCAAAAGTAAAGAAGCGGAGAAAATCGCTTCGGACCTTTTGGCTAACGACTTGATCCAGCGTTGCCGGATCTACGACGGAAAGACCTGGAAACCCGGGATTTCTATTGAACCTTATATTCCCAGGGTATCCGACACCAGCAAAGTCAAAATTGAAAAGATCCGCCTTGACGTTTCCGATGAAAAACTAATGGAAATCAGCCGCGACCGGCTGCTGGCTTTGAATCTCGCGGAAATGGATGCCATTAAGCATTACCTGACGGGTCAACGGGTCCTGCAGGAGCGAAGCAAAATCGGTCTGGGCGGAGCCATTACCGATGTTGAATTGGAATGTATCGCCCAAACGTGGTCTGAACACTGTAAACATAAAATATTCAACAGTTTTATTCGATATGAAGACGGGCAGGGTAAACGTCACCTAATCGATTCCCTGTTTGATACTTACATCAAAGGCTCGACCCTTGATATCCGAAAAAAAATGGCTGACAAAGACTGGTGCCTTTCCGTTTTTTCCGATAATGCCGGCATTATCAAATTCAATGACAAACATAATATCGTTTTTAAAGTCGAAACCCATAATTCACCGTCAGCCCTTGATCCGTATGGCGGAGCTCTTACCGGCATTGTCGGCGTCAACAGAGATCCCTTCGGCACGGGTAAAGGGGCCAAACTTATTTTTAATACCGATGTTTTTTGTTTCGCGCCTCCGGATCATGAAAAACCCCTACCTGAGAGAATCCTTCATCCACTGCGCATTTATGAAGGGGTACGCGAAGGTGTCGAACACGGCGGCAATAAAAGCGGTATCCCGACAGTTAACGGTTGTATCGTCTTTGATGAGCGCTATCTGGGAAAGCCGCTGGTTTACTGCGGAACCGGCGGTATTATGCCCGCGCAAATAGCCGGCAAGCCGACCCACACCAAGGAGATCCAGCCCGGAGACATTATTATTATGACCGGTGGCAGGATCGGAAAAGACGGCATTCACGGAGCCACCTTTTCCTCGGAAGAACTCCATGAAGGTTCGCCTGTTACAGCTGTCCAGATTGGGGATCCGATTACCCAAAAGAAAATGACGGATTTTCTTCTGAAGGCACGGGATCAGGACCTCTACCGGGGAATAACGGACAATGGTGCGGGCGGGCTCTCATCATCCATCGGAGAAATGGCAAGGCTGTCAGGCGGCTGCGAAATCGACCTCAAGAAAGCCCCTCTGAAATATTCCGGTCTGCAACCATGGGAAATTCTCCTGTCGGAAGCTCAGGAAAGGATGTCTCTGGCTGTTTATCCGGATAAGGTTGATCAATTCTTGTCCCTTGCCGAAAAAATGGACGTTGAGGCGACGGTTCTCGGACGGTTCACTGATTCCGGAAAATTTCATGTCCTTTTTGGTGAGCGAACGGCGGCTTATCTCGATATGGATTTCCTCCATAATGGATTGCCCCAAATGCACTTATCCGCCAAATGGACGCCGCCTGAATATCATGAACCGGTTTTACAGATATACAACGATATGGGAAAGGCCTTACGGCAAATGCTGTCCCGATTGAATATTTGCAGCAAAGAATCGGTTGTCAGACAATACGACCATGAAGTTCAAGGAGGTAGCGTCATTAAGCCGCTGGTCGGTGTTCACAACGACGGACCCAGCGATGCCGCGGTTATTCGGCCGCTGCTTGATTCTCTCGAAGGCATTGTCGTGGCAAACGGCATTTGTCCCCGATACAGCGATATCGATACTTATCACATGGCGGCCTGTGCCATCGATGAGGCTGTTAGAAATGCCATTGCCGTCGGTGGATCATTGGAGCAATTAGCGGGCCTGGACAACTTTTGCTGGTGCGATCCGGTTCAATCGGAAACTAACCCTGACGGTGATTATAAACTGGCACAGCTTGTCAGAGCAAATATGGCTCTTTTTGATTACACAAAAGCTTACGGTGTCCCCTGTATATCGGGAAAAGACAGTATGAAAAATGATTATCGCATCGGAAACACAAAAATATCCATCCCACCGACACTCCTTTTTTCTACAATTGGCAAGATTTCCGATGTCACGAAAACCGTCAGCATGGATGCCAAAAATCCGGGCGATCTGGTATATGTTTTAGGGATGACCTTCGATGAACTCGGCGGCTCTGAATGGTTCGCCCTGCATGGCTATATCGGAAACAAATGTCCAAAGGTCGACGCCAAAAGGGCAAAAGAATTATACCGGTCCGTGAGTATGGCCATTGATTTGGGTCTAATATGTTCCTGCCACGACTGTTCCGATGGTGGTTTGGGGGTTGCCCTTGCAGAAACAGCTTTTGCCGGCAATTTGGGTCTGAGAATTTCGCTGAAGAGCGTCCCTTATGAGGGCATTTTCCGTGACGATTTTATCTTATTTTCCGAGTCGCAAAGCAGATTTATTGTTACAATTCGACCAGATCGAAAAACAGTGTTCGAAAAAATCATGCGAGGGAATATTTATTCAGAAATCGGAAATGTAACGTCAGATCAAATATTTTCTGTGGAAGGTCTCAACGGCGACATGATTGTTTCCGAAGATATTGAACGGTTGAAAAAAGCATGGCAACAACCGCTTGCAGCTTTTTAAGGTCTTTGAATAACCACTTTTGTTTGTTATATGGTTTTCTTTCCAATTGATAGATAACATGGCGAATTAATGCGAAAAAGAGTAAAAACAATCGTTATTACCGGATACGGGACGAACTGCGAGATTGAATGCGCCCATGCGTGTCGTCTTGCGGGTTCCGACGAGGTCGACATCATTCATATGAGTGACCTGTTATATGGCGATGTTCGGCTGGATAAATACCATTTTTTAAATCTGCCCGGTGGTTTCTTGGATGGAGACGATCTCGGTTCGGCAAAGGCCGGTGTCAATCGTATCCGGTATGCGAAAATCAAGGGCTCCCATGAGAGACTATACGATCAGTTCTATCAGTTTATAAAAGAAGGTAAATTAATTCTCGGCATATGCAACGGGTTTCAATTACTGGTTAAACTGGGATTCCTTCCCGGATTCGACGGCGACTATAACACCCCCAAGGCCACTCTTACGTTTAATGATTCCGGTAAATTTGAAGATCGCTGGGTTTATCTTAGAATCGATCGGAAATCTCCCTGTGTATACACAAAAGGCCAACGTGGCCTCTATCTTCCGGTAAGGCATGGAGAGGGGAAATTTATTGTTGACAGCGATGTTGTACTGGAGAGATTACAAAAGGATCACTTAATCGCTCTTCAGTACAGTCATGACAATTATCAAAACATGACCATGGACTATCCGGCCAATCCCAATGGTTCGGTTAGAGGTATCGCGGGCATTTGCAATGAAACGGGACGTGTCTTCGGCCTCATGCCTCACCCGGAAGCTTTCCTCCATTTCACTAATCATCCTCGCTGGACCCGGGAAAAACTACCCGTCGACGGACAGGGGTTGTCTATTTTTAAGAATGCAGTTCAATCCATCAGAAACAGCGAATTTTGACCGCTATTAATTGTGTTTTTTATGCATAACGGAATTGTCTTGTAGCTATTTATTAATCACCCTAAATATTGATGATTTATTTTCACAAAGGATGCGCTTATGAGTTTCAGATGCGGCATCATCGGTCTTCCCAATGTCGGCAAATCGACGATATTCAATGCCTTGACAATGGCCGGTGCGCTGGTCGCCAACTATCCTTTTACGACCATTGAGCCGAATGTCGGCGTTGTGCCGATACCGGATGAAAGGCTTGAGCGAATCGCGGCACTCATCAAACCACAGAAAGTCACATATACATCCATCGAATTCGTGGATATTGCAGGTCTGGTAAAAGGAGCCTCCCGTGGTGAAGGTCTGGGAAATCAATTCCTTCATCACATAAGAGAAGTCGATGCCATCATTCACATTGTGCGCTGTTTTGATGACGATAATATCGCTCATGTTGACGGATCCGTCGATCCGGTTCGTGATATCGATGTGATCAATACGGAACTCATGCTGGCGGATCTGGGATTTATCGAACGGAAAATCGATAGGGACGAAAAATTACTCAAAACCGGAAACAAGACGGTTCATATCGAGTTCGACCTTTTAAATAAAGTGCGAACGGTTCTGGGGCAAGGCATTAATGCGAGAAATTTGTCCTTGCCGGAGGATCAGAAATCCATTCTTGAACAGTTGAATTTGCTCACGTTCAAAAAAATATTATACGTGGCAAATTGCAGCGAAACAGGCAACGAAAAATATATTAGAGCCATTGATGAATATACACAAAAAGAACTTTCCAAATTCATCATTATTTACGGGAATTTTGAAGCTGAGCTGACTCAATTGGCACCGGAAGAACAGAAAGAATTTCTCGATGATATGGGCCTTCATGAATCGGGCCTTGTCCATCTTACCCATGAAGTATATTCCCTTCTCAATCTCATTTCATTTTACACGACGGCCGGCATAGAACTGAGGGCCTGGAAGATACCCGATGGAACGAACGCACTTCATGCAGCCGGGAAAATACACAGTGATATGGAAAAAGGATTTATTCGGGCGGAAGTTATTAACTTTGATGATTTTATCAAGGTGGGCGGCCTCGGCACCGCAAAAGAAAAAGGTCTTGTCCGTCTGGAAGGAAAAGACTATCTAATTCATGATGGGGATATTATTTATTTTCGTTTTCATGTTTAAAAAATGGTGGATGATGAATTTTTTCGCCTCATCATCCACCTATATGTTTACTGAGCAGGTCCACATTTCATCCTTGCCACTCAGATATTTTTTGGGGCGTGTGGGGGGGGTACGGTGGATGGAAAGGAGGGAATGTAAACCATCCACCGTTTTAAAACAAAATTCTTCCTTTTAAAGGAATTAAAACCACTCTGGAACAAAAAAACCCATACTGTATTGTGTTATCAATTCTCCTTTCTTCAGTACGTCAGTTTCTTGTTTTGTTAACGTTTTTTTCTCGACCTCACTCTTACCAGATTTGAAGAAGCTATTAAACCACTTCTCTTCCGGCTCCACATCTTGAAATGTTATTTTATTTAATTCACTTATCGCTCTCATTGATTACACCTTTTCCATATATATTTAAACTATCCGAGATAGGTTTTGAGACCTCGGAGCTTATCCTTCTTTTAAATCTAACTTCGTAAATTTATTCCTAAGGTATCTTTTTACTCCTCGGTCTCTATTTTTTTTCAGCAATTCATGTGCCAATTGTCAGAATTATTTTGCATAATTCGGCCTTCTGTACATTGGTCAATAAAAACAATGCATTATATAAAGTGCATGAAATAATTGTGGTAAGAGTTTGAATGTTTTGCGCTTTTAGTTATTGTTTTGACTGTGCGATGATAGCACGAATACGGTAGGATTTAGATTTTTGCATGCTATATATAGGCATTTCACCACATGTGCAGCATTCGCACATAGTGCAAATATCGCACGCCCGCCGTCTTGTTTTTATCTCTTGTTTATATTCGTTTTATTATTCTCCCTGATGAATTTATATCTGGATATTCCTAAAAGACCAGCGGCTTTTGATTTATTTCCCCCACTGATTTCAAGTGACTTTTGCAAGATTTTTGATTTGACATCATTCATAATTTTATCTGTTACGTATTCATAATTAATACCACTGGACGAAATTTGGGGCAGCAAATCATCTATCTGAATATTTTCCATCTCTTTTTCAGCGGCAATGATCGGTTTTACGTCTATTGAAAGATTTTCGCGCGTAATGAGTGTACTGATATTCTGTAAGATCATCACCCTTTCGATGATATTTTTAAGTTCTCTCACATTGCCAGGCCATTGATATTGTACCAGTTTTTCTTCCGCTTCTCTTGCAAATCCGATAACTTTTTTACTGAATTTCTTATTAAATTCTTCAACATAATATCTGGCAAGTAATAGAATGTCATCCGGTCTTTCTCTCAAAGGAGGTATATGAATCGGAACAACACTTATCCGATAAAAGAGATCTTCCCGGAAGGAGCCTTCGAAGGACATCTTTTTAATGTCCTTATTTGTTGAAAAAATAAAACGAACGTCTATGGGAATGTTTTCTGTTCCACCAAGTCTTCTAATATATCCATCTTCAAGCACACGTAAAAATTTAGCCTGCAAGTGGATGTCCATATCCCCTATTTCATCCAACAGGATTGTACCTCCGTTGGCATGCTCTAAGAGCCCGATCTTTCTTTTTCTTGCATCTGTAAATGCACCTGCTTCGTAGCCAAACAATTCACTTTCGAGAAGAGTTCCGGGAATAGCGGCGCAATTAACATCGACAAAAGGTTTTGCGCTTCTGTTGCTCTGCCGGTGTATGGCCCTGGCAATAAGTTCTTTTCCCGTTCCGCTTTCACCGGTAATCAGGATATTGGTGTTATGACCCGCCACTTCTTCTATGACCTGGAATAACTCCAGCATTTTTTTTGACTTACCCAGGATGTTGTGAAAACCAAGCAAGACATCTTCACGTTCCTTTAATTTTTCAACTTCTGTTTTCAATGACTTAGCTTCTAGTGAGAGCATTGAGTGCATAATTGCGTTGTCGTATGACGTTGATGCGTTTTTGACCAGTATATCCAGAAGGTTTACATTCTCTTGTGAATAGGTCCCCGTCTTTTTTGCAAGATATAACGCACCTTTGAATCTGTCCTTTATCAACATCGGAACGGCCAGTTCCGATTGGTAATCAAAAAACAAAGGCTTTAATTGATTATCCTTCCTCAAGGGGGAGTGGATCATTATTTTGTGTGTGTCTATGGCTTTCTTGATGATGGTCTGGCCGATCGTTTTATCCCATGCTTTTTTATCGTCCTCCAAGACCTTATCGCCATCGCCGATAAGGCAACGGTCATTTTCAATATCACAAAAATAAATCATGATTCTATCGGCATCAACAATCTGACGAGCGGTCCTGATAACGATATCAATGATGCGGTTATCGAGACCGTATCCCATATTCATTTCGGAAACGGCTTCCTGCAAAATGGTTAACTGTCGAATTTTTTCAGAATTGTTTTCAAACAATCTGATATTGTGGATCACCGTACTGATTTGGTTTGCAAAAGCCGAAAATAATTCGATTTCTTCAGGAAAAAAACGCGTTTGTTCGTTACACCAGGCCGCAATGATCCCGATAATGTCGTTGCCTATTTTCAGAGGCGCACAATAAATCGATCCTCGATCGTAAATCCTTGTGATCAGACGGTCTGTTTCAGTAATCCTTGGATCCGTAGAGGCATCCTCAATGAAGATATGTTCTCCGGATTTCGCCACCTTTGTGGCGATACAGTCGTGTTCGATTAAATTAAAATCAACGGTGAAGGCCAGTTCCGCTTCTTCCGGACCGTAGTTCTTTACCGCTTTGGTCACAAGAAATTGTTTTGTGTCGTCCAGCAGTCTAATAGAGCCTTGATGAAAACATATGGTATCAACGACAACGTCCAATATTTTATTCAATATTTCATCGACCTTGGACGGAGATGTCAAGAATGCACTGATCTTGAAGATCCCCTTCAACAGCTTATCTTTATCCAGAACCGTAATAAATGATGCATCAGTGCGAATATCCGAATCATCTATAAATAACGCCATGCTCTTAAACCTTAACTATTATCGTTTATTTCCGAATCAAGATTTCCAACCCCCGATACGTATACCGAAGCGTTTTAAATTGCCCTGTCATATGCGAAGAACTGCATGGAAAAAACCGCCCTACCCTGTGTCGCCGATCTAATATCTGTCGAATAACCGAACATTTGTCGGAGAGGCACCTTCGCTTCGATTTCGCTTATTGCCCCTTTCGATTTGACGGACTTTATCTCTCCTTTTCGTGTATTGATATCGCCGATGACTTGGCCTAAAAACTCCTGGGGCGTTATCACATTTACCATCATAATCGGTTCAAGAAGGATGGGATCAGCCTTTGATAACCCTTCTTTAAATGCCGAAGCTGCAGCTATTCTATAACCAACGATTGTAGACTCGCCTTCCTTGTAGGAACCGCCGATGACGGTTATCTTTACATCAACAACTGGATAACCCCCCAGCACACCGCTGAAGGTCGCTTCCGTAATCCCCTCTTCTATGGCAGATAGATATTCATCCGGAATTAACGAAGAATCTAGGTCGCATTCAATTTTATTTCCTTCTCCTCTTTTCCCTGGTTCAATGGACAGGCGCACGTGACCAAATTGTTTTTTTTCTCCCAACTCTTTATCAAAAAGACCTTCTACTTCAATATTTTTTTGTACAGTCTCTCGATAAACCACTTTCGGTTTGCCAACATTTACATGGGTATTGAACTCCCTCGTTAACCTGTCGATAATGATATCCAAGTGCAATTCGCCCATGCCGGAAATAATTGTCTGAGCCGTTTCATCTTCATATTTTACTCTGATTGTTGGATCCTCTTCCATAAGCTTCCCCAAGGCCAAGAACAATTTTTCCTGATCCGCCGGTGTTTTTGCTTCTATGGCCTGATTGATGACAGGTTCGTAAACCTCTATATTTTCCAAAAGGATAGGGTTATTTTCATCACAGATCGTATCTCCCGTGTTCGTGTTTTTAAGTCCGGTTGCAGCAACTATTTCACCTGCTTGGGCTTCGTCCATCCGCTCCCGTTTATTGGCGTGCATTTTTAATAGCCTGGCGATCTTCTCTTTCTTCCTTTTGCTGGCATTATACACATCTCCGCCGGCTTTCAGTTGTCCTGAATATAATCTCAGATAGGTTAATTTTCTTCCTTCATCCTGCATGATTTTAAACGCAAGGGCTGTGAGAGGCTCCTTCGTGCTGCTGTGACGAATTTCTACCTGATTGCTCAAAGGGTTAATTCCCTTAATGGGAGGAATATCTTCCGGTGAAGGAAGAAAATGAACGACTCCATCCAATAAAGGCTGGATCCCCTTGTTTTTTAGCGCAGAGCCGCAAAACACCGGAACAATAGCCAAAGACAGGGTGGCCTTTCTGATGGCATTTATGATCTCACCAGTTACCGGCTCCTCACCGGAAAGATATTTTTCGGCAATTGAATCGTCAAAATCAGCAAGTATTTCAATCATTTGGTCCCGGTAGGTCTCCGCTTCCCGACGCATATCATCCGGGATATCGAAACGTTCGAGAGTTAATCCTTTTGCGTTTTCATCCCATACGATCATCTGCCGATGAATCAAGTCAATGTTCCCGCGATACGCATCTTCCTTTCCGATAGGAATTTGAACAGCAACGGGAATCGAATTGAATCTTTCCGCCATGACCTTGATGGTACCGAAATAATCTGCTCCGACACGATCCATCTTATTAAGGAAGGCGATCTTGGGTACATGATATTTATCCGCCTGGTGCCAGACCGTCTCAGATTGAGGCTCTACGCCACCCACCGAACAGAAAACAACAACGGCACCATCCAAAACACGCAGGCATCTTTCGACTTCAATGGTAAAATCGACGTGTCCGGGTGTATCAATAATTCGGACCTCGTGGTTATTCCAATTACAGGTTGTCACTGCAGACGTTATTGTAATGCCTCGTTCTTGTTCTTGGAGCATCCAGTCCATCACGGCTTCTCCATCATGAACTTCTCCCATTTTATACGACTTGCCCGTATAATAAAGAATCCGCTCCGTCACCGTGGTTTTACCGGCATCGATATGAGCGATAATACCGATATTTCGCGTTTTTTCTACTTTTGATTTGGTAGCCATAAAAACACAGAATTCCGCACGTATAATCGTTTAAGATCTCGGTGCAATCATCTCCTCACTCCGCCTGAAGCTTTGTTTTGTGTTAATGTGCCCTTTTATCGTTGTCAGCGCCTTTTCATCAACGAGGATGCGAACCTTCTCAATATCAGGTAAGTTTACTGTTAAAGAATTGGTAAGGGAGTATATCGTTGCCATTTCACTGGCACTGCTTCCGGGGTGTTTTTGTATTAATTTTTTTGAAAAACTGACCCGGGCTGTTTTATCCGCATCAATTGTCACGCTCTGCAATTCGATATTATCCGGAAATGTATTGATGTGCTTGGTCTTGGATCCGTCAATTAAAGCTTTAATAATCTCTCTCGCCTGTCCTTCAAGATTATTTTCTTTGGGAATGAATCTCTTCTCTGGGACGAGAAATCTTTCATTATCATCTGAAAAATAAAGAATCACGGCAATTTTCGCTCGGCTTCTGACGGTAACTTCCTTTTCTGATTGGGGGGGAAATATCAAATCAAAAAGCGTCACAAAGAAAAAAACAAGAAAACCAACAATACAAAGAACAATAAAAATCAAAATAACTGTTTTTAATGTCTTTTTCTGCCTTTTGCTTTTAAGCTCATTGTTACGCCTTTTCTTTTTTGTCGCCATAAACTTTTTTTACTCATGCCTCCGTAAATAAAATTTGTAATTAATCTGTCATATAATCTCAATAAAACCTTACATTTTGCAGTTACTGTTGAACATTCATGTTTCGGAGACTTTTTCTGGCCTTCTCTGCCAAATTGGAATTCGGTGATGCTTTTAGATACGTTTGGAAGGCCGATATTGCCTCTTTTCTCTTATTTAACTTTAAATAGGATTGTCCAAGCCAATAATAAGCTTCATAAAGAGAGGGGGCCAATAATAACGAATTTTTAAAATGGTTAACAGCGTTACTTATATCTCCTAAAGCATAATAAGCCATACCGGTATATTGCTCGATTAAATAGGCGGGCACGGAATAGGGATCTTTCGCTGCCGCTTCTTTATATTTATTGATAGCTGAAAGGTATTCTCCCTTTCCATAATAAGCGCGCCCCATATTATAAAGTGCAACCGACGGCGTCTGATAGAGTGGATTTGAAAGGGCCTTCTGAAATGACTCTATGGCTTTATCCCACTGGGAATCATTAATATGCATCGTTCCGACAAAACTATAAACATCCGAATAATCCGGTTTCAAAGCCAGCGCGGTGTTAAGTTCATCCATGGCCTCTTTACGTAATCCTTTGGAATAGTATGTCATCCCCAACAAGTAATGCACCTTGGGATCATCTGGTGTGAATTTTTCCGCTTCAAGGAGTTCCCTGAGAGCTAACGCATAGTGGCCAGACGTCATGTAAGCGGTTGCTAAATTCAAATGAACATCCGCCTTTCCCTTACTCCACTCACTTGTTGCACAGCCTGTGATTAATAAGGCTGTTATTGTGAATATGATGATGTTTTTTTTCACATTTGCTCCTTATGGCTTCGCTAAAATCAACAAGACCATCGTTTAATCGCACAAGCTTATGATCCAGGATATTGATCTTGTTTTTTATGGTTAACTTAGTCGGCCATTGATCCACCAATCGCTTTTGTCTTTGAACCACCACTCACAGTAATCGGTTTTTAAAATGGTTTCGGCCATTTTTTTTGCATTTTCCGTGACCAGCCTCTTTATGGCAAAGTTAATCCATTCTGTGCTGTATTTATTGCCTAAATCTCCATATTCTTTTAATTGGAGAATCAATGCCAGCTGATCGGCATCATGCGCGACAATGGCTTCTGCTGTTTTCATTTCATTGAATTCATTGATTAACGATTTTATATCCTCGCCAAAAAATAATGTATTAGTCAACTCTTCAACGGCCTTTTTTTCATTGACGTTGACATATTTTTTATTAACGTAGTTCATATCTCCCGTCCTTGCTTCAGGCAAGTCATGGACAAGACACATTTTTATAACCCGCGACTCATCAACATCGGTTTCCAATTTACATAGCGTATAGCCAATGAAAATCGTACTTAATATATGTTCAGCCACCGATTCAGCACCAGAGCCCAGAAATTGAAATCCCGACCTTGGCGTTTTTTTTAGCATTCCGACTTCGAATAGAAAATTTGTAATGTTTTGCATATTAATCCTTTTTCAATATTTTAATCCGATTTAACATCATGTCGGAAATCTTTTTGATTTGTAACTGAAGGGATGAGATACCTTCCGGCTTCATCGAAGTCACTTTGTCGATTTGCATTTTCCAGTATTCCAATACCTGAATCTCTTGTTCCTTCAATTTCTTATCAAATCGCTCTTGATACTCCCTGACAAAATTCATTTGTTGATTGCTGTCGGTCATGCCCTCTCTCCTGAAATCATTTAAACAATTAATTCCAATAGTTACTTTTAAATATTGGATAGGCTAATTCATAGAAAACGGCGCATTATATCATTTAAGCCCCATCATGCAACCATGAAATCGCTTGCAATATTATGATGAACTATCCATATCGCTCTTTTCAAGCATCGCCTTGGATCACTTTTTCAAAGAAGAAACTGTTACCTAATATGATAATTAATACAATATGATATTACATTAATCAAATTGACTTTAAGAACCAACTTGAGTATATAAGATATGTCATGGGAGCAGATAATCTAAGTATAAAATATCATGCATTATTATAGCTTATGGACATAATGAGGTAATCATGATGAACAGAAAAAATATATTTCTCTCCTTGTTTTTTTTAATATGCTTTTTTCTTTTGTTCATCATGTCCACCTCTGTCGAAGCGGAAAGGGAAGATACGGCTCACTTACACTTCGAAAAAAGTGCAACCCAAGGCAAAAATAATGGAACTTATACTGTTAAAAAGGGTGAGTGGCTTGCCAACATTATCCGAAAGGAAATAGGCGTGGAGTCTTACGCTGAAATAAAACAAGTCATTGAAGAAATAAAAATCCTTAACCCCAATATCAAGAACCTCAACATTATTCATCCCGGACAAGTTCTTCGTATGCCTTTCTCCAGCAACGGTGGCTCTCAGGTCGGCGAGGCTTCATATACTGAAAAACCGAATAAACAAACGGAACAGAAGAGTAGCGCTCAAACGGACGTATTTGTACCGGATGCGCAAAGTATGGCCGTTTTAGAACACATTATCCGCAATATTAAAGGAACATTGATAACACAGGGACTGTATCACATTCCTTTACCCCAAAATGGCCAGATCACGATTGATTGCAAAAAAATTCCTATCATTGAATTCAACGATGGCAACACCGTATTAATCGACTTTTCCAGCGGTATGCCTGATATGCTGAGAAAATTGATTCAGACCAGTTGGAAGCATTACCATATCGCAAATTACAGCAAACAAGACAGTATTGTCAGTATTTTACAGAAAATCATTGCCTATTCAAAATCTTACGAAATGATCAAAATGTCAAAGCTTTTTAAAATTGCCGACCATCCACAAGTGCAATTATACAGCGATTGGGTTATTTCCCAAAAAACCGAACATGGCCGTCAGAAATATATTCAGACGTTGACTTTTTTAAGCAACGATTCACAGCTTCTACCTCGGCCGATTGTCGAGTTTGCGGAAAAGCAGGGGGTGATCATGACGGAAATAGTCGACCATCGAGGTGTCATGAGGTCGGAGCTTTCATATGAATCAATGTTAAATATGACAAATCTCAATGCATCCACGAATAAAGATTTAATTGCCGCCTTGCTTACAACGCTGGAATGTCAAATACATAAGGACGCTGATGTGAGGGTATATAATGAAATTAAGGGGGGGGGCGGGTTTAATTTAACAATCAAAGTTGACTACTACATTGAAAAGGCCGGACGAAATTTTATCATAAACTCGAATCAAATGTCCCATCAGCTTCTGGACATACTTAAAGAAGAAGGTGCTGAAATTATTTTTTATCACAACAATGAACCACGGGATGAGTTGATTGACAGAATACTCAAGACAATGAACTTCAATTACTCATTCGATTCATTTTCATTTGCTTTACCTGAAACAGGACCAACGAAGGCCTCAATATGCATTCCGGCATTTAGAGTAGTGACTGATATTGAGCCGCCCGTATATTTGATTAATTTTGAAATGGATTACGATCTTTACAGGATTATACAAACCTTATGGAGGTTGAAAATAGCTAAGTATTGAAAGTGAAATCAATATCTGTGTTTTCGGGAGGCCTGGACAGCATTCTTGCCGTGAAAATAATATCCAATTTAGGCATTGATGTTTTGGGGGTGTCATTTGAAACCCCCTTTTTTAATGCCAAGAAGGCTATCACGGCGTCCAAACAAATAGAAATGCCGCTCGAAATCATAAATATCACCGACTCATACCTGAGAATGCTCTCCAAACCCCGCTATGGTTTCGGCAAGAATATGAACCCCTGCATAGATTGTCACACCATGATGTTGGGTTTTGCAGGACAAAAGATGTTGGAAACAGGGGCGGATTTCATTTTTACCGGAGAGGTGCTTGGCCAGAGGCCCATGTCGCAGAGCAAACAATCCCTGTATATTGTGGCCAAAAATTCCGGCTTTCAGGATTATATTATAAGGCCTTTGAGTGCCCGTCTACTGCCCGAAACAAAAATAGAAAAAGAGTGCAAAGTGGATCGTAACAAACTATATGCCATCCAGGGCCGGGGCAGACAAACCCAATTTAAATTGGCAAAAGAATTCGGGATAAGGGATTTTGCGGCGCCTGCCGGCGGCTGCCTCTTGACGGATCCCATGTTTTCCAAACGGCTTAAGGATCTATTCCTCCATGATGAAAATGCCGACATAAGAGAAATTGAACTTCTTAAATATGGTCGTCATCTCAGGTTGGATCGAAAAACAAAAGTGATTATCGGCAGAAATAAAGATGACAATGAGCAGCTTGAGCAATTGTCTGAATCAACAGACGCGATGCTGCGTGTTAAAAAATACGCCGGTCCAATTGTGTTAATCACCGGAGACTGTCAAAACGAAACCCTTCTATTTGCCGCTTCGCTTTGCGTTTTATACAGCGATGCACCGAACGTGGGAAAGCATCTGGTAGTCTGTTCCGCCCGTGATGAGGATACCGAATTCGAAGTTTACGCGGCAAACAAAGAAGATGCCGGGCGTTTTATGATTTAACTCTGATGTGTGGACCGGAGCAGATCGTCAACGGTCTTGACAGGATTAAAAGTGTCCAGAGGCATTTCTAAGAAGATCGTATTCCAGAACGACATGGAACTGTTCCACAAACCCGGCAACTCAAGAGCTTTGAGGTCCCTCCCTTTATCCGATTTTCGGGCGATGCAAACGGCTTGAGCGTCCACAAAACCATTCAGATCAAAGACCTCGCCACGGAAATTTTTCAAGCTGCAAACAATATCAACAGGATTAAAGTGCGTCCCTGATTTCCACAACTTTCTCTGTTGTTCCGATGTCGAATCGATATGAACTTCCTCAACGATCTGCAGGGACTGCATACCGTCTTTTTCATCGACCCAAAAGGGTCCGCCACCCGGTTCGCCTACGTTTCTCACCATACCACACACGCGAATGGGTCTGTTAAGTTGTTGATAAATTAATTCGCTTTTTTGTTTTTGCGAAATAGACTCAAACGCGGAAGGAAAGCGAATCTTGAGTTTTGTTCGGCAAAATTCGGTAATGGATGACCAATCGCCTTTTTTTATACTCCTGCCCGTCAATAAACGCAAATATTTGAAGATATCTTCCTGAATGGCAATCAAATATCCGCCCAGCACTTTTTTGTAATGTACCATGCGGGGTTTCAAGCGATCCGGTAAAACATTGTCGATATTTTTAATGAATACAAGATCACCCTTCGTTGACTGGAGATTCTTCAGCAAAGCACCATGACCGCCGGGCCGAAATGTCAGTTTGCCGTCCTCATCGCGAAACGGCCGGTTTTGAAGATCCACAGCAATCGTATCGGTAGACGGTGACTGGACGGATAAGTCAACATGAAAACGTACATCCAGCATTTTTTCGTAACGTTCTTTAACGCCGTCTAAAAAGTCGTCTATCCTTTCCATCTGCTGATCCGGTACCGTGAAATGGATGCGGCAATTTCCGTTTTCGTCTTTTATGTACTGTGCAGCTTCAACTAAATGTTCTTCAATGGCGGTTCTGCTCGTTCCATCGGGATATTTATGAAATTTAATCAGCGCCTTCGGTAACTGCCCATAGTTCAAACCTTTTTGACTTAAAACATACTCCATAATGCTTGTATATTTCTTCTGTTGCATTAATCTTTCGAAATCCTGGCCGTTTTGACGAATAACACGAACCAAATCATCAAAAAATGGATATCGATTCAAGTTTCTGTTGAACGCCGCTTCATCGGCGGAATTATCAAAATCACCCTGTTCCAGGCATTGATACCAGTCTTTAAACATACGGCTGGCCGCACCGGAAGCAGGTACGAATTTCATCATTCTTCCTCTGTCTAATTCACGTTCATGTAATTCAACATAAAGCTCGGCCTGTTTCTCGTTGATGATTTCAATTCCGTCGTCAACAGTACAAGGTCTGTTTAGGTGAATCGGCTCCACACCTTCCGTAAAAATCTTGATCTGCTGAACGATCCGATCTTGCGTTAAACCCGCATCACGAATTTGAGTCAGATCGGCCTCTGAAAACATTTTACTGATTGTTTCATTCATAATTAACTCAAGGGGTTTCTACTAATTTTTGTCTGTCAATATTGATCAAAGAATTTGTTCTTCCGCCGGGAGAATAAAACTTCTGATTCCGGATTTTGGCTGGTCCTTCTTGAAAACGCTCAGGGCTTTATGAATGATGGAGATCTCACCATTTTGGATAACCGTGAACAGGACGTCATTTCTGCCCGGCCAATCATGCATCCCTGACTTTGGTTCCGTTTCGCTGCCTTCTCCTCCGACTTCCGATGTTTTGGTATAAGCTGTAATGCCCGCTTTTTTGAGTGTTGCAAGAAGGTCTTCATCGGCGACCTCATTGTAAACTACCAGCAGCATTTTCATCACATCTCCATGTAACATATTTGCGGCACTGAAAAATTTATGTCAACTTTTTTCAGTTGATACTCCTTTCTTTTCCCCTTTTTTCTTCCTTCTTGTGAAGACACCGCCAACGTCATCAAACAAATCATAGGCCGACGGTACAACCAACAATGTCAAAAACAGGGATGTCAACAATCCGCCGATGACGGCAATGCCCATTGGTGAACGGCTTTCCGCTCCTTCTCCAAATCCGATGGCAACAGGAAGCATGCCGAAAACCATGGCAAACGTTGTCATTAGGATGGGTCTTAATCTGACCGGACCGGCCTGAAGAATGGCTTCTTTGCGCGACAGCCCTCTTACTCTTAACACGTTTGTATAGTCAACAAGCAATATGGCATTCTTCTTAACAAGTCCCATGAGAAGGATCAACCCGATCATACTGTATATGCTGATCGTGTTTCCCGTTATCATGAGCGCACCGAATGCCCCGATGAACGAAAGAGGCAAAGACAGCAAAACCGTAAGGGGATGGATAAAACTTTCAAATTGAGCGGCCAGGACCATATACGCTAGAAGGATACCCAGCAACAGAGCAAACATGAGATACATAAAAGATTCCTTCATGATATCAGCCGCGCCCTTATATTTCGGGATATAATCAGGCGGTAAGATTTTCGCCGATATGGCATCGAGCCCATGCATCGCTTCCCCCAGCGGTATGTTTTCAAGATTGGCATAAATCGTGACCGCTCTTTGCCGGTCCACGCGATTGATTACGGTTGGTCCGCCGGCTTTATTGATCTCTACAATATTCGCAAGTTCAACAAGTTTCCCTTCTCTTGTTCTGACTGATATTTTTCCCAGGTCAACGGGATTGTTCCTATCTTCTTCATGGAGCATGACGCGGACATCATAGCGTTTTCCTTTCGCGTCGTCTTTGTATTTCGTAACGTCGACTTCGCCGCTGAACAACAGGTTAACGGCCTCGACAATCGTTGAAATGCTAATGCCCATATCCGCCGCCTTTTCACGGTCGATATAGATGGATAATTCCGGTTTGCCGGCTTCCAGAGACGTGTCGACATCGACAATTCCCGGCAGTTTGGAAAATTCGGAAACAATTTGCTCGGTATATTTCTTAAGCTGTGACAGATCGCTTCCGCGAACACTGTATTGAATCGGCGTCGTCCTTCCGGTCCCCGCTATCATGGCTATTTCCTCTACCGAAACTTTTAAACCGGGTATTTTACGAAGCTTCGCTCTCAATTCCGCTTTAATGACTTCCTGGCTTTTACTCCGCTTTGCTTTGGGAACAAGTCGCGTAAAAAAAACAGCCCGTACGATATTTCCACCATATCCGTGATGATAAAAGATACTGCTGACTTCAGGGATGTCTTTTACTATGACTTCGGCGGTTTTGAATAATTCGTCCGCTTTATAAATTGAATAATCTCCAGGCGCTTCCATTCTTACAAGAAACTGGCTCTGATCCTCTGCCGGCGTGAACTCAACACCCATGAATTTGGGCATGATCAGGCTGGCCAGGAAAATGATCAACGCTGTTACCAGAACAATTCCCCGATGATTCAACGTATAAGCCAGCATTTTTCGATAGATGGTTTCAATCCCGCGGTAACCTTTATCAAATAATTTCCCGAATTGAAAAATGGGGGAAACACCAGAGCCGGTTTCTCCGGGATTATTTCTCGATCCTGAAAATCGCTTGAGAAAAATGGAGGCCATCATAGGTGTCAATGTAAAGGAAACAAAAAGCGATACCAGCACGGCAAAAACAACAGTCAGAGCAAACTGGAGAAAAAATCGGCCGATGATGCCTTTCATGAATGCAACCGGGAGAAAGATGGCGACAATGGCAATGGTTGTTGCCATAACGGCAAGGCCGATTTCAGAGGTGGCGAAAGAAGCCGCCTCTTTCGGCCCCATACCCTCCTCCATATGACGATGAATGTTTTCGATGACAATGATCGCGTCGTCGATCAATATGCCGACCGACAATGAGAGGGCCAGCATCGTCATGTTATTAAAGGTAAAATCAAAGGCCTTCATGACAGCAAAGGTCGATATTATGGATACAGGCAGGGCTACGGCACTGATCAGGGTTGTTCTCAAACTTCCGAGAAAGAGAAATACAGCGACAATCGCAAGGACCGCTCCGATGATCAGATGGCCCTGCACTTCCTTAATCGAACGTGTGATAAATGTAGACTGATCAAGGGCAATCTCCAGATTGATGCCCGGCGGCAGGTTATTTCTTATATTAATCAACTCTTTTTTGATCCAGTTGGCCACCTCAACGGTATTGGTTCCCGATTGTTTTTGGATACCGATTCCCACGGAGGGTTGACCGTTAAATCTGGAAATGGATCGAGCCTCTTCCATGCCGTCCTCGGCCCGGCCGATATCCCTTATTCTGACCGGTGCACCATTGTAATAAGACACGACAAGATCATTAAAATCGCGAATCTTATTGAGTTCTCCTTTGATTCTGACGGTAAATTCTTTGGTATCTGTTTCTATCCTGCCGCCGGGCAACTCAATATTCTCCATCCGCAGAGTTCTGAGGACATCATTTGCCGCAATATTAAATGCCTTCATCCTACCGGCATCGAGCCATATTCGTATTTGTCTCAGTCTGGACCCACTCATACGCAGGGCACCGACGCCGTCTATTCTCTGTAATTGTTCCTTCAAAACCTCATCCGCATAAGTGGAAAGTTCCCTGATCGGCAAATTTCCCGTGAGGTTAACCCAGAGGATCGGTGACGCATCAGGGTCGACCTTTCGTATGGATGGTTCCTCAATGTCCGTCGGCAGACGCCTTCTAATGGAAGCAATTTTTTCACGAACATCCTGGACGGCCAGATCGATGTCTCTCTCCAAAACGAATTCGATCATGACGGTCGATAAACCTGAAGAGCTTGAGGAATTAATCGTTTTAACGCCGTTGATTGTATTGACGACTTCTTCTATTCTATCCGTAACATCCACATCAACGACTTCGGGGCTGGCTCCCCGCAGATAGGTATAAATTGTAACCATGGGGAAGTCTACTTTGGGAAACAGGTCAACGCCGATACTCGGATAACTGACAATGCCGAAAACGACAAGGGCAAGTATGACCATTGTGGCAAAAACGGGTCTTTTAATGGATGTATCAGCGAGCCACATTGACTTTCATCCCTCCTGCCAGGTTGTGTTGACCGACGACAACGAGCTGTTCACCGGCTGTCAATCCCTTAATGATTTCAACCCATTCGTCATGTTGATTCCCAATCTCAATGTTGTTTTCTTTGGCAACATTATTTTCCACCGTAAAAGCTTTGGTCATTTCATTGTCATACAGTATAGCCGTTATGGGAATAGCGATTATTTCCTTTGGCGGCCCCGTGTAGAGGACAACCCTGGCAAAAAATCCGGGTTTGAGCTGCCGTTTTGGATTTTCAATAATGGCTTCAACCTGCAAGGTTCTTGTCCTTTCATCAACGGTGGGATAAATGGTGCTTAATTTGCCTTTGAACTTTATATCGGGAAAGGCATCGACTTTAAATATGACATCTTGTCCGATCTGCAATCGGCTGACATCTTTTTCCGTGACAGAGAAATTAAGTTTTAAAGGATTGCTTTTAACAATGGAAAAAATCGGTGTTCCGTTTCTAACATAATCTCCCGTTGTCACTTTCTTATCTTTCACGTTTCCGTTTAGAGGGGAATAAATCTTCGTTTTGGCCATTCGTTCTTCGGCCAGCGAAAGGGCGACTTTGGCCCGATCTACTTCTCCTTCGGCGAGAACCCGTCTGGCAGAAAGATCATCAAATTGCTGCTTTGTTACCAGTTCTTCCTTAAACAAAGCTTCTTTTCTTTGATATTCCCGCTTTAAATTATCCAAAGCGGCCAATGCTTGTCTGAGGGCGGCTTTTACTCTCTCCACGTCAAGACGGTATTCCGTATCCTCCAGCTCCGCCAAAATCATTCCTCTGGTAACCGCTGATCCCTCGGCAACGTTCACGTTCTTCAATATACTATTTAACTCGCTACTGACGATAACTTCTTCATAGGGTTTTAAAGTGCCAACTGATTCTACTGAAGGCCTGAGAGTGTGTTTCATGACTTGCGTTACCCTTACATTTGCCACTCGTTCCTTTGGTGCTTTTTTTTCTTTCTTCTGGCATCCGCCCAAAATTAAGATAAGGCAAAAAATAAATGCGAATATAATGATGCCGCATAATAATAGCTTCCTATTTCTTTCGATATATTCATCCTCTGCTTCCGACCGGAACATGAATATCTCCTCTCTTGCTTAAATGTACGTATCGACAGATTATATTACTGATCAGGCTGGGCATCAGCAGCAATACTTTCCAGAAATACCCCCGTCACTTTTTTCATTTTCAGTAACGATAATTCGAAGGTATAAGCGGCCTCCGCTAATTTCATTTCTGCTGAAACCAGAGCCGTTGTAGCATCAAGCACATCGATGCTGTCTGCCAGGCCAAAATCGAATTGTCTGGAGACGGCACGATAATTATCACGAGCGTAAGAACGCTGGTCTTCCAAATATTTTAGAATGCCCTTCTGTGTCTGAAGTTCCAGATAGGTACTTTGAATTTCGATCATAATGGTCTTGATTAAATCATCATAGAGAAGGTCGGCCTGTTTTTTCTTCGCTTTGGTTTCCTTGACTTCTGCAATCCTTAAGCCGCCCTCATAAAATGGAAAGTTTAGAGAAACGAGGGTGTACATGCTTTCTCGATTTGTAGTAGCCGTAGAGGGGCATTGCTCTTTTCGTTCATACACACCGGCCAACGAAAGGAATGGCCAGTAAAATCCCTCATTGTATTTGATCTGGTCTTCGGCGATCTTTTTCTGCAATTCCAGACTTTTGATATCAGATCTCTTTTCAACAGCAAGATCTTGATAATAGGATAGGGATTTAACATCAATGGCTTCCGGCGGCGTTTCCTTAATCAAAGAGTCTCTATTAATTCCGACGATCCTGGTCAAGGCCGCTTTCGTGATAATTACGCCATTCATTGTTTTGACCGACTCGGATTGTGCGTTTGATAATTCACTTTCTGCTCTCAAGAGAACGGTTTTTGTTACTTCACCAACTTTTAGCCGCTTATCCGCCGCGTTTCGATATTTCAGAAGCCTTTCCAGATTTGCCTGGGCGATTTCCTCGATTTTTTTTGCTTTTAAATAATTATAATACGCACTGGCTACAGCAAAAAGGTATTCATTCTTAACGGCCCGCAAATCAAACTTATTTTTCTCAATATTTATTTTCGAAATATTATATGCAGTGATGGAATTTCCGCTTAAGGAAAAATGATAATCCATTCTCATCCCCCAAGTGATCATCTCATATGGTTGATAAAGAGAGCCCGGCAAAGTCACAAGACCGAGATTGGTTTCGGCGGCACGCTTTTCTTCCGTAAACCTGATATAGTTGCTGTAGGCTGTAAGTTTTGGATTTAGATAAGCAATGGCTTTCTTTTTGTTAATTTCTGCAAGGTTAAGATTTTCTTCGGATATTTTTATCTTTTCCGATTGCTCTAAAGCAATGCGGTAGAGATTGTCCAAGGTATATTCTTCCGCAAAAGCGTAGGCATTTAAAAAAGAAACACATATTAGGGCAAAAAGGCTGGCTGTCCCTTTACGATATGATTTTATCATCTTGTACTCCACAATTGATGCTTATTTATAGATTCTAATGACCATAGACGGTTTAATACTGATGCCACTTCCCAACAATTAAGGAAATAATCTTTAAGCTCGCCGGGAATTTATTTTCTGTTATCAAGGTGTGGCTGTACTTTGAAAATTTTGAAGTCCTGTGGATTTTTCAAGTCTGGCCAACCCAATATTATAGTCGCCCAGAGCATTGGTATAATCCGACTTCGCTTTTAGCAGAAGTGTCTGAGCATCTATGACATCCGTCGTGGTTGCCATCCGTTCATGATATCGTTCTTTCACTATACGGAAATTTTCTTCCGCCTGCTCTATTGATTTCTCAGCAGCTTGAATCTGCTTTTCCGCCTCCCTTAAAAAAAGATAGTCGTTTTTCACTTCAAGTTTAACCTGATCCTTTAACATATTCAGGGCATGGACCATCTGGTTTTCTCTGCTAATGCCTGAATCCACCCGGTATTTTGTTTTCCCCCATTCCCAGAAATTCCAATTGGCTATGGCCATGATACGCCAACTTTTCTCATCCTGGTAAGGGCTTCCTGATACACCGGCCGTATCACCATATTTCGTATAGTTTCCGGCAATACTTACAGTGGGGAAATAGTTACTGCGGGCAAGACTAACCAATTTTCGCGCCTGTTCCACCTTCAAGGTATAGACTCTTATCTCCATTCTGTTTTCCATCGCCCTTTTCATACTATCGATCAAGGATTCGTCAAATTTTATATAATATAAAATATCCTCCACAACTAACGGAGCATTAATATCAAAATGCAGCAGGCTGTTTAATTTTGCCTTTGCCAGCTGAACATTATTTTTTGCCTTCACCAGCATCTGCCGGCCATTGGCAAGTTCCACCTCCGCGCGCAAAAGATCGTTTCTTGGGATAAGACCAACCGTATAGAAATTCTTGGCTGTGTTTCTATGAGCTTCCAATTGTGCGACAGACTGCTCGGCAAGCTCCATTAATTTATTGGCCTTTAAAATATTATAATAGGCGGTCTTGACCGCCAGGACGATATCACTGATGGTGAACCGTTCTTCCAGACGACTGATATCCACACCGAGTTTATTGACTTCATAATTGGCCATAATGCCGCCGCCCGCAAAAATAGGTTGTCGGGCATCAAGACTCCAGTTGAAATTGTCTTTTGTCCCCATCACAACGGTGCTGGGTTGAATGTTGACATTGCCGATGGGTGCCGGCAGCGCTAAGGTCGACCCTGGTGTCGTATAGGTAGGGGCCTCATTGAGTCTGGAATAGCTGTAACTGGTACTGAATTTGGGCAGGAATTCCGTAAACGCTTCATCTTTTTGTGCCTCGGCTCCTTTTATTTTTTCTTTTGCTGTTTGAATCGTTAGATTTTTCTTTATAGCCAGATTGCGTATTCCGACGCAAACCGGCACCCGATTCCGATTCATTCCGTCACCTGATTCCGATTGATGTCGTCACCCCATTCCGAAGGAA
>JAFGLN010000016.1 GCA_016928025.1 Deltaproteobacteria bacterium
AATCCTCAATGTCAGCTTCGACTCCCTGCGGTATCGCATCGAGAAACTGCAGATAGAATAGAAAAAGTCCCTCGAGTCGGAGCCGGATCCATTACCATTGACAAAAGCAAAAGGATTGACGGTTCCGGCAATCTACTATTGATTCTTTCGAATCTTTTCTTGCTGATCCTGGTCAATAGTCAACAATAGTCAACGTCTGACCCCATTGGCCCTTGGTCATTTTAAGGTGCCGCAACAATAACCAGAGCCGCTTTGCCCTGGTCTGGTGGTGACGACTTGATTTCGACGGCGGTGACGATATTCTCCGGAGCGCTATACCGCGCTATACCGGATTTCTTCGGAAGCGTATGCCGAGATCAGTAGAACAGGTACATTAAAGCTTCAATAGCTTGGCCGCATTTGAATACATGTATCTATCAAGTAATTCTTTCTTAATCGGAAGTGCAAGCGTTCTCTCTATAACGTCCTTAAGATTTCCAAAAGGATACGCTGATGCAAAAAGGTAGCGAGTCGGCTGCCAATTAATGGCTTCTGCATAAACACTTCCACCGGGTGCAAACATATATACATCCGGTGATACGTATATGTTTTGCGTGAAGCCGCTCCGGAAAGCTAAAGCGATCGTTTCCGATACATAAGGATAGCACGCATGGCCCAGTATTATTGGTAATCTGGGAAATTTGATGGCTACTCTCTCAAACTGCAATGGGTGAGTGTAGCTAATATCCGGACCAGAGAAAGGACCTGTCATAAAAAGGAGAGGCAAATTCAAATCGGCCAATGTTTTGTAAATGGGCATGAGATATTCATCGTCAGCATACATAGGTTTAGATGCTAACCCAGGCTCCATGCAGGCCCCTTTCATTCCTAGTTCTTTGACACCCATCTCGATACCGGAGATAATGTCATTCATAGGTTTATCGAAATTCACGCCAGCTAAGCCCCAAAGACGGCCTTTGGAATGTTTGGAGAGCTCTGCCAGATAGTTGTCCTCCACATGGCATGGGGGTATAAACTTGTCGGAGTGCCTTCCATTCATTAATCCGATTTCGATATCCATTTCATCCATCTCTTTATACAAGAGTTCCAGCGCCTCATCATCAGTTGCACCTTTTTCACCTTCCAAACTTTTCACATATGATGGTGAAACAGGCCAATCATAACTGCGGCAGCAGCCATAAACCGCTTCCTTAAAGAAAAAACCTTTATAGGGGTATGTTGGCGGCCTTAATCTAAAATCTATAATCTTCATGTCTCATCAGCCTCCTCTCTTAAAATTCTGTCCATACATTGGTTTTTTTAATGCGGTTCATAATATTCCGTTCCATTAGGATGAAAAAATACAAAGATGCCTTGGCAAAGTCAATGAAAAATATTACATGATAGGAGAAGAATGGCTAATCACTAATTATAAAATGAGAATGGGGATCACACGTTGCCATGTATTCACTTTTTGCTTGACATTTGGAGACTTTGAATTTAAGAGTTTATACCTTTTTTCAAGAAGGAAGAGCATTAATGAAATCAATACATTTATACGGCAGGCAAGAACGCTACTTGTTTAATAGCTTTGGCTTTTTTTTTAGGATGGTCTACCTGCCATGCTCGTGACCTGAAAAATAGTCAGCAAGTGAGCCGTGGGTAGACCTTCCAACTGCCCACGGCTTTTTTATTAGAGGCCGTGTTTAACGGCCTTTCATTTTTTTATTAAGGAGTGAAATTATGCGCAGATTATCAAAAACGGTAAGTATTTTAGCTGTCGTTGCCTTAATAAGCTGTCTGGGTTTTCTTGCTGAAGCCGGGGCAAAAGACATCAAAGTCGGCGCCGCCATTAATATGACCGGTCCGGCATCGACATGGGGTCAGTTTCATGCTAAAGGTCACCAGGACTATTTTCGTTATGTGAATGAAGTGAAAGGGGGTGTTGCGGGCAATAAGATCGAGTTGATTCTGGCCGATACAGCCTACAAGGTGCCGGAGGCCGTCGCGGCCGTTCGCAAATTCGCCCAGTTGGAGAAAGTGGATATGATCGCGACCTGGGGTGCCGGAGAGGGTCTGGCGGCAAAGCCGATTATCCAGAGATACAAAATACCGACGATTAATTATTCGACGAGTTGGGAAATCCTCGAGCCGCCCGTTGAATACATGTATCTTCCTTTCGGCAATTATCGCATGGATTGCTATGCCATCCTTGAATACATCAATACGATCCATAAAGGTAAGGACAGGCCCAAGGTAGGTCTCCTCACATACAACAACGCCTATGGCCGGTCGATCCATCAACCGACCAAGGAATACGCGGAAAAATTGAATATCGAAATCGTCTCGATTGAAGAGTTTCCGGCCAAAACAGTTGATTTGACCAAAGAGCTGCTCCGTCTTCAGAAAATGGGTGCTGAATATATTTTTATGCAAATGCTGCCGTCGGCGATTATCACAGCATTGAAAAGCGCGGATCACATTAAATACGATCCGGCATTTTTAGGGACCTGGACATCCACCGATCCGGATTTCTTCAAAATGGGGAAGGGATTAATCAGAGACCGTTTGAGCATCCAGTTTCCCGGTGGGCTTCCCGTTGATAAGTCGGAGGGCATCAAGATCATGGAAGAGTTGTGGAAGCGCTATAAGACGGTGGATAAATTTGACGCTTCCTACTGGGAGGGTGTCGTTGTCGGGATGATTATGGAAAGGGCGTTCATCCGGGCGCACGAAAAATACAAGAAAATCAACAGTGAAACGATCAATAAGGCAATGGAAAGCTTCAACAATGAGGATTTCGGCGGCCTCGTTCCCGCGATTACTTATACGAAGACGGATCATAGCGCCTCCTTTACGGCCAGGATCGTAAAGGTCAATGAAGACGGGACCTATGTGCCTTTGACCAATTTCTACGTGCCGGGGAAAGAAAAAATTAAATTAATCAAGTAATAGTTGTAATGGAAGGGTCATGAAAGCGTTCCGCGGTCAACCCAGCATGTATGCACTCCGCAAGCCGGAAGACCGGCTTGCGGAGTTACAGGTTAAAAACCTGTCCCTGACGTTCGGCGGCGTCAAAGCTCTGAGCGACATTAATCTCTCCGTGCATACGGGAGAGATGCTGGCGATTATCGGCCCCAACGGCGCCGGCAAGACCAGCCTCCTGAACTGTATTACCGGTTTTTACCGGCCCCAGATCGGACAGATCCTTTTCAACAACGAGGATATCACAAAATTTCACACCCATAATCTCGTCCGTATCGGCATTGGGAGAACCTTTCAAAATATTGAACTGTTCCCCGGCATGACCGTTTTGTCCAATATGCTCCTGGCCCGGCAGATTCACTGTCACTACAATCTGGGCCTGGCCTTTTTATTTTCCCGTTCCGTCAGAAAAGAAGAAATCCGGCACCACAGGGTATTGGAAGAGGTCATCGATTTTTTAGAGATGCAGGCCATCCGAAAAAAGGCCGTCGGTTCACTGCCCTACGGCCTGATGAAAAGGGTCGAGTTGGGCCGGGCCCTGGCACTGGAGCCCAAACTTCTGGTTCTGGACGAACCTTTTGCGGGAATGAATCTGGAAGAAAAAGAGGATATGGTCCGTTTCCTGATCGAATTGAACCAATCCTGGGGTCAAACGATTATTCTGGTGGAACATGACATGTCGATCGTCATGAGCATCGCCCAGCGGATCATCGTGCTCAATTTTGGTGAGAAGCTGACGGAAGGGACGCCTGATGAAGTGCGGGAACATCCGGAAGTTATCCGGGCCTATCTGGGTGATAACGAAACGATTTAGGAAAAGGAAATCTATAGTGTGGATCCATCTCAAACAACATATGCCGACTTGATGTCTTTTGGCTCCGAGTCCACATTGCCCCGGATTTTAGCCAGACAGGCCGAAAAAATGGGGCGCAGCGAGATTGCCATCCGGGAAAAGGCCTACGGCATCTGGCAGACCTATACCTGGCAGGACTATTTCGATTACGTTAAAAAAGTCGGTTTAGGCCTTAAGGCGCTGGGTTTGAAACGGGGCGAAAATATCGGTCTGATAACCAATAATCATCCGGAATGGCTATACAGTGAGCTGGGAGGACAGGCCGTCGGTTCCGTCACCGTGAATTTATTTACGTCGGCTGTGGCGGAAGAGCTGAGCTTTTCCCTGAATAGAATCCAAGCGGCCTATGTCATCGTTCAGGACCAGGAGCAAACGGACAAGTTGATCGAAACCCGTGATAAGCTCTCTCATCTCCGCAAGGTGATTTATATCGATCCCACCGGGATGATGCGAAATTATCAGAAAGACGACTGGCTTTTGAGTTTCAGTCAGCTTCTGGAGCTTGGCGATGAGCTGGATCGGAAAGAACCGGGTCTATTCGAAAAAGAACTGGCACTCGGGCGCCACGATGATTGCGCTGTCATGATTCAAACATCCGGAACAACAGGTATGCCCAAACTGGCCATGTTGTCCCATCGAAATTTTGCTGAGATGGCGGCGCAATGGATCGAGGCCATTCATATCCGGGTCGCGGAAAACTGGATCTCCATGTCACCGCCCGCCTGGATCGTCGACCAGATGTGGGGTATTGGCGTGTCACTGCTCGGCGGCATGACCATGAACTTTCCGGAAACACCGGAAACGATCACGGAGGATTTCCGGGAAATCGGCCCGTCCACGATCATTACGGCGTCGCGATTTTGGGAGGAGTTGGCGTCCAAGATCCGGGTCAAGATGTCCGACTCTGGATGGATCAAGCGAAAGCTCTTTTCTTTTGCGGAAAATGTCGGCCGAAGGGTCGTCGACCGGCAGACCAACAAGCGTTCAATACCTTTTTTTATGAAGTGTGCCCATTGGTTGTCAAGGATATTAATCTATCGTCCCCTCCTGGACCGGGTCGGCTGCATCAACTTCCGCAGCGCCTATACGGGCGGCCATCCCATCAGTCCGGATGTGATCCGTTTTTTTCGGGCCATCGGATTGAA
>JAFGLN010000017.1 GCA_016928025.1 Deltaproteobacteria bacterium
AAACAAAACCTATATATCACACTTTGTGACGCTATACTACTAATTATTTCAATATGTTATAGATATTTCGCTCCTGCGAAAGTTGAGAATCATAATAATAAACGCCTTTTCCAGTTGCGGGGACATGGCATCCAGAAAGGCGCCCATCCGGATATGCCGGGCCTTTCTTACGCCGTAGCTTACCCCCGTAAAGGTGGTCAGTATGACCAGAAATTTTGCGACTTCTTCGGCAAAATAGATACTCTGGAAAAAGGTTCTGGCAAATACATTGGCGATCAAAAGGATCCCCAGCGCGGCAATGCATAAAACCAGAATCGATACTTCCACGCCGTTTACGAACACACCGACGGCATGATTGACCTTGGCGAGAAAGGTGTGGTTTCTCGGGTCTTCTTTTTCGCGCTTCACTTGTTTCTGCCTTTGCTCAAATAGAGTCAATGATCGACTGCGGCCGTTTAGACTGCCCCAGTCGATCTCAATATTATTATCTGATCTTCAGTTCTCCTTCGGCTTGTTTGATATCGCTGAGCATGGCATCCAGGATCTGTTGAGACCCGTTGCCGCCGACTTCGACGAATACGGGATAAACGGTTTTCGCCCGTTTTTTGAATTGTTCAATGGCGGCGTTGTCCAATTCGGTAAACTGTACTTTAGGTCTGGCCTTTTTAATTTTTTTCCGGTCTTGGGCATTTCTTTTGGTGATCCATTTACCCGCGGGAACCATCGCGTCTCTCCAGAAACGGAGCATTTCCTGCTGGGCATTTTTCGGAAGTTTGTCAAAAAAATCCTGATTGACCGTGGGAATACCGATGAACGGCTCGCTTTTCAACTGCGTCATGACGTCCTGCACTTCGAAAAATTTCATACTGTAGATCGCGAACAAGGGATTGACCTGGGCATCGATCAGGCCCATCTGAAGACCGCTGTATACTTCCCCGTAATTCATGGGCGTGGGGCTTGTTCCATAAGCTTTATAGGTTTCCACCAACAGTTTGGATGACATGAGCCGAACTTTAAGGCCTTTCATATCTTCCAGGTTGTTAATGGCCTTTTTGGAAGTAACCCACTGCCAACCTTCGAACATGATCGAAAGCGGCACGAGTCCGTTTTTGCGGAAACTTTTTTCCAAAAGGGGCATGAACTCGCCGTTCTCAACCATCCAGTGAAGCACTTCCGGAACTTTTTTTGTAGGGAAGATATAGTTAAGAGACAGCACCTGTGCCTGGGGGACAAACGAACTGATCCAAGCATAGTCTGAAAAGACGAATTCGATGACACCAAACTGACAAAGTTCGTTAATATCGCCTAAGGTGCCCAGAGTCCCGTATGGATAGACGGTAATATCGATTTTGCCGTCGGACCATTTCTTCATGTGTTCGGCAAATTTTCTGGCCCACACCGTCATAAAGTCGCCTTCAATCTCTTCCGACGCCAGCTTTGCTTTTATCGCCTTCCCCTTATATTCACCGGCCAGAGCCGTTCCGATGGAAAGGGTCAGCAACACAATGACCGTCAAACTGATAAACTTTTTCATAACATTACTCCTTTGCTTATTTTGTTTCTTTCTATGGGGTTATTTCCCGTTTCATCTGATGTTGACCAGATCTTGCGGATTAACCGTTCGTGTCACCTCCTTCAAACGCATACGCCGGAAATTTATCCTGATTTCTGGATTTTTCTATTTTGATGGCGGCCTTCGCCATAACCAATGCCGTCATGTCCGAATGGCTTACCAAAGGGGAATGACCCTCAAAAAGGGAATCTGATATTCGGTTCGGTGAGCCGCACAGATGCCGGATGCGACAAGCTCCAGCATTGTCCGGGCTGTTGCCGGTCCTTCAAACAGGTAACGCATAATGCCGGGAATGAATCACCGAATCGGGGAGCATGTTGCTTGGTGGGCCGTCGTGAATCTGCTGGAAATTGTCATGTCCGATGGCCTTTAAGTACCGATCTCCCGTGTCTGAATGGCCTAAAACCCTTGAATCACCGCCGCCGCGGCCAACATTGATATTGTTTGATAAGACTATTTTTTAGTGAAGAGCGTATAGGAAACGGATATGGTATGTCAAGAAAAACCGGCCATCCGCCCAGCAAATTGAGAATGGTACTGCTTTTGCAGAAAGTAAAGAGCCCTATTTAATGGGATAATCTTGTGCCTACCCAAAGATTTCACTTCATAAATTTTGCGTCGTATTGACCGGAAAGAGTTACTTTATGATCTTTTATCGTGATTTGGTGGGATTTAAAATAACAATAGGCGGACAAACTTTTGGACCGCCGGGCGATTGCGGGCAAATAATCTATTTTCGATAATAATGGTCGAGCCTACGGTTGATCATTGGGCACTTGGTTGCAAGACTTGACATGTCTTGTGAAAAACTATTGCAAAATGTTTTTATCCTTATATACTTGCCGCAAATCTGAGAGGGATAATGGACGCCGCCACTTTTTTTCATTCAGAGATTTTTAAACTGATCATTTTGCCGATTGCTATTTTTACAGCGCGCATCTGCGATGTTTCATTAGATACGTTAAGAATCATCTATGTGTCGCGGGGTCTGAAATTACTGGCGGCTTCGATCGGTTTTTTTGAAGTGTTGATCTGGCTGATTGCCATGTCGCAGATCATCCGCAATCTGACCAATCCGTTTTTGTATGTAGCTTACGCGGGCGGCTTTGCGATGGGCAATTACATCGGGATTTTGATCGAGGAAAAAATGGCCATCGGTACGGTCGTGATCCGGGTCATTACCCAGAAAGATGCAACGGAATTAATTGAATTTCTCAAGAACGACGGATATGGCATCACCCATGCGGATGCTCAAGGAGCGTTTGGGCCGGTAAAAATTATTTTCACTATTGTTAAAAGAAAAGATATCACCTTTATCCTGAAGATGATTCATAAGTTCAATCCGCTGGCGTTTTATACCATTGAAGACATTCGTTCTGTCCGTCAGGGTATTTTCCCTATCGTCAAAACTAAATGAGTATATTTGATCCGACAGATTTGCCATGGTCGGACCACTCTAAGACATTCCAATCATTTTTTCACATCTACAAAAAAGACAATAAATGACCATTGACACTCCCCATGGTTCTTCGTATACTATCACTTCAGGCAGTATGATTAATAAATCAAAAATCAATCAAGAGTGATGATGAAAAGAATACCGAGAAACGATGTCTGCGTGATCTTTACTTTAATATTGGCTGTCGCCATGACGCCAATGGTTTGGGCCGAGGAAAAGGCATGGGAAGATTCCGCAGAACTATCATATGTGCAAACGAGCGGCAATACCGATATCTTAACTTTGGCCGGCAAAAACAGCCTTAAATACCGTTTTTCTGATCAATGGACCAGTATGTGGAATATTGGTGCCCTGTATGGAAAAACGGACGGAGATAAAGATTCCGAACGTTACTATACGGATCTGCGCACGGATTATAAGGCAACCGAACGTATTTACTACTATGGTCTTGCCGGATGGTTTCAGGATAAATTTTCCGGAATTGACAGCCGTTATTATCTGGGTCCGGGTGTCGGCTATTGGTTTTTAAAGGGTGAGCGCCATTATCTTTCCGCGGAAGCCGGCTTGAATTACGCCAGGGAAGATTATACAGATAGCAGCGACAATGATTTTTTGGAAGGAAGGCTATGGGGCAAGTGTGAATATGTCTTCAATTCCAAAACACGTTTTTCGCAAACGGCTGAATATCTCCAGAATTTTGATAATGCGGATAAATATCGCATCAACGCCCTAACCGCCCTGACGACCATGTTGACCGACCGGTTCTCTTTGAAAGTTTCTTACGAGATCAATTACAAGAACGAACCCATACCGGATATTCTGGAGCGGACTGACACCATTTTTTCCGTCGCCCTCGTAGTCAATCTTTAAAAAACAAAACGCCTGATGCATTGCTGCCGATAACATCGGAAAGGAGACGAACCTGCCGGTTGAGGTTTTCAACCGGGCCATCCATCTTTTCCGCGGCATCAGAAGATTGATCGACATAAACGGCCGTCGATGGGGTCATTTTATCAATGTCTGCGATGGCATTGGCAATGCTGACGATACCATCCGCCTACCCTTTGGACGCAGACGCGATTTCCTCGATCAATGGGTTGATGGGTTGATTTTGCCGGAAAAGGCCAGGTTGCGTACCTCATCGGCCACCACCGCAAAACCGGCTCCCGCTTCTCCTGCCCATGCCGCTTCCACGGCGGCGTTGAGCGCCATTAGATTGGTCTGGAATGCAATTTCATCAATGATTTTAATGATCTTGCCGTTTTCTTCCGAGGACTGGGTGATGGCGTTGATGGCTTCGGACATATCATCCATGTGCCGGTTGACTTTTTCAATTACCTGTACCGTTTCCTCCATCATGCCTTTAGCCTGAAAGGCATTGTCGGTGTTGTGCTTTATCATGGAAGACAACTCTTCGAGGGAGGCGGATGTTTCTTCAGATGATTGCATCGTAGTGCGTATTGGGGATACCGATGAACAACCTGCCGATCACTTGATTGCTTGCGTCAAGGATCGGTTCGTAAGCCGTCTGGTTCCAGACGCCCACAACCTGAGCCTTACCAATGTATTTTTTCCCTGTCTCAAAACGGCATCGATGACGTTATCTGACGCTTCGGTGACTGTTGCGCGTGTTCCGGACATCATTGAAAAACCTTATTGACTTCATGATTTGATTATTTTAATTTAACGGTGTTAATTTAATGTCTATAACTATTGCCGGTAAAAGTCGAGTTCATTACCAGAAAACCCTGTTCGGAAGGTGGACGGATGGAACAAGATTTCAAGGTGTATGGTTACAGATGGGTCGTGCTCCTATTATTCGTCATAGTGAACATTTTGATGCAGATAAACTGGATCCACTTTGCGTCCATTGTCAGCGAGGCGAAAGCGTTCTACAACGTGTCTGCCACTCAGATTGATTTACTGGCCCTGATTTTTCTGCTTGTTTATATATTTGTTTCCATTCCTGCATCCTATATCATCGATAGTTGGGGGATGCGGACAGGAGTAGGCATCGGGGTGACCCTGATGGGGGGATTCGCGCTCTTGAAAGGCATTTATGGGAGCGAATATCACATGCTCCTGATTGCCCAGACCGGCATAGCCGCAGGACAGCCATTTCTCAATAACGCGATCACCAAAGTGGGGGTTCTGTGGTTTCCCCTCCGGGAAAGGGCCACGGCGGCGGGCATATGCATGCTGTCTCAAATTATGGGAATGCTTCTGGCTCTGGGAGTTACACCGTTTCTCTATAAAGCTTACGGAATGCAAAACATGCTGATGACTTACGGAGTCCTGACAGCCGCCGGTGCCGTTGTCTATTTAATCTTTGCGCGGGAGTGTCCACCCACACCGCCATGTCCTGCCGGACATGACGAACGGATCAAGGTCTTCGCTGGATTGAAACACATCTTCAAGCAAAGGGATATGATCATCCTGCTGATCGCGTTTTTCTTTGGCCTGGGGGTCTTCAATGCCATTACGACATGGATTGAGCAAATTCTAAGTCCTCGCGGCTACAGTATTGAGCAGGCCGGGATTGCCGGTTCTCTGCTGATGTTTTGCGGAATCGTTGGCGCTGTTCTCTTTGGTGCTGTATCCGATAAACTGCGCAAAAGAAGGATTTTTATCATTATCGCTATGGGGGGTGCTGCTCCGGGTTTATTGGGTTTGATCTATGCCCCCTCTTACCCGCTGTTGCTGGTGTGCTGCGCCTTGCTTGGATTTTTTATGATCGGAGGCAGTCCTATATGTTTCCAGTACGGGGCAGAGGTGTCTCATCCGGCGCCCGAAGCTACATCACAGGGCCTGCTCATGCTGGTTGGTCAGATTTCAGCAATTATTTTCATCATTGTGCCGGATATTCTGCTGGAAGGAGGCGATAAAACGCCCGCGTTGCTCCTGTTTGTCGGGTTTTTGTTCCTGACGTTCTTCCTCGACCTGTTCTTGCAAGAATCCAAACACATCCTGACGGGTGATATTTAAGGTTTTAAACATCGTTTGACTAAAAAGTGGGAAAAGGAATAATCTATTATGCCAAAAATGACCAGAAGTACGGCGGAAGTTGACGCGGTTCGCGAACAGATTCTCAATTGCGCGTTCGATATTCTTGCAAAGCATGGATACGAAAGCCTGTCCATGTCAAAAATCGGGCATAAGATGAAGATGACGGCGGCTAATCTTTATAACTATTACGGCAACAAGGATGAACTCCTGATCGCCATCCATAAAAAAGCCTATGGCATGCTGTATGACAAAATGAAAACAGCCGTTGATGCGGCCGACACCCCTGAGGAACGATATCAACAAATGACTTAAGCCTTTGTTGATTTTGCCATAAAAAATATCCACGTCTATGACGTGATGTTCAACCGGCCTATCAAACAGTACAGTGATTACGTCGGTACTCCCCAGGAAAAATTGTCATATGATGAGTATCACAGCTCGCTGCGGGTCCTTACTTTGACCGTCGATGTTATCAGGGAGTATCGGGAAAGACGATCGGACTTTAAATCTTCCGATCCCAGACGTTTGGCCATCCAGTGCACCAGTGCTCTGCATGGCATCATCTCTCTTTATAACAGCGGTGTTCTCAAGCAAATCGTTAAGGATCCGGAAGATGCTTTGCAAGACATCATCAATAACACGATGCGTTTGGTCTTAGAATGAGAGGTTAAATTTTGGCGGACAAGGATGAATGCATTTTAGCCATTGATCTGGGTACTTCCGGTCCCAAAACCGCCCTGATATCTGTTTATGGTGAGGTACTGGCCAGTGAATTTGAGGAAACTCCCGTCATCCTCCTTTCCGGTGGGGGAGCAGAACAGGACCCGGACGACTGGTGGAAAGCCATCATGTCGACGGCGAAAAAACTGCTAAGTAAAAATTTGGTTGCGCCGGATGATATTGTCGCCGTCAGCGTCACTACGCAGTGGTCCGGTACGGTGGCGGTCGGCCGTGACGGTCACCATTTGATGAATGCCGTGATCTGGATGGACTGCCGGGGCGCGGAAACGGTTAGAGACATGATGGCAGGCATGATCAAGATCAACGGTCTGTCGCTGTTTAAGTCAATGACCTGGCTCAGGTTGACCGGAGGCGTTCCTTCCAAATCCGGTAAAGATTCAATTTGCCATATCCTATGGATAAAAAATAATTACCCTGAAATCTATCGAAACACTTATAAATTTCTGGATCCCAAAGATTACATCAATCTCCGTTTTACCGGCAGGTTCGCTGCCACCTTTGATTCCATCCTGCTCCATTGGGTGACGGACAATCGTGATCAGTCCCGCATTGTTTATTCCGATAAGTTGCTAAAGGTGACGGGCATCGCGCGGGAAAAACTGCCCGACCTGATTCAGGCCCTGGATATTTTGGGACCAATAAAAAAAGAAATCGCCGCCGAACTGGGTTTGAATCCCAAGATACCAGTCATCGGCGGAACACCCGATGTGCCCTCGGCAAGCGTCGGTTCCGGCGCCGTCCGGGATTACGAAGGGCATCTGTATGTCGGTACGTCATCCTGGATTTCGGCTCACGTCCCCTTCAAAAAGACCGATGTCGTTCATGGATTTGGTTCTTTTCCCAGCCCTGTCCCCGGTCGTTACATTATTCTTTCCGAGCAGGAATCCGCCGGCAAATGCCTGACCTGGCTCAAAGACAACATTCTTTATCATAAGGACGCGTTGCTGAAGGAAGAAGATGTCCCGGATGTCTACAAACTAATGGACAATATTGCGGCCCAAACACCGGCGGGGGCCAATGGGGTGGTGTTTACACCCTGGCTTTATGGGGAGCGTTCCCCTGTCGAGGACTGCCACATCCGGGCCTCCCTGTTTAATCTTTCGCTGGAAAACACGCGGGAAGACATCATCCGCGCCGTTTTCGAAGGTGTTGCCTTCAATAACAGATGGCTGATGAGGCCGGTGGAAAAATTCATGCGGCGGCCTTTCGAATATCTCAACTTTGTCGGGGGCGGCGCCAATTCGGATATCTGGTCCCAGATCTTTGCCGACGTTCTGGACAGGAAAATCCGACAAGTCAAAGACCCAATCTATTCCAACGCTCGGGGTGCCGCATTCTTAGCTGCCATGGCACTCAAGTATATCGCCTTGGAGGATATTCCCAACTTTATTAAGATCAAAGCGGAGTATCTGCCCAACCCGGACACGCGGAAGCTTTATGACGACCTGTTTAACGAATTCACCAATCACTACAAAACCCAGAAAGAGGCCTGCAGGCGGTTGAATCAAAGCAAGGGTGCTGTTTGTGCCTTGGAACCATAATCGGTCTTTATAAAGGAGGTTGCCATCCAATGGAATATGAAGAAATTAAAACGAGAATGAAACATATATTAGAAAGGCCTGTACAGCCGATCCCGGAAGATAAGCTGGAGCCCGAGCGTAAGCGTTACTCTGAGCAGCATAAACGGTCCCGGGAAATATTTGAAAAGGCCAAGAACCTGATTCCCGGAGGGGTCGAGCACAACCTGAGCCAGAATAAGCCCTTTCCATTGGCCATGGATCGTGGCAAGGGTTACCGGGTTTGGGATGTAGACGGCAATGAATATATCGACTATCTCATGTGCGGAGCCCCCATCATCCTTGGACACGGCTTTTCGGAATTCGATGAAAAGATTATTGAGATCATCCGGGAGAAAGGGCCGGCCACCGGTCTGACCTCGGAATACGAATTGCTTGCTGCCGAGGAGATCATCAAGCACATGCCCGGTGTGGAGATGGTTCGCTTTCTCCAGTCCGGCACGGAGGCGGACATGGCCGCCATCCGCATTGCCCGGGCCTTTACGGGAAAGCAAAAGATTATCAAGATCGGCGGCAGCTATCACGGCTGGTCCGATCAGATGGTTTACTCCATTCACCTTCCGGGAACGGGCGCGATGCAGTCCAAAGGAATTCCGAACGAGTGTTACGCCCACATTGTTGATGTCGTTCCCAATGACTTTGACGGCCTGGAAAGGGCTTTTAAAGACAACAACGATCAGGGTGGAATCGCGGGCATCCTGGTCGAAGCCATCGGGGGCGAATCGGGGAGCCATCCCGTTCATCCGGATTGGAACATAGCAATCCGCAAACTGTGCGATCAGTATGAATCGCTCTTGATTTTTGACGAAGTGGTGACGGGCTTTCGGCTGGACATGGGGGGCGCCCAGAAATATTACGATATCACACCGGACCTGACGGTTTTAGGCAAGATCATCACCCATGGTTATCCGTCGTCCGGCGCCGTGGCAGGGCGTAAGGACGTCATGAGCGTCTGCACGGGCAGTTTGGGCGAGAAGATCTATATCGGCGGGACCCTGGCGGCCAACCCCATTTCCATGGCGGCCTGCTATCATGCCCTGAAGCTTATGGAAAAATTTGATGCGGTGGGGAAAGCGACAGGTTATGCAGACCGGCTGGCCAAGGCGTTGAACGATCTTTTCGCGACACGTCCCGATCTGGGATTCTTTGTCTATAATTTCGGCCCCATCATGCACTACGTGACGACCGGGTTTTTCTCCGTGCCCTTAACCTCGGCGGACGCATTGACCCAGATCATTACAAGACAAAAGACGGCCGACGACTATCAACTGGTCACGATGTCCAAAGGCTTGTGCACTTTAGCCGGAACCCGCATGTACACCTGTATGCAGCATGATGATGAGGCCCTCAACAAGACCCTGGAGGTATGGGAATATTTGCTGTCCCTCATTCCGAGAGGGTGAAAGGGTGCGGCTCCGTAAAATGACCGATGTTGCGTTGCGCGTCGCCATGAGTCGCTTCGACGAACTCTAAGTACGACTGCGCTCCTCATGACTTGCGCGCCTTGCCTGCGGAGCTTTTTACAAAGCCGCATTCCTAAAGATTGAAAATGTTGTTCTTTGTCATTTTGATCCTACCGGTGCGGCGCCGGGTTATACTTTCCCTCTTTATGAAGGGGGGTAGGGGAATTTTTCAACCAGCGTACTATATATTATTTAAACGTTACTATGGAATGAATCTCAAGGATGCTGCTATGCGATAAATTTTTTATTTTAACTATCTTGGCTCCGGGCGGCGCGCCGGAGCATGGAGTCGCGAATTGAATGTTTTCCGGGGTCCCCTGCGCGCGCAGCGAAACGACCGACGGGACGAATGTTTGAGCGCTGTAGGCGCGAGTTGTCGTCCCGGTAGTGCAGCGAGCAGCTGCAGGGTCGAGAAAAGATTCTTGAGCGGCGAAATGCTCCAAGGGCCGCATAATAAGTGTTGTCAGTAATTTATGCTATTGTAACACAGTTTCTATAACAAAAATCTGGGGATTCAATTTCGCTTGAGCGGCAGTGAATCCTGGATCGGAATCCCAAAAATGAAATAAATCATATTTTCAACAAATGACAAATGGAATAAATGCGGGAGGTAAACATCATGAAAAAAAAGACGACCAAGATTGCAAAATTAGACGCCTTTGCCGATAAGCCCATCGCTTTGCCCGAAGGCATTGATATGGAAAATCATGTCATTGCCACGTATTGGATCCAGGCGAATCGGGACATGGATATGGCGGACATGGGTCAGTTTCTGGCTATTGAACAAACAACGGGCACCTGGGTTCCCGTTCCCGGCGAAACACCGGAAGTTCGTGCCGGCCATGTCGCAAAAGTGATTGGCGTTTATGAGGCCCCCTATTATGAATATGAGGTGCCGCATGATATCGTCAGTCGGCAGTATATCCTGCAGGTGGCCTTTCCGGCGGCCAATGTCGAGGATCAGCTCCCTATGATGTTGACGGCGACCATTGGCAACATCTCCATGGTGCCCAATTTCAAGCTTTTGGACCTCCGAATACCCAAAGCGACGCTGGCACAGTATAACGGCCCGAGATTTGGGACCGACGGCTGGTGGAAGGTTTTAGGTCTGAAAAAAGGTCGGCCGCTTCTTAACAATATGATCAAACCCTGCAGCGGATACCCGCTGGAAGTCGGTGCGGAGCTTTTCCGACAGGCAGCGCTGGGGGGCTGTGACGTGATCAAGGACGATGAACTGATCGCTAACATGCGATACAATGACGCGGTAAAAAGGGTCAAAGCCTACATGAAGATTGAGAAAGAGGTCTATGAGGAAACGGGGGAACATACGATCTACACCGTCAATGTCACCGACCGCCTGCCGCGGATGTTTGATCTGGCGAAGCGCTGTGTCGATGCCGGCGTCAACGGCATCATGGTCAATTATCTGGCTGTCGGTCCCGAGGCCATGCGTGCCCTGGCGGATGATCCGGCTATCAACGTGCCCATCCTGGCCCACATGGATCTGGCCGGTGCTTATTATATGGCACCCAATCAAGGCATTTCTTCACCGATTATCTTCGGCAAGATTTCCCGATTGTGCGGGGCGGATGCCATCGTGCTGCCGTTTTCCATGGGTGGAAAGGCCTTTTATATGCACGATCGCTTTATGAATACCGTTCGCAATCTGACTTTCCCGTTCGGCAATTTGAAACCCACCATGCCCATGCCGTCCGGCGGCATCACGCCGGTCAACGTGGCGGATATCATCGGTGCCTGCGGCAAGGAAATCATGATCGGCTCCGGCGGCGGCATCCATGCCCACCCGAAAGGTCCGAGGGCCGGTGCGCACGCGCTAAGGCAGGCCATCGATGCCGCAGTCCAGGGGATCAAGTTGGAAGAATATGCCAAGGACCACGAAGAGCTGGGGATTGCCTTGGGCATCTGGGGCAAGAAGACCGATTTCAAAGCCTGATGAGGAAAAAAAGCCTTCTCGAGCCGGTGTGAGATTATAACCTGGTCCCCGCCGGCTTTTCCTGTCTTACTTAATTTGCTGATAGAGTCGTATCATCAAATAAAGCGAAATATCTCGTGTGTCCTTAAATAAGCGGTGCAAGCTTTTTGAGTAAGTTGGGAAGATGTTTTTCTTCGAGTGCCGTGCTGATTCGCCGGCCGCTTTAATGTGGCCATCTCACGGAAAATGTCGAAACTTCAAGCGGAAACTTATTCGTTTGGTTTAATAATGACCTTGATCGCTTCCCGCCCGTCCGTTACCAGTTGAAAACCATAAGCGATATTCGTCAGGCAAAGCCGGTGCGTGATCAAATCGTCCACCGTGATCAGACCTTCTTCAATCAGCTGCATGGCGGCGGCAATATCGGAGGGACCGCAATAGTAGGACGTGCGGATGGTGATTTCTTTCATCCAGAAATCATTGACGGGAACGACAATCTGCTTATCCGGTCCGGGAACGGTAAACAGGACAATAACGCCGCCTTTGTCCACACAGTGCCAGGCCTGTTCCATGGCCGAAGCGGCTGCGGCGCATAACATCACAACGTCTGCCTTTTTGCCGTTTTGAGCGACAAGGTGTGAGGCAACGTCATCTTTGGCGTCAATAACGACATCGGCGCCCATCTGGGCGGCATAGTCCAGCTTCTTTTTGTTGATGTCCACGGCGGTGATCCTGCATCCTTTGGTCTTGGCCAGCTTAATGTGGAGCAGTCCGGACATACCGCAGCCGATCACCAGCAACGAGTCGCCTTTCTCCATGCCGGACAGCCTCTGCGCCCGGACGACGCAGGCCAGAGGCTCAATAAAGGTGCTCTGATCGTAAGAAATTCTTTCCGGCAGCCGATAGGTCCCCTTTTCCACCAGAATCTCGGGGACAAGGATATATTCGGCAAAACCGCCGGGGAGCCGTTCTTTAACATCCGTGCATTGAGGATGATGGCCTTTTGCGCAGTATGAACATTTCATGCAGGGCACTTTGGGTGCGATAAATACCCGGTCGCCCGGGAGATATTTATGGATGGAATCGCCGACAGCCACGACTTCCGCTCCGATTTCATGCCCCTGCACCAGCGGCGCGCGCGGCAACCGATACCATTCTACGATATCACTGCCGCAGATGCCACAAGAGATAACCTTGACCAGCATCTCCTTGAGGCCGGGTACAGGCGTCGGTACTTCTTCGATCTGGATGTCCTGATTGTTGTACCAGTAGGATACTTTCATTTTCCCCGCTCCTTGGCGTCCGGCGATCAGCTCTGATTTTTCAATGTATTATAAAGGTCAAAGGCGGCAGCCGGAGAAGCGTTGTCATGGACAACCGCCCGCACGGCTTTGAGCATGGCCGCCGGCACTTCCGACTGGAAAATGTTGCGCCCCATATCCACGCCCGAAGCGCCCTGCTGAACAGCGTTGTAGGCCATGGTCAGGGCGTCCAGTTCCGGTATTTTCTTACCACCGGCCATAACAATCGGCACCGGACAAGAAGCGGTGACGGTTTCAAAATCATTTTCCACATAATACGTCTTTATATAATGCGCACCCAACTCCGCACAAATCCGGCACGCCAACCGAAAGTATTGCGCATCGCGGGCCATATCCTTACCCACGGCGGTCACCGCCAGCGTCGGGATGCCGAAACGTGTACCGATGTCCACCATGCGCGTCATATTGATAATCGACTGTCTTTCATATTCACCGCCGATAAAGACTTGGACGGCCATGGCGCAGACATTCAAGCGGATGGATTCTTCAATGTCCACGGCGATCTCCTCATTCGACAGTTCCTTGAGAATGCTGGTGCCGCCGGAAACTCTCAACACGATAGATTTGGAAACAGAAGGCGGTATGACGCTGCGGAGAATCCCCCTCGTCAGCATCAGCGTATCCGCGTAAGGCACTAAAGGAAGGATGTTGATGTCAATCCGTTCCAACCCTGTGGTCGGCCCCTGAAAATAACCGTGATCAATGGCCAGCATGACAGTCCGTCCCGAATCGGGATTAAATATTCGCGCCAGCCGGTTTTTCATTCCCCAATCGAGTGAATTGGAACCCTTCAGGAAAAATCCCTCGGTTTTTTGCGGTCTGTCCGCATAAAACAACTTGGCTTCTTTGATGCCATCCGTGTCTGCCATTTTTTATATCCTTTCCCGTCCCAAAGCTTCGTTGATAAGCTTCATTATCATTTTTTAGCACTTCAATTTTGCATACTTTTAATGATGTGTCAATCCGTGCCAATACATATGATCATTAATCTCATATTTTCATCCTCTTCCTTTTTTCCACCTTACTCTTCATGTGAACGCCTCCCGTTCATTTTGGTTATTTTTTAGCATTGCCGTCTGCCGTCATACGAAACGCTTCAAGCACCAAAATCGTTATGTTCCTGGTACTTCCATATGATTAAAATACTTGAGCAAATATAAATTTAATGTTATTAAGCTTATTATTAAATTTATCAGCCAATCAATTTTTTTACCACCATAAGATAAAACTCATGAAGCAAAAGGTAAATCTGTTATATTGATTCATCTGTCTGACAAGGAAGGAGATCAATATAAAAACATGGCGATGTACGATCATGAAAAAAAGGCAGTGCTGGAAACAAGCCGTTGGCTTTCCGAGCAGGGCTATTTCGGGACGCACCGGGGAACAGGCGGGAATGTGTCGCTGCGGGCCGGGACCTCAGCAATGGTCATCACCCCCTCATCCGTTAAGTACGAGGAGATTTCCGTCGACGACGTCTTTGTCGTGGGCCTTGATCTTTCCGTAATAGAGGGGAACAGTAAAATGAAACCATCCGTGGAATCGGGATTGCACAGTATCGTATACAAGAACCGACCCGATGTAAGCGCCGTCGTCCATACCCATCAGATTTATAGCAGTGTCTTCGCTGTCATTAATACGCCTATCCCCGCTCTCTTCGACGAGGTATCTTTTGCCTTGGGTCCCATGGTGGAAATCATCCCCTACGCGCTTTCCGGAACCCCGGAACTTGCCGAACATGTGGGAGCAAAATTATCCAACCAGGCCAATGCGTATATCATTCAGAACCACGGCATTCTGGCTCTCGGCAAGACGCTTCCAGAAGCCGTTTTTCATGCCGAGCTTCTGGAGAAGGCCGCGCATATCTATTATCTCGCTTTGTCCACCGGGAAGACGGTAACGACGCTTCCCGAATCCACCATAGAGCTGGTTGCAGCCATGCGGGGGTATCAGATCAAAAAAAGCCCTGAGGAAAAATAAGAAATAGATTCAATCGGTGATTCACCGAACAAAATCATTTAGGAGGAGGTCGTTCGATGAACGTCAAAGCAAGATTAGAGATGATAATCAAAACAAAACACTCCCGGAGACGTTTTATGACCTTTGCCGGAAAATCGATGGCTTTTTTAGCGACTTTGTCGAGCTTCAGGCTGTTGAAGGGGACGGCTAATGCATCACCGAAAGTCAAAAAAGTTCAACAAGTGACTATCACATCTCCGAAAGGTGACTATATGCTGCTGAAAAATGGTCTGATTATCGACGGAACCGGGAAAAAGGGCTTCAAAGGCAACCTGCTTATCCGTGACAAAAGAATTGAGAAGATAACCACCGAAGAGATCCATGCAACCGGTCCGGTGATTGATTGCACGGGGCTGGTTGTTACGCCGGGTATCATTGATGCCCATTCCCACATGGATTGATATTTGCCCATCAAAGGGCATGATGATCTGAAACTTCCCTTTACCGCCCAGGGGGTCACCACTTTTGCGGCGGGACAGTGCGGGTATGGTGTGGCAGGATTCCGGAAGGACTCGCCTTTTATGAATTTTGTCGAGCCGAGGACCAGGGGCCTCTTCCGCATCGAGTGGGATACCATGACCCAGTATTTTGACTTTATTAAGAAAAACGGCATGACTCACAATTTGATCAATCTGGCCGGGCACGGCACCACGCGGGCATCCATCCGCGGATTCAACGCCGCACCCATGACCGGAGGCGACATGAAAGAGATGCTTGGCCTTCTGGAACAGTCGATGGAGGAAGGGGCCTGTGGCGTTTCTCTGGGGTTGCAGTATGAGCCGGGTATATTCGCCAATACCGACGAGCTTCGGGAAATCGCCAAGCTGGTTAAAAGCAAAGACAAGATCCTGACGGTTCATATGCGTGCCTACTCGGCCCTGGCGCCGGGATACCCCATGAGCACGGTAAAAATATTGTTTGACTATATCATGCCCTTCGATGGCTATGAGCCTCATAACGTCATGGCCATTGATGAGATGCTCAACGTCGCCAGGGACACAGGGGTGCGCCTCCAGCTTTCCCACCTGATTTTTGTGGGAACGAGGACATTCAAGACCTGCGATAAAGCCTTGGAACGCATTGATGAGGCAATCAAACAGGGCGTAGACGTGAAATTCGATACTTATGTGTATCATTGCGGCCAGTCGATTTTGAACGTCATTTTTCCGGCCTGGTTTTTGGCCAAAGTGCCGCAGGCATATGATGATCCCAAAATGCTGGCGAGATTGAAGAGCGAATGGGAGCAAACCGTGCGCTTTTTGGGTTTTGGGCCCGAAAATATCCAGATCACACACGCCAATCATCGGGACCTCAATTCTTACAACGGTCTGTTTTTATCAGACATTGCCAAAAAGCGGGGTTTGGATTGGTTTGCCAATGCCATCGATTTTGCGAAAAAGAGCGAAGGGAGGGCGGCTATTCTCAATCACCGGTACAGCAACCTGTCCGTCATCGAGAGCCTAATGGTCCATCCCGCCTCCCTGTTTATGACCGATGCGCTGCCCGCCCCCGAGGGTGTGCAGAATCCCGCCATGTCGGGGAATTTCCCGCGCTTCTTCCAACTGGCCCGCGAAAAAAAGCTTATCCGCCTGGAGGAAGCCGTCCGCAAAATGACCGGTGCCACAGCCGACCGGTATGTCATTAAGGATCGCGGTTACTTAAAGGAAGGGCTGGCAGCGGACGTTGCCGTTTTGGACTGGAATAACGTCCGGGACAACAACACCCTGACTGAAACGGGCGAAGCACCGTCGGGCATTGAAGCGGTCTTTATGAACGGCAGGCAGGTCTTAAGTAAGGGAAAAGTGGATGGTTCGATTAAAGCAGGCGAAGTCATCCTTTCATAAATGAAGAAAAATCCATTGCGATTGTTATGCGACAAGGGAAATATTTTTGGAGAATCTTTCTATCAGAACAGGAAAACGAATTGTCTACATCAATTAAAATCATCGTCGGTAAAACAATCCTTTCCGGTGAACTTTACGAGTCGCCGTGCGCCAGGCAAATCATTGCCTGTCTTCCTATCGAAACAAATCCCGATGAATGGGGCGATGAGTTCTATTTTTCAATTCCGGTTAGGGTTTCTCTTGATGATTCGGCGACTCCAAAAGTGAAGATCGGAGACATTGGATACTGGCCGCCGGGAACTGCGATGGCCATCTTCTTCGGTTCTACCCCCATGAGTACGGGCGGCGATCCCGTTCCCGCCAGCGCGGTGAATCTGGTCGGTAGGGTCCTGGGAGATGCAACGGTTCTGAAACGGGAAAGGGGAGCGGATAAAATCAGGATAGAAAAGGCGGACCCATAAGACGTTTTGCCATATTCTATTTAAAAAACGACAATTTGATGATCAGATAAACAATGCGTCCAAATGAAATGGACGCATTGTTTATTGTTTGATAGGGGAATTTTTTCTAAACTACTGTCGGCCATCGACCTTTTCCAGCATATCACCGATAAGTTTGGCGGTTTTGCCGACAAGGATCCAACAATTAACAGCCTTGTCGCTGTTTCGATATTCTTCGACCTGCTGTTCGTTTTTCCAATCCACCTGGGTGATGTCCCGGCACAGGATGCGGCCATTTGTAATTTCTTCCTTAAAGCGGTTTAAAAATTCCTCCGCATAGACACGGATTTTCTCATCATCTCCTGGTTGATTCGCTGTGCCTCCAAATTTCAAGCCTATGGATGCCAGCGCACCCACGATGGCGCCGCAGGTTTCTCCGTTGGACCCCAATCCGCCACCGAAAGCTCCCAAGGCCTTCATTAATCCATCGTTATCTATTCCCAGCTTCTCTTGCCCGACCGCAAGAACCGCCTGACTTCAATGCAATCCCTCCATCAACAACTGCCTGGCTTTTTTTTTCATTTCATCGGATGTCATTCCTCTCCTCCTTGTCCTATGATTTGATGATTTGCATGATACATCACGTTCTTTCAAAAATGGTGGCAGGCGCCATCCCACCACCCGTGCAGAGTGACACGAGGGCGTACTTGCCTTGACGCCGCCTCAGTTCGTTGATGGCCGTCACGACCAGCCGGCAGCCGGAATTGCCGACGGGATGGCCCAAAGCGAGGGCACCGCCGTTAACGTTCAGTTTGTTCGGATCGGCGTGAATTTCTTTCAACCAAGCCAGCGGTATAGGGGCGAAGGCCTCGTTGATTTCGAAGAGGTCGATGTCCTCCGGGGAAAGCCCTGCTTTTTTCAAAACCTTCGGGGTCGCATAAATTGGTCCGGTCAGCATGAGTTGCGGATCGGAACCGATAACAGCGTTGGCGACGATTCGGGCGAGGGGATCACGTTTGAGCTCTTTCATTTTCTGTCCGCTCATGAGAATGACGGCGGAAGTGCCGTCGGTGATGGTACTCGAAATGCCGGCCGTCATCCATTTCGTATTCGGCAGTACTTTAAGCTTATTTAGAATTTCATGGTTGGTGTCGGGCCGGATCGTTTCGTCCGTGTCTCTGACCAGTTCGTTACCTTCTTTATCTATGCCCCTCATCGGCAGAATTTCATTTTTGAAATATCCATTTACCGTGGCTTCATGGGCCTTCCGGTGACTTTCGATGGCAAAATCCTGACACTCTTCGCGCGTAATGTCCCATTGATCGGCGATCATCTGGGCGGCAAGGATCTGATCCGCCAGGCCGTACCTGTTGGTGTAATAATCACCGAAGGGGTGCCCCATGGGTTTTCCGTTAAACAGCGTGCCGTTCAGATCGGAAAACATGGTATATTTCGACATAAACTCACAACCGCTGGCAATAACGACATCCATGACGCCGGAAGCGATCATGCCGTAACCAAATTGAAGGGCCGTGAGGCTGCTTCCGCACTGTCGGTTAAGGGAAACGCCCGGAACGGTGGCGGGGATTTTTGAAGCCAGGAGTCCCATGCGGGCCAAGGTAAAACCCTGTTCCCCGATCTGATAAACACAACCGGTAATGACGTCTTCAATGATAGCCGGGTCGATGGCGGCCCTCCGAATTACCTCATCCAAAATGGTTCCGAGAAGCTCCGGTGCGGTCCAGTTTCGCAGATAGCCGTTCTGTTTTCCGACGGGGGTTCTTACGGCGCTGACAATGAATACCTCGTTCATGAAATGTCTCCTCGGCATTTGGGGATAGGGTCGGTCATGGTAGTTCCTTTAGAGTAGGGATTATTTTAAATCATAATCTAACGAGAACGGCCAAATTTATCAAGGATTATTGCTCGTATATTTAACATATAACATGTCGTTATCAGCGAAAGATGTCTGTTAGGAGCATTTAATAACGAAATGCCCTTAAGGGGCGCCATACAAAAAACTTTTCTGTGTGAATAACCAAGTAATAAAAAAGTAATGATCGAACAGTCAGCCATTCGATAGAATGCGACGATAAGATTGTGGGACGATTAATTTCGAGAGCCATGAGTGTTTTTGGTATTTTTTTGATGTGGATCATTGGGGGGAATGTCCCTCCACAACGCACTAATCCGGGAGGAATCTCGGGACAGGTGCGCGGGGCTGTGTGGAGGGACCTTTTGGTTATGATAAGCGTAAATAATCCCCATACTAAAAAATGTGCTGCAATTTTCTAAATTACTTCTGAAAAATGTCAATACTAATTTTATTTTAGGTTGAACCTAATGAAGTATTAATAATGGTCAGTGTAGAATTCTAATATTATTACATTAAATTTATTCAAGCGTTTGTTGATAGATTGGTATCAACAAAAAAAATAATTATTTTTTTACTCTTCCCCCTTTTTTTTCTCAAAACGTAACTTATCCAAATTTTCAGGGGGCAACAGGGGGTAGCTCCCTGAATAGCAAGCCAAGCAAAAAGTGTTCTTGGACATACCGGTCGCTTTGATCATGCCTTCGAGAGTCAGATAATGGAGTGAATCGAGCCCGATAAATTGAGCAATGGCCATTTCGGTTTCTTCCTGTGCGGCGAGGAGTTCGCCTTTGGAGGAAAAATCGATGCCGTAGGGGCAGGGATAGCGGGTCGGCGGGCAACTGACGACCATATGGATTTCTTCAGCTCCGCATTCGCGCAAATGTTTTACCCGGTTTCGGCTGGTCGTTCCGCGGATGATCGAATCTTCAACAATCAGGACACGTTTTCCGAGAAGAAGTTCTTTCACGGGATTGAGTTTGACGCGGACGCCGAAATCCCGCATCGGTTGCGTCGGCTGAATAAACGTTCGTCCCACATAGTGGTTTCGAATCATGCCCATTTCAAAGGGGATGTTGCTTTCTTCCGCGTAACCCAAGGCGGCGTAATTACCGGAATCGGGGAAAGGCATGACAAAGTCGACATCAGGGATATATTCTTTGGCCAGTCGATGTCCCAGCCGCTTGCGGCAGAGGTAGACATTCTGGCCGAACACCCGGCTGTCGGGACGGGCGAAATAGATCAGTTCGAAAATGCAATGGGCCGGCTTCGCTTCATTAAACGGCATGAGACTGTGGGGGCCGTTTTCATCAATAATGATGATTTCACCAGGGTGTACATCACGAAGATACTGGGCCCCGATAAGATCGAACGCGCAGGTTTCGGACGCTACCACCCATCCGCCGTTGAGGCGGCCCAACGCCAGGGGCCTGAATCCCCGCGGATCACGGACGGCAATGATTTTTTCGCGGGTGAGCATGACAATGCTGTAGGCGCCCTCTACCTGAGAAAAAGCCCTGGTCAGGGCGTCTTCCAGGCGGCCTTTAAAATTAGGCGCCATCAGGTGCACAATGACTTCGCTGTCCATGGTTGACTGAAAAATGGAGCCCCGATCCTCCAGGCGCGTCCGCAAAAACTGGGCGTTGATGATATTGCCGTTATGAGCGAGGGCATAGTATTCATCGGCATGATGGACTAAAAAGGGCTGGGCGTTGGAAAGCGTTGACGAGCCCGTTGTGGAGTACCGCACGTGACCGACGGCAAGGTGACCGGGTAATCCGGCGAATGTTTCTTCATGGAAGGCTTCCGATACGAGACCCATGGCCTTATGTTCCCAGACTTCATGCCCATTGGAGGTAATAATGCCGGCGCTTTCCTGGCCTCGGTGCTGAAGGGCAAATAATCCGAAAAAAGCGACCCTGGCGGCTTCCGGATGGCCGTAAACAGCGAATACGCCGCATTCGTCACGGGGGCGGCCGTGTTTAATAGGTTTGGATGACGCTCCATCTCCGTTGACCGAAAAAGACGGCATGAATGGTCGGTTTGTTTTCATATGGAGTATTTTCCTTTTGATTTGGGTTTTCATCTTTTTTATCCCTCGGATTAAAAATACGAAGCGAGGCGTTTCTTACATCGGAGGACGAGAATGAAAATGGTAATCCTGAAGGGGCTTCACCTGCCAGGCCTCACTGCGAAGCGCCGCAATGGCGTCGGCAATGGCCCGGGCGCCGGCAATCGTCGTCGCATGCAGTATGTTATAAATGAGGGCGCTCCGTCGTATTTGATAAGAATCCAGGGTTGCTCGTCTGCCCATGCTCGTATTGATAATCAGTTGAATCGCCCCGTTTTTTATGTAATCCAGTGCGTGGGGCCGGCCTTCACTCACCTTGTAAATTGTTTCTGCCTCGACGCCGTGATCCTTGAGATAAGCGGCTGTTCCCGTGGTAGCCAGGATCCGGAAGCCCATTTTCTGAAAGGTGTGGGCTACCGGCGTGATGCGTTCCTTGTGCCGGTTCTGAACGCTGATGAACACACTCCCCTCGGTGGGTAGACGGTATCCCGCCGCCATTTGCGATTTCGCATAGGCCGGACCGAAGGACTGGTCGATGCCCATGACTTCGCCGGTTGATTTCATTTCCGGTCCCAGGAGGATGTCGACGTTGGGAAACCGGCTGAAAGGGAATACCGCCTCTTTGACGGCGATATGACGGGGGTGAGGACTCTGAGTAAACCCCAATTCTTGAAGGGTTTTTCCCATCATAACCTTAGTGGCCAGTTTGGCCAGAGGAACGCCGACGGCCTTGCTGAC
>JAFGLN010000018.1 GCA_016928025.1 Deltaproteobacteria bacterium
CGCGTCCTGGGGGTTCTTTGATCCTTTGATCACGACGATAACGTCGTCAATATTTTTAAGCGCAATGATCAGGCCTTCGAGAATATGGGCCCGCTCGCGGGCAACTCTCAGCTCATATTGGGTTCTTCGAGTAATCACATCTTTTCGAAAAGTTATGAAACTCTGGAGTATCTCTTTGAGGTTGAAAATCCGCGGCTGGCCGTGATCGATGGCCAGCATGATGATCCCGAAAGTCGATTCCATCTGGGAATATTTATAGAGCTGATTGAGAATCACCGCCGATGATTCTTCCCGCTTCAAGTCGATGACGATCCTGATGCCGTCACGGTCCGATTCATCACGCAGATCGGCGATGCCGGAGATTTTCTTGTCTTTGACCAAGTCCGATATTTTTTCAATGAGATTCGCTTTATTAACCTGATAGGGCAGTTCGGTAACGATGATGCTTTCCCTGTCATTCCGGGCATTTCGCTCTACAATGGCCCGGGCGCGAAGGCGGATGATCCCGCGACCTGTTTTATAAGCGGAAACAATACCGTCCCGGCCGTTGATGAAACCGGCCGTGGGAAAATCGGGGCCCTGAATATAATGCATCATTTCATCGATGCTGATATCAGGATTCTCGATGAGTGCCTTAACCCCCTCGACAACTTCACCGAGATTGTGGGGCGGTATGTTGGTGGCAACGCCCACGGCAATGCCGGCGGATCCGTTTAAGAGCAGAACGGGCATGCGGGCCGGCAAAACGAACGGTTCCTCCATGGTCTCATCGTAATTCGGAACGAAATCAACGGTATCTTTTTCGAGATCGGTCAGGAGTTCTTCGGCAATCCTGGCCATCCGGATTTCGGTGTAACGCATGGCCGCCGGCGGGTCGCCATCGATGGAACCGAAGTTGCCCTGACCATCGATTAAAGGATACCGCATGGAAAAATCCTGAGCCATTCTGACAATCGTGTCATAGGCCGCCGAATCGCCATGAGGATGAAATTTACCAATGATATCGCCGACGATGCGGGCGGATTTCTTATAAGGCCGGTTCCACCGGTTGCCCATTTCATGCATGGAATACAATGTTCGGCGATGAACCGGCTTCAGACCGTCCTGCACGTTGGGAAGGGCCCTCTGGATAATGACGCTCATGGCATAATCCATGTAGGACTGCTTCATTTCATCTTCTATATTAATGGAAATGTTTCTCTGAAACAGCATCTGGTCCATAAAATTTTTCTATTCTCCTTTATTGAATACGCGGTCCATGGTTCATTTCCTTAAGATCCTGCAGGAACGGCTAATCAGCATATTGCCGAAATGCCGATACGGATTGTCATAACAATAAATTAAAAGATTTTCTATATCTGTGAGGTTGAATGCCTATAAATCGAGATTGGATACATAAAGCGCGTTTTTATAAATAAAGTCTCTACGCGGCTCGACTTGATCTCCCATGAGCGTTGTAAATATTTCATCGGCAACAACGGCATCTTCCACCCTGACCTGCAGCAGGGTTCTCTTTTCCGGATTCATCGTCGTGTCCCAAAGTTGTTCGGGATTCATTTCACCCAGACCTTTGTATCGCTGGACGGTTAATCCCTTTTTGCCGGCATTCATAATGTAATCGATCAATGCAGACATACTGCTTAATTCAACCGACTTATCGTCATCTTCTGAATTAACGCAATAAGGTGCTTCACCCAGTACGCCAATCTGGCTCATCATAGATTTCGCTTCGATAAATTTGGGATCGCGGATCAAGTCCCGCCCAACGGTTGTTGTTACCAAGTTACCATTTTTACCCGTGCTGATTTTCAACCGATATTCGCCATGCTCCGGATCCATTTCAATCGCAATGCTCGCTTGTTTTTCATCCAGCTTTTTTATTATCCCTTCCGCCAAGGCATTCAGGGCATCTTCTGTTTTGAACACCGAGTCATTGAACTGTTCGCTTTTTGCCAGCTGACGAATAATTTTCTTCTCCTTACCCTCCCTTTCCAATTTTATCAGGATGGTTTCCACTCTCATGGCTTTTTTAATAATATTCACAAACCTGCTACCGACAACGTTTCCATTATCGCCGCTATTGTTTACCAGTTGAACCTTCGCGGCACCCTTCTCCAGGATATAATTTTTCATCTCTTCTTCGTTATTGACATAAAACTCACTCTTCTTATCACTAACCCTGAAAAGCGGCGGCTGAGCAATGTAAAGATAGCCCCTTTCAATCATCTCCTTCATCTGGCGGAAAAAAAAGGTTAACAACAGCGTCCTGATATGCAATCCATCAACATCCGCATCGGTCATAATAATCACCCGATGATACCGAAGCTTGGAAATATCGTAATCCACCTTACCGATTCCCGTTCCCAGAGCCGTTACAATCACCTTGATTTCTTCGTTTTGCAGCATCTTGTCGAATCGGGCCTTTTCAACATTTAAAACCTTTCCTCTAAGCGGCAAAATGGCCTGGTTTCTGCGGTCTCTTCCCTGTTTTGCCGAACCGCCGGCGGAGTCGCCCTCCACTAAATATATCTCACTTCGAGCCGGATCGCGTTCCTGGCAGTCGGCCAGTTTACCCGGCAGGGAACCGACTTCCAGAGCGCTCTTTCGGCGTGTCAGTTCACGCGCCCGCCTCGCCGCTTCTCTTGCCCGGGCAGCATCAAGACATTTATTGAGAATCTGCTTGGCAATAGAGGGATTCTCTTCCAGATACGTACTGATTTTTTCATAGACAATGCCCTCGACCAGTCCTTTGACCTCACTGTTTCCAAGTTTGGTCTTGGTCTGACCTTCGAATTGGGGATTCCGGACCTTCACACTGATGACACAGGCCAAGCCTTCTCTTAAATCTTCTCCCTTAAGGGACTCTTTTCCATTTTTCAGTAAATTGCTGTTGACGGCATAGCTATTAAAAACCCTTGTCAGGGCGGAGCGAAACCCTATAAGGTGGGTTCCGCCCTCCGTTGTATTAATGCTGTTGGCGAAGGAAAATATATTTTCCAAATAGGTATCATTATATTGAAGCGCCACCTCAACCGAGCAATCATCCCTTTCACCGGTTACGTAAATAGGTTTTTTATTGATCACTCCCTTATTTCTATTGAGATACTCGACAAAGGAAACAATTCCCCCATCATAATAAAATTCACTAACTTTATCCGCTCTCTCATCCCCCAAGGTGATCCGGACACCTGAATTCAAAAAGGCCAGCTCCCTCAAGCGATTAGACAATATGTCAAAACTGAATTCCGTCTCCTCAAATATTTGATCATTCGGTTTAAAAGTGATTTTCGTTCCCCGCCCTTTGGTATTGCCTATTTTCTTCAGAGGCGCTAAAGGGACACCACGCTTATACGATTGTGCATACAGACCGCCTTCCCTTTTGACTTCCAGTTCCAGATACTCCGAAAGGGCATTCACGACGGACACCCCGACACCATGAAGTCCTCCTGATATTTTATAGTCATCACTGGAAAACTTTGCCCCCGAATGAAGTTTTGTCAAGACGACTTCAGCGGCCGACACCCCTTCCGTTTTGTGAATATCAGTGGGGATCCCTCGACCGTTATCCTCAACAACGACACTATTATCGACCCTGATGACCACGGACACATTATTGCAATATCCTGCCGATGCCTCGTCAATGCTGTTATCGACAACTTCATAAACAAGGTGATGTAAACCGTCTTTTCCCGTTGAACCGATATACATGGCCGGTCGTTTACGAACGGCTTCCAATCCTTCTAATACTTTTATACTGTCCGCACCGTAATTTTCTGTCATTTTTCCAATCCGTAATGAATTTTAAATCTGCAACGGCATTACAATACATAGATAACGGTCATTACCCACCGGCTTTACAATACAGGGTTTTTTATCATGGCCGATTTCCAGTAAGACGTCTTTCTCATCAATAACCTCTATGGCATCGATGATGTATTTAACATTGAACGCTATGTCCATATCATTATCATGGTAAACGATATCAATCTCATCGCGCGCTTCACCAATGTCGGGATTCGTCGAAGTCAGGATCATCTTATCCTTCTTGAAGCTTATCACAACGCTGCTGTACTGATCACTGGAAATCACATACATCCGTCTCAGAGCATGTAACACGGCGTCTTTATCAAAATGGATCATCGTTTCGGTTTCCGCTGGAATGACGCGCCGGTAGTCCGGATACTCCGCGTCAATTAATCGGATCTTGAGAATGGAACGATTGGCCTTCACCACAAACATACCACCCTGAACGCCGATTCCGACCTCCTCTTCCTCATCCTCCACAAATTTTCTGAGTTCCCCCAACCCTTTACGCGGTATAACGACGCCCTTTTCCAGATTCAAGAAATCGCTCGAATCCTTCTCCATATAGGCCATTGCCAACCGATGACCATCTGTTGCCACCATCTTTACTTTCTGTTTATTACCGACATTATCCGTCTCCAACAAAACGCCATTGAGATTTTTCCTGATTTCATCCGTCGACATGGCAAAAGATGTTTTACTAATCAGCTCTTTTAACAATTTTCCGTTAATATTGAATAAGTTACCGTCCAGATTGCCGGCAATAGCAGGAAAATCCTCAGCCGATAGACCGGAAATTCGATAGTTGGATTTAAGACAACTCAACATGGCCATGTTATTTTCATTCACGCTGAAATGAACATCCTCTCCCTGCATTTCCCGAACCATCTCGTAGAGTTTTCTAGCGGAAACGGTTATTTCCCCCTCTTTAATCATCTCCGCTTCATAGTCGGCAATAAGACTGATCTCTCTGTCTGATGCAATAATTGTTATTTTATCGACATCCGTTTTGATCAAAATATTATTGAGAATCGGCATGGTTGTTTTTTTCTCAACAATTCCCAGGGTTCGTTGAATACCATTTAGAAAGGTTTCCCGTTTTATGTTGAAGTCCATTTTTTATCCTTTCTTTTGGCTTTTTTAATTTATTTTATATTTATATAAAATAAGAAGTAATAATAGTGACTGTTGACATCAAGACCTTTTAAATATTTACATAATGATATTGAATCATTAATCATTGAATAGGTTGTTTATACGTTTAGGAATACGGTTATGTATTTTTCAAACTTTCCTCAATATTTTCAACTGTTTGCCGTAATTTTTCATCTGTTGACAATAGCCGCTTCATTTTATTGTTGGCATAAATAACGGTCGAATGATCTCGACCCCCGATTTTTTCGCCGATATCCGGGAAGGAGGCATTCGTTAACTTTCTCGCCAGATACATAACAATCTGCCGAGAAAGAACAAGGTTCTTGTTTTTCTTTTGTGATTTAACATCCGCCAGCTTGAGCCCGAATTTACTCGTGACGACTTTCATGATCTCTTCAATGGTTATTTCTTCTTTTTCATTTTGTTTGATAATCTTTTTCAAGACCTCTTTGACAAGTTCCAAATTGATCTCTCGATTCGTTAAAGAGGCGTAAGCACTTATTCGAACGAGAAAACCCTCCAACTCTCTGATATTCGATTCAGCACTCAAGGCGATGAAATGCGATACATTTTGTGGGAGAAAGACGTTATTTTCCTGAGCTTTCTTTTCAATGATCGCCATTTTTGTTTCCACTTCGGGCGGTTGTATATCCGCAATCAGTCCCCATTCGAATCTTGATCGTAGGCGACTTTCGAGATTCGGGATATCTTTTGGGAATTTATCGCTCGTCACGACGATTTGTCTTCCCGAGTCGTGGAGGGTATTAAACGTATGAAAAAATTCTTCCTGAGTTCTCTCCTTCCCGGCAATGAACTGAATGTCATCAATCAAAAGACAGTCGATATTTCTGTATTTTTCTCTAAATTGAGGCATCTTGTCATAGCGGATCGAATTGATCAGCTCATTCATAAATTCTTCCGCCGATACATAAACGACATTCATAGACTGATAAAGCGAGAGGGTCTTTAGACCGATGGCATTGAGTAGATGTGTTTTTCCCAAACCAACCCCCCCGTAAATAAACAGCGGATTGTAATTCTTTGCCGGTTGTTCGGCAACGGCAACAGCTGCTGCATGGGCAAATTGATTGCATGACCCGACAACAAATCGCTCAAAACTGTAATGACTGTTCAGAGTGGGTTGTAATCTCATTCGGTTTGCATTGGCCTCTTTAGGGGGCAGGCTACGTTTTTCAACCGGATCCGATGCCGTGTGATTTTTTCCGGTTTCGGTATTAACACTGAAATTAACACTGAAATCGACCCTGGTTACAGTATTCAAAGAATCTCTGATTATGGATAAATAGTTTTCCATAATCCAGTCTTTAAAGAACTTGTTGGGAACGGAAAAGTTAATATTGTTACCCTCAATGGAGACAATTTTTATGGGCCGTATCCATGTCTCAAAATTCTGCTGGCTAATCTTATCCTTAATGATATTAGTGCTTTTTTCCCAAATAATATCCAAACCCAGACACCTTATAAACAAGATTATCAACAGGTGTTGATAACCACGAGATAGATCTAATCTCTTGTTCCATTGAGCAGTATGTTGACCAGTCTACCCAACTCCTCATTCCCTTTATATTTTATGTTCAAAGAACCGGAATTACGCGAATGATTTATGGTGATTTTTGTCATCAGACGAGAAGACAGCGTTTTTTCCAAATCCATGATATAGGAATCTTTTTTCGGCGCTTTTTGATCCTCTTTTCCTTTTTTAAAATTAACGACGGCCTTTTCCGTTTCTCTGACGCTTAACCCTCTTTTTATAATCATTTCCAGCAATTTTAATTGTTCAGCCGAGGAATTCAACGCCAGGAGCGAACGAGCATGGCCTGCTGTAATGGTCTTATCCATGATGGCCTGTTTCGCCTCTGTCGGCAGTTTGAGGAGACGGATTGTATTGGTGATCGTCGAGCGATCTTTTCCCACTATCGCCGATATCTCTTCCTGGGAACGGCCGAATTTTTCTGTCAGTGTTTGATAGGCGTTGGCTTCCTCAATGGGGTTTAGAGATTCACGCTGGATGTTTTCCACCAGAGAGAGTTGAGCGACATCCATATCTTCCGCCTCCCGGACGACAACCGGGACATCCCTGATGCCGGCCTGCTGGGCCGCTCTCCAGCGGCGTTCCCCCGCGATAATTTCATATCCTTTACCTGCTTTCCGGACGACAATCGGCTGAATAATACCGCTTTTTTTAATGGATTCAACAAGTTGCCTCTGATCGGCATCATTAAAATCTTTGCGCGGTTGATATCGATTTGGAAAAAGCTCTTCGATCCCGCACATGATAAAAGCCGGTTTATTGCCTTCATCTTCAAGCAGGTCGGGGAACATAGCGCCGAGTCCCCGTCCGAGTGTATTTTTTGGAGGCATCTATATTCTCCCGTTTGTCAGTATTTCCTGGGCAAATTCCATATAAGCCATGGCCCCTCTTGACTTAATATCATATAAAATAATGGGAAGCCCATGGCTCGGGCTTTCCGATAGTCTCACGTTTCGCGGGATCATGGTCTTGAAAACCTTATCGCCGAAGTGCTTTCGAACGTCTTCACTTACCCGGTGAGACAGTAAGTTCCTCGTGTCGAACATGGTCAAAAGTATCCCGCCGAGCGTCAGCGTCGGATTCAGTCTTGACTTGACCAAACGCAGCGTATGGAGAAGATAGCCCAGGCCCTCCATGGCAAAATATTCGCACTGCAGCGGGACAATGAGATAATCCGAAGCGACCAGGGCATTGACCGTTAAAAAACCCAACGACGGCGGACAATCGATAATAATAAAATTATATTCAGAATCAATGGATTTTAATAAATACCTTAATTTTTTTTCTCTTTCTTCCAGATGGATGAACTCAACTTCGATGCCGATCAGATCCTGATTGGCCGGCACGATATCCAGATGGGGGATCTGGGTATTGACGATAACCTCCTTCAAAGGCAAATTACCGCAGAGGGTGTGATAAAGATTTTTCGTCTTGATGACATCCCGGTCTATCCCCATGCCGCTGCTGGCATTGCCTTGAGAATCGCAATCAATCAGGAGGGTTTTTTTTTCCGCCGTTGCCAGAGACGCCGACAAATTGATTGCCGTGGTTGTTTTTCCTACGCCCCCTTTCTGATTGGCGATACAAATGATTTTATTCATGATTTATTGAATGACTTCCGATTTTTACTTTGTGGAAATTGTGAGTCACGCTACCACAAAATCAGTATAATGAGAAGGGATATTTTTTACCGGTTTACGGATTGTAAGACCCTTTTATATATAACGATTTTACGATTAGCGCTCATGATCGGCAGCTTCAGGTCGTGAGACCCATGAAAAACCATCCCGACCGCCGTTGCCGCCTCCGCGGATTCTTTTAATTCCTTCGTAATTTCGGGACCTTTCATGGCAATCACCCTGCCGTTTCCGACCAGAAAAAAAGAACTTATCCTTATCAGTTCCGGCAGTTTCAAAGAGGCCCGGGAGACAACGATGTCGAACGTATGTAAATGGGACTCATCCGTGACGAAATCTTCCACTCTTTTGTGAATAATGTGAAGACCTTCAAGCCTGAGCCGGCGGCGAAGATGCTTCAGAAACGATACCCTCTTTCGGGATGCCTCCAAAAGAAAAACCTCCAGCGTATTCATGGCTATTTTTATAGGAATCCCTGGAAATCCTGCTCCGGACCCGATGTCAAGGAGCCTGCCCGCTGGTGTTTTGATCAATGGTAGCAGCGTCAAGGAATCGATAAAATGTTTCATCCAGATATCGTCTCTTGTTTTGACGGAAACGAGATTCATCTTTTCATTCCAGACCAGCAATTCTTCGCAATAAAGATTAAAAAGATTACGTTCCTTCTCGCCGATCGTAATACCGATCTCAGCGGCAGCCTGAATATATTTGTCAAGGACCTTTCGTTCCATGGTGATCCGGACGGTATCAGAATGGATGTAGCGAGGCAATGAAAAAAATGGTAGAAGATCGGATGACGATTTCAGGGAGCAGAAAGACTTTGACCGATTGCATGGAGACGGCCGTTAAATCTGAAAACATCACCATTGTTCTGCAGGGTCCCAAATATCCGGGGAATGTCGGCTCTATTGCCCGGACGGCAAAAAATATGGACATTCATCAAATTTATATCGTTCGTGATGAACCGCTGGTATTTGAAGACATGCAGCAGATGGCCACCCATTTTGCCGCCGATCTCATCGAGAACATTCGCTATTTTGAGTCCTTGGAAGAGGCCTTGGCCGGATTTCAATATATCATTGGAACGACCGCCAGAAAGGGTCGAGCCAGAGGTCCTTTGATCGGTCCTAAAGAAGCGGCAGGTCGTATCGTGGATATTTCTCAGCAAAATAAGGTGGCTCTACTTTTCGGTCCTGAAGATACGGGACTTTCCAACGACGATCTCCGCTACTGCCATGCCATGGTCACCATCCCGACATCCCCGAAATTCAAATCCCTCAATCTGTCCCATGCCGCCACGATCCTGTGTTATGAAATATTTGTCGCCCGCCTGCCTGTTGCAGAAAAATTTGCCCCCCGGTTGGCCCAATTGTCGGAACTGGAGGGCATGTATGAACAGTTGAAGGCATTGCTGATGAAAATCGGCTTTCTCAATCCGGAGAATCCCGACTATTGGATGATGCACCTGCGCCACCTGTTTGCCAGGACGCATCTTTATTCAAAAGAGGTCAAAATTATCCGGGGCATTTGCCGTCAGATCGAATGGTATGCCCAAAACAAAAAGACTTGACTTTGCGGGAAGCGGCACTTATGAAGTTGAAAAAAATAAGGGGGTTACTGCGATGATTAAACCATTTTCGTTTACCGGGGCAAAAAAAATTGTTTTTGGATCTGGCGCGTTTACAACATTGACGGAACATCTGTCGGAAATGCAAGTAAAGCGTCCATTGATCGTCATCGATAGGATGTTTTCCAAAACGGGTTTTAAAGATAAAATTACGGATGCGATGGGCAAGAGTGGAAATAAAGCAACAATCTTCGATGCGGTTGAAGCGGAACCGAGAATTGAGTTGGCCGATAAAGGCGCCGCCATGGCTGCGAAAGGAAAATGTGACGGCGTCATCGGCATCGGCGGCGGAAGTGCCATGGACTGCGCCAAGGCCATTGCCGTCCTCGCCGCCAACAAGGGCAAGGCGGTCGATTACCTCGGTTTGAACAATGTCCCCGGGCCGGGACTGCCGACCATCATGATTCCCACCACCGCCGGGACAGGGAGCGAAGTCACCTTTACGGCCGTTTTTATCCGGAAGGATTTAAAGAAGAAAGAAGGAATGAACAGCCCGTATCTGTATCCCGACCTGGCCCTTCTCGATCCGGAGCTGACATTGACGCTTCCCCCTCAGCCGACGGCGACAACAGGCCTCGACGCCCTTTGCCACGCTATTGAATCGTACACATCCATCAATTCGTCGCCGTACAGTGAGATGGTGTCTCTGGAGGCAATCCAGTTGATCGCCGAGAATCTCAGAACTTGCGTTCATGACGGAAGCAATCTGGAGGCCCGGGAAAATATGCTACTCGGCAGTCTTTTCGCCGGTCTGGGACTGGCCAATGCGGGCGTGACGGCCGTTCATTCCCTGTCCTATCCTCTGGGCGGTATGTACGGGGTGCCTCACGGTCTGGCCAATACGGTCCTTCTGCCCGCCGTCATGATGTATAATCTCCCCGGGGCCCTCGAAAAGTTCGCCGTTGTGGCCGAGGCCATGGGGGAAGTGGTGGATGATCTGCCGTTGCGGGAATCGGCCTATCTGGCTGTCAAAGCTGTGGAATCTCTGATCGAAGATTGCGGCGTCTACGAATCGTTGAAGGATTTCGGCGTCAAGGAAAAAGATTTTCCGGCCTTGGCGGACGTGGCCCTGACCGTGTCCAGACCGCTGCAGAACAATCCCCGCAGTCTGACCAAGGAAGATGCCATTGAGATCTATAAACAGGCCTTCTGAGCCGACACGGACTCCATCTTCGAACTGCGCCGGGAATTTGGCTTCGGGATCATTACGGCCCTGATCAGGATCGAAGGAAAACCTAAACGATTGCAATTTCAAATTTCGACCATATTTGGTGTTTTACGCGCCACATATGGTACCTGCGTGGACGGAGAGACCATAACATTTCACGATTAAACGGTTTTTTTCTTTCAGGTCATGGCACCGGACTTGCTGATGACGTCGGCAAGATCCATGGCAATAGGTGGTCATTTGATGAAAGGATTTTTTTATAAATTTGAGGAGGGCACACGATGAAAGAAGTACCTGATTATGAAAAGTATCCGGTGAGTGAAGAAGAAATGGGGAAACGCTATAGAAACTGGACCATGTCTCTGGCCAGACAGATGGTGACCTTGTATCAGGTCGGCAAAGAGGTCGGCGGCGAAAAGTTTGTTGAGAGGTTGAAGGAAGTCTATCGGGAACAAGGCAGGAATGATGCTTACATGTGGATGAAGCTCTCCGGCAGCAAACCCGAAGATTTCAAGGATTGCCTGGGGCTTCCCAGACTTCAGGATTTCATTGATGACAGCTTTGCCAATTTCTGGAACGGGTATGTGGAGAACACCCCCCAGGCTTTTGAAAAGGAACTCAATACTTGTCCGCTGACCAAAATATGGTCGAAAGAACCCGATCTGTGCGCCGTGCTTTTGCGGGAAAATTTTGCAGGCGTGCTGGAGACACTGAACCCAAAATTCAAATCCGATGGCTTCTCGAAATTGCTTGTATGGGGTGACAAGTGCTGTCGTTTCAGAATTGAGCTGGAGGATGAGTGAAAACGGACCAAAACATGGAAGAATGTTTGAATCAGTTGGAGCCAAAAGCCGGTGATTATGAAGAGCTGTTTGCCAAATGAAAAAATCTTGGCGTGAGGGATTTTGAGAATCAAATAATGAGGATGCATAAATTCCCGATGAAGATGTGGCAAAGGTTTGAAAACAAAGCGAGAAATTCATAATTTAATGCCGCGTTATCACTTGACCGATCAAGGGGAAAGTGCTACGGTCCCACTTGCTTGAGACGGTCTCAAATGATCATGGCACATGGTCCACGAGACTGTTGACAATCATCGATATTACAGCTGTCGGATCCGAGGGGCCGACATGCCCCTCGAAGTCGTTGAATCTTAGTGCCTCTACTAAAAAAACCGAATCGAACGGGTGATGCTCCAAAACGGAGAAAATCCAACGGGGGAAAGGGAAAGTGGGTGAAAGGCTGATCCTGCATGAAGACAGATTGTTCCCGATCCATCCGGAGGCCAGGGGTGTGGCCCGCCGTCTCTACGCCCAGGTGAAGGATCTCCCCATCATAAGTCCCCACGGCCACACCGATCCCCGGTGGTATGCGCAGAACATCGCGTTCTCCAATCCCACGGAGCTTTTTTTGGTTCCCGATCACTACATTTTCCGAATGCTTTACAGCCAGGGTATCCCCCTGGAGCGCCTCGGCATTCCCCGGACCGACGGCGGAGAGACGCAGGGGAATCCCAGAGAGATTTGGAGGCTTTTTGCCGAGCACTACTATCTTTTTCGGGGGACCCCCTCCCGCCTTTGGTTCGAGCATGTCCTTTACTTCGTTTTCGGCATCGAAAAGCGTTTGAGTCTTCAAACCGCGGATTTTATCTATGACCGCCTCGAGGAGGCTTTGTCCCGGCCTCCGTTTCGTGTGCGCAGTCTTTTCGACCGTTTCAACATCGAGGTGTTGGCCACAACGGACTCGCCCCTCGACGACCTGCGCCATCACCAAGCCATAGCGGAGAGCGGCTGGCAGGGCCGGGTGATTCCCGCCTTTCGTCCCGATGCGGTGGCGGACCCCGAGTTCGAAGGGTTCCGGGAAAATGTTCGGCGTCTGGGGGAAATGACGGGCGAAGATACGTCCGATTGGCAGGGATATCTGAAGGCGCTGGCCGAGCGCCGCCGCTTCTTCGCCGGCATGGGTGCAACATCCACGGATCACGGCTTTCCCACGGCGACGACGGCCGACCTTGATCCGTCTTCGTGCCGGCGGCTTTTTGAGAAGGCCCGCGACGGGTCCATGACGGCTGATGAAGCCGAGATCTTCCGGGGGCAAATACTGACGGAGATGGTACGCATGAGCCTGGATGACGGTTTGGTCATTCAGATTCACCCCGGCTCGTTTCGCAACCATAACACCCCGCTCTTTCAGAAATTCGGCCGGGACAAGGGGGCCGATATCCCCATGCGCACCGACTATGTCAAGGCACTGAAACCGCTGCTGGATCGATTTGGAAACGAGGCCGGCCTTTCGGTCATCCTTTTTACCTTGGATGAATCCGCCTACAGTCGGGAATTGGCGCCGCTGGCCGGACATTACCCGCTCCTGAAGCTTGGGCCCGCGTGGTGGTTCTTCGACAGCCCCGCAGGGATGCTTCGGTACAAGCGGTCCGTCTTCGAAACGGCGGGTTTCTACAACACGGTGGGCTTTAATGACGACACCCGGGCGTTCTTGTCCATTCCCGCCCGTCACGATGTGGCGCGTCGCGTCGATTGTGCGTACCTGGCGGAACTCGTGTGCGACCATCGCCTGGATGAGGATGAGGCGGCGGAAGTGGCCGTGGACCTGGCCTATAATCTGGTGAAAGCGTCTTACAGGCTTTAAGATGCAATAAGGTGGGGAAGCGAAGAGGAGTCCATAGACCATGCACATACTGCTCGATCATTTGAAAAGCGAGGACCTTGCGCCTCCGCTATCACTGGAGGGTCAACGGAAGGTCTCGGAGGTCCTGCGGGATATAACTCATCTGAGTCCGTATCCGGACTCCATTGTCACACTGGAACACGGTCTTCTGTTTCTGGGGCGGCGGGAGGACAACAAGTACCTGGGGGTGGTTTCCAGGGACTCCGGGATCTTCCGGCGTTTCGCAGGGGCTCATCATAAATCGTTTGTGAACGGTGAGGAAGTAAGCGTGCTCATCGCCCCGACCAACGGCGGGAATGCCGCTGTTCTCCGAAATCTTCTGCCGTATCTTAAACCAAGGGTCCTGGGAACGGCCAAATCCATTGGCTGCGGCGACCGGCTGGGAACGGCCACGCCCGGCCACATCCGGGCGGTGCGTAAGACGACGGTCGTTCCCATTCTCGCCCAGCAGTCCGTCCGGGAAAACGAACGGACGGGTCGCAGTCCCCAGGACGTGCTGGATGACGCCACCTGGGGAGCATTCCAGGAAGGATGGCGGGACGGCTTCGGAGCGGACGCCGATCATCTCAAAACGGAGCAGGACATTGAAAGCTTTGCCGCCGCCGGCTATACGTTTTTCACCATCGATCCGGGCGACCACGTGGATAATGATGCCGGCGAGGCGTCAGGGGCGGTCCTGCAAGGGAAAGTGGATGCCCTTCCCTGGGAAGAGCTCGAGACCACGGCCGCGGATCTGGTGAGGGTCCTGGCGGATTCGCCCATCCGGCTGACCGGCTTCGATGCGCGGTTCACGGCGGAACAGGTGTTGCGTGCGGCGGCAAAGTACGGGAGAGTCGTGGCCCACACGGTGCGCCTGTACCGGCATTTGGAGAATACTCTCAACCCGCGGCCCTTTGAGCTGGAAATGAACGTGGATGAAACGGACACGGTCACATCGCTTGCGGAACATGTCTACATCGCCCATGAACTCAAGCGGCTGGGGGTGAAATGGGTGAGTCTGGCGCCACGCTACGTGGGCGGGTTCGAGAAAGGGGTGGACTACCTCGGCAACCTGGAGGCCTTCCGAAAGTCCTTCGAGCAGCACCTGGCCGTCGCCACAAGCTTCGGTCCTTACAAACTCAGTCTCCATTCCGGCTCGGACAAGCTCAGCATTTATCCCATTGTTGCCGGACTTGCGGGAGACCTCTTCCATGTCAAAACGGCGGGGACCAGTTACCTGGAAGCCCTGAGAACGATCGCCGGGTTTTCTCCCGCCTTGTTTCGGCGGATTGTTGCATGGGCTGTTGAGCGGTATCCCACAGACCGGGCGAGCTACCACGTGTCCGCCGAGCTGCCCAAAATGCCTGAGGTCAGGATGATGAGTGATGAGGCGCTGCCGAATCTGCTGGACGATTTCCACGGAAGGGAAATACTCCATGTGACCTACGGCTCGGTGATTCAACAAAAAGAGCTGCGAGGACCATTTTTTGCGGCGCTCAGGCAGTGCGAGGAGACTTATATGAGAAGGGTGGAAGCCCATTTCGACAAGCACCTGAATGCCCTGCGCTGACGGAGGCGAGGGGGTGTTTCGCTTGCGTCAACGGGAGCGGACGGATCTCCGGGATGAATGTTTCCGAGGGATTGCCGCATGATGGAGGATAAAATGGATTTCTTGGAGGACCTGTTCGGACTGAAAGGCAAAACAGCCATTGTGACCGGAGGTGCCGGGGCCATCGGGACGGTCATGTCGGAGGCCTTGCTCCAAGCCGGAGCCGGCGTGGTCATCTGGAGCCGGACCCAGGCTTCCATCGACCAGGCTTTGGACCGATTGCGCCAGGTGATCCCCGATCCCGATCGGGTTTGGGGAATCCAGGTGGATACGGGGGATGAGCCGGCCGTGGAGGAGGCCCTGGAACGGTCCGCGGCGCCATGGGGCCCGCCCGAGATTCTCGTCAACGGGGTGGGGGGGAACCTCGGAAAGGCGGCGCTCACAGAAACAGACATGCAGCAGTTTGAAAAGGTTCTGCGCCTGAATCTCCTGGCCGGGCTGATGATCCCGACGAAAGTGCTGGCCGCTTACTGGATTCGTCTTGACATTAAAGGCTGCATAATCAACCTTACGTCCATGGCCTCCTATAATCCCCTTTCGGGTGTCTGGGGCTACGATGCGGCCAAGGCCGGCGTCCTGAACCTTACTACGGGGGTCGCCAACGAACTTGCCCCGTACGGAATCCGCGTCAATGCCATTGCGCCGGGCTTTTTTCTCGGAAAACAAAATCGTGCGCTTCTCGTGGACGAAGCGACCGGGGCATACACGCCGAGAGGCAAGGCCGTCATTGCTCACACGCCGTTCGGTCGTTTCGGGGAAACGCGGGAATTGATGGGCACGACGCTCTTTCTGGCCAGCAGCAAGGCGTCCGGTTTCGTCACCGGCATATCCCTTCCCGTGGACGGGGGATACCTGGCGCACAATATATGAGTATGGAAAAACGCTCTGATGGTTAATCGGCGATGCTCCGAAGCGGTTGGAGCCGGGGTCCATACCATTTCTGGTCAACGGAGAAACTCATGACTCAACGGGTTTTCGGAGAGGGGAATCCCGCAACCTCCCTCACTGAAGAGGCCATTCTGTCCATCATCGAAGGCGGGACGCCGCGGCATCTTTTCCAGGGAAAGCGTGTCCTGGTGCTGACGCCCGATGCCACGCGCACCTGCCCCTTGCCCGTGATGATCCGCGCCGTCCGTCGGGTGATCGGGAGCCGATGCGCACGGCTTGACTTCATGGTCGCCCTGGGGACCCATCCCATAATGGCGGAAGCGGATATTCTTGAGCTTTACGGTATATCGCCCGCTGAACGGCAGGGCGCCTACGCGACCTCCCGATTTCTCAACCACCGTTGGGACCTTCCCCAAAGCTTCCGGCTAATCGGCGTGTTGACCGAAGATCAGGTGGAATCCATCTCTCAGGGGCTATTTCGGGAAGAAGTCCCCATTACTATCAACAAAGCCGTTTACGACTATGACCTGGTGTTGATCCTGGGCCCGGTTTTCCCTCACGAGGTTGTGGGTTTTTCCGGAGGGGCCAAGTATCTGTTTCCCGGGATATCGGGGGGCGAGTTCCTGCATTTTTTCCACTGGCTGGGGGCGGTGATCACCTGCATGAGGATCATCGGCGTCAAGGACAACCCGGTGCGGCGACTGATCCACGAAGCCCTGGCCAACGTTTCGGTGCCCGTCCATTGCCTGGCCATGGTGGTGGCCTCCGACGGGAACCTTTGCGGCCTTTATGCCGGGGATCCCGTCAACGCCTGGTCCGCCGCCGCCGACCTGTCCGCACGAATGCATATTGTCATGAAGCAGAAGCCCTATCGCCTCGTTTTGGGACACGCCCCCCGCAGGTACGATGAGATTTGGACGGCAGGGAAGGTGATGTACAAACTGGAGCCGGTGGTGGCCGACGGTGGGACACTGATTATCTACGCGCCTCACATCCGGGAAATCTCCCGGGTTTGGGGAGAATCCCTCAAACAGGTCGGTTATCACGTCCTTGACTATTTCCTGGCCCAAATGGAGCGCTTTCGCCAGATTCCCCGGGGCGTGCTGGCCCATTCCACCCACGTGCGGGGCCTGGGGACCTATGTCGACGGCGTCGAGAAATCCCGCATCCAGGTTGTGCTGGCCACGGGAATTCCCCGGCCTGTCTGTGAACAGATCCATTTAGGCTATCTGAATCCGGACGACATTCGGATTTCGGACTATGAAAACCGGGAAGAGGAATCCGTCCTGTTTGTGGATCAAGCCGGGGAAATCCTCTACCGTCTTGAAGGCCATGGAGAGAGCTGAGGGGAATTTATCCGGAAAGATGATGGGTGTATGAAGGAGGGCATCGTAATCTTGATTCTGATGGGTCCCATGGGTTGCGGTAAGACAACCCTCGGGCGTCTGTTGTCGGCCCGGTTGGGCTGGCCTTTTTTAGACGGGGATGATTTCCATTCACGACAGAGTGTCGAAAAAATGAGGGCCGGCATCGCCCTTACCGATGAGGACAGGTTTCCCTGGTTGGACAGGCTGGCCTTGGAGATTCGGGACCGTCTGGCCCGGGGTCGGCCAACCATTGTGGCCTGCTCGGCGTTGAAGCAAGCGTACCGGGATCTTTTGGGCGTCGATCAAACGTCGGTGGCGACCGTTTATCTGAAGGGTGACTATGAATTGCTCCATCGGCGCATACAGGAGCGCAGACACGCCTACATGAATCCCGAACTGCTTCGCAGCCAGCTGGAGACGCTGGAAGAACCCCGGGGGGGATTGTGCGTGGATATCGCTCTTTCATGCGAGGAGATTATTCAAACCATTATGGAATTTCTTTTCCTGGAAAAATCTTGAAAGGACGTGCAAGTCGGATGGAAAAACAGGCGGATATCGGACTGATTGGACTGGCGGTGATGGGTGAAAACCTGGTCTTGAACATGGAACAAAAGGGATTGGTCGTGGCCGTCTATAACAGGACGGTCTCAAGAGTCGACGATCTGATCCGGGGCCGGGGACAGGGGAAAAATATCATCGGAACCTCGTCGCTGGAGGAACTGGTGAATGTCTTGCCGCGGCCCAGAAAGATCATCATGATGGTGCGGGCGGGGGAGCCCGTGGACAGGCTGATTCAGCAGCTTGCCCCTCTGTTGGAGGCGGGCGATGTGCTCATCGATGGGGGGAATTCCCACTTCGAGGATACCGATCGGCGGACGCAAGAAGTCGAAGGCCGTGGACTTCTCTATGTCGGAACGGGGATTTCCGGGGGTGAAGAAGGTGCCCTCAAAGGACCGGCCATCATGCCCGGCGGGTCTTCCGCGGCCTGGGAGCTCATCAAACCGGTCTTCGAGGCCATTGCCGCCAGGGCCGATGACGGAAGGCCCTGTTGTCGCTGGATCGGGCCGGGAGGCGCCGGCCATTTCGTCAAAATGGTCCATAACGGCATCGAATATGGAGACATGCAGCTTATCTGTGAGTCCTACCACCTCCTGAGAGAGGCGCTTTGTCTGAAAAATCAGGAAATCGGGGAGATCTTTTATCGGTGGAACCAGGGCGACCTGAAGAGCTATCTGATTGAGATCACGGCGCGGATTGTCTCATACCAAGATGGGGAAGGGCATTCCGTTCTGGAGTCCATCCTGGATACGGCGGGGCAGAAAGGCACCGGTCAGTGGACGGTAAATGCTGCTTTGGATCTGGGGGTCCCTCTCACCCTCATTGGAGAAGCGGTTTTTTCACGATACTTGTCCGCGATGAAGGAGGAGCGGGTGCGGGCGTCCGCGGTTTTGAGCGGGCCGGAGGCGGGGTTTCAGGGCGACCAGGGGGTTTTCGTGGACGATCTTGAACGGGCCCTCTATGTTTCCAAGATTGTCTGCTATGCCCAGGGGTTCGCTCTACTGAAGGCGGCATCGGAGACGTTCGGCTGGGGGCTGAATTACGGCGACATGGCACTGATTTGGAGAAACGGCTGTATCATCCGTTCCGTTTTTCTTCACAAAATCGCTGACGCGTTCCATCGAAATCCGGACCTTTCCCTGCTGCTTTTGGATCCGTTTTTCCAAGAGAAGATGAATGCCGACCAGGCCGGATGGAGGCGCGTGGTGTCCACCGCCATCCGGCTGGGCATTCCGGTTCCGGCCCTGGCCGGGGCTCTCAACGCCTATGACGGCCTTCGCTCGGCCTGGCTGCCCGCCAATCTTTTACAGGCCCAGCGAGACTATTTCGGGGCCCATCGGTACGAACGAATCGACCGACCGCGGGGAGAATTCTTTCATACGAATTGGACCGGCGAAGGGGGGGATACCACATCCTCCTCCTACGGCCGGTGACAAGTTGCGAATCCCAAGAAAGGCTCTTCCCTACATACTGAATTCCGTTCGGGCCAGAAGATCGTCCTGCAGTGCTTTCGACAGATCGATAAACCGGTAGGAGTATCCGGAGACCTTGACCATCAGGTCCGGATAGTTTTTCGGGTTTTTCTGGGCGTCAAGCAGGGTCTCCCTGCTGTAGGGATTGAACTGGATATGCCGTCCCCCCATTTCAAAATAGGCTTCCAGCAGGGAAGTAAATTTCTCCAGCCCCTCATCCGTCTGGATCATGACCGGATTGAAATTCATGTTCATCCCCGTGCCGTCCGACATGGGGATGGCGGAAACGGCACAGACCGAGTGCATCACCGAGGTCATCCCGTTCTTTTCCGTACCATTGGCGGGAGAAATGCCGTTGGAGACCGGTTGCCGGGCCAGACGCCCATCCGGTGTGGCGCCGGTGGCGCGGCCTTCATAAACATGGGTTCCGGATGCCACCAGAAGGGGACGATACACCCCGCCCAGAATACAGCGGTGTTTTCTGGCTTCTTCGCTGTAGATTTTGGCCACCCACACGGCGATGTCATCGACCTTGGGATCGGCGTTTCCATATTTGGGTGCAAAATGAATGATCTTTTGCCGTAATGCTTCGGCGTCCTTAAAATTATTTTTCAAATGGTCCACCAGTTCACCCATGGTCACCAGTTTTTCTTCAAAAACGGCCCACTGGATGGCGGCCAGGGAATTGGCTACCGTGGCCAGTGCTCTGGCCGAAACGCCGCCGTGATTATATTTGGCGCCTCCACTGGTGAGATCCAACCCGGATTCGACACAACCTTCAATGGTGGAAGACAAAAGCGGTGCGGGGCAAGAATCGGAAAACATTTTATCTTTGATATCGGCCCGTTTGACCATCAGCGCCATGTTGTATTTCAACTGATCCGCAAAGGCTTTTTTCACATCTTCAATCGACGCGAACGAATCCGCCGGTGGGGTCTTGAAACCGATCTGCCGCCAGTCGACATCGGATTGGCGGCCTTCGTTAAGGGCCATTTCCAGAATCGCCGACAACCGGAGACTGTTGCTGGCCGTATACCCGTTGTTGTTTCCCGTCCCCGTAGGCTCCACACACCCCACAATGGAGTAATTCCGCGCATCTGGCACGGGATAGCCGTCGTTGTTCAGCTCCGGGATGATCACCGCATCGTTGAAAAAGGCGATGCCGGCTGTTCGGCGGTGGGTTTCAACGGCCTTGAGTAAAAATGGCCGGGGGGTATTTTCCGAAATCCTCACGGCCAGCCCGTAGCGAAGGCCCTTGATGTTCTGATGGGCCTCCAGGAACAGGTAAGACATATCATTGACGGCACAGTCGCCGTTTTGATCGATCCCGCCGATGGTGAGATTGTTGGCGCCGAAAGAGATAAACGTGGACAGTTTGACCAGATATTCTTCCAAAAGATCCATGGTTTGCGCCTGGGTCAAGACACCGGCTTGAATGTCTTTTTGATAATAGGGATTCAACAGCTGGTCCACTCTTCCCGGACCAAAAATGGAATCTTCACCATAGCTGATGACGGTTGTGACCTGGGTCATCCAGATGGATTGCAGGGCCTCCATGAAATTTCGGGCCGGGTGTTCCGGCACCCGGCGGCTTCGCTGGGCGATAGCCTGCAGTTCTTTTTTTCTGGGTTCGGAGGCCGTCCGGGCCATGTGCTCCGCCAGGTCGGCATAACGATTGGCGTGCTCGATGACGGCCTTTGCCGAAACCTGTACGGCCTCCAAAAAATCCTTGCGTTTTTCATAGAGCGGATCGTCTTTTTTGAGTCGGTCCTGTTGCGTTTTTGCCTGGCGGGCAATGCCGTCAAAACCCATATCCAGCACTTTTTTCAGCCCTACGGTCACATGGCCCTGCATGCCGCTCACGCCCACCGGCCCGCTGGGGGGCTCACCGTCGCGAAGGACCCCTTCTTTCCGCCATTGCTCGATCAGCCGGGAGTGAAGATCTTTTCCTTCCCAGTAGGACAGGATGTCATGGGAAAATTCATCGATCATCTCATCGGTCAGATTCAAATACCCTTTGAGAAATTCGGGGCTGTTGCCGCCGACCCGGTCCATAAAGCGGATGGCATCCACGTCCTGACCGTGAAACTGAAGACCGATAAACGTCATCAGGCTGGACAAAGACCGCTCAATGCCGATGGGCCCCGCCACTCTCTTGATGGTTTTGGCCCCCACCAGCCATTCATCGTCATCGATTTTTATGCTCATATGCCGCAGGGTTTTTTCCAACCCTTTTGCCGCGCGCACGGCCGGAAGCCGGCCTTCGGTTTCCTTATACGATTGGGTGTAATAGCGGGCCCTTTCAATGTCGGCTTCGTAACAACTTGATAACAATTCATCCCGCATCCGGGCGATTCTATCGGAGTATGGGGCCTCCTTTTCATAACGTTGAAACCGGGAGGTTTCCGGGGGATTCGGACTGGTTTGCATAGACTCTGTCTCCTTCGGGAAATGGTTTTAGGGTCGGCTCATACGCTGATCCATGGGGCAGTCCGGTGACATCGGTTTCTTGTCACGGATGGTAACGTTTTTTTACTTTGTAGATTTTATTACCGGTTTTAATTTTGGAAGTCAATCCTTAATCCGCGGCCTTATGCCCTCTGCGGGGACCAGATCATGGGATATCAATACCGGTGGCGGGCCGTCTGAGATCATTCGATTTTGGGAAGGTCTTTTGCGGCTTCGGTGATGAGGCGGATGTCCGGCCTCATCACCGTGACTGTGCGTTCGGGCCGCCGAGGCCTTGCCGGCGGTTAGGCCAGAACGCCGTATTTCGCCTTCAATGTCTCTTCCGCCTGGGCGACGGTCCGTTCCACGACTTCCTGACAGGTTAAAACCTCTTTGATGCCGCCGATGACCTGTCCGATCGGCATCCGGCCGTTTTCCGTGTCTCCGCTGAACATGACCCGGTCGACGTTCGAGGTCTGGGAGGCGTATTTCATCTGGCTGATAATGCTCATGCCGTCCTCGCCTTTGGCCGTTTTGAGCCCGCTGGTGATCATCTTCCACCAGGAGACGTTCATTTTCTCTTTCGCATCCAGGGCGCTCGATACGGTATCCGCCAGACTGAAGCGCTTGGTCATCGCCTCTTCGATTTTCTTTGTTTTGAAGACCCTCGAATTCACCGCCGGATCTCCCACGTCGATGTAGATGGTATCCTGCTCGGACGCCTGGACGATTACATCTTTCCAATTCTGGTGCATCGCGCATTCGTGGGTCATGGCGAACCGGGTCCCCATGGTGACGCCGTCGGCCCCCAGCATCAGGGCCGCCGCCAACCCTCTGCCGTCATGGAACCCACCCGCGGCCAGAATCGGCACATGGACCCCGTCGGCCACGAGGGGGATAAGGATTAAGGTGGTCGCAAAGCCGCCATGCGACGCCGCTTCATGGCCCGTGATGTTGACGGCATCGGCGCCGAGCTGCGCCGCCCGGATCGCGTGTCTGGCCAGCGCCACCGTCGCGAGGACCTTGCCGCCGTATTGATGGACCGCCTCGATGATCGGCGCGATGTCGTTCGGCCGTCCCAGCGTGTAGTTCACGATGGGAACCTGCTCCTCGATGACCACAGCCATGTTGGCTTTGGCCGTGGGAGAGATGAGGATCTGGTTGATGGCGAACGGCTTGTCCGTCAGTTCCCGGATCTTTTTGATGTCGCTCTTCAGATTTTCCGGCGTGTGCGCGGAGATCGCCAGGTTTCCCAGTCCCCCGGCATTGCTGACGGCGGCGACCAGCTCCGGCGTGGTCAGCCAGTTCATGCCGGCCAACATAATCGGGTGTTTGATGCCGAATGACTCCGTGATTCGTGTTTTCATTTTGCCTCCTTGATTCCTTAAATTGTTAAAGACTCCAAAATGTGTTGGGGTCCTGTGATGTTCCTTTCTCGGGTCTTTACCGTTTTTCATGAAAGAACGGCATCTTTTTTACCTTCCCTGTTGTCGACGCACGTTCCTTCTCCCGGAAATCATCCGCCGTATGGGCATGAGAAGAGACTAATCGAAGGGGAAGAAATCCGGCAGGTCGCCGGGAATTTTCAGATTCCACCGGGGTTCCCTCTTTCGAAGGTGTTTCCGCCTCGTTCCAAGTCGGCACCGGCGCAGAAAACCCTTCCGGCGGCGGTCATGATGGTAACGCGAAGCTTGGGGTCGGCTTCGATCTCCGCATGGGCGTGCATGATTTCCTGCAGCATATGGGATGTATAAGCATTCAGCCGTGCCGGTCTGTTGAGTGTTAGGATCGCGATTTGATCGGATTTCTCCAAAAGAATGTCTTGGTATGCCATTTTATGCTTCCTCTTGAATTATTTATCCGGAAACAATATTTCCCGGTTCTGTTTCCGCTCGGTATGGTTGTCATGGAGCCTGCGGGTGTTTCAGTTTGACCGTGTCGCCTTCTCCTGGACAGGAACCGATCGCGCCGGCAAAGCCGTCTCAAAGACCGTCATCGGACCTTGCACAAAGACCGTTGAATGTTTTGTGGAAGTTTTGAAAGTCCATGAACCACCCCGTTCAGGGGGATCAGCGGTTTACCATTGACTATTGATAATAAGGTGTTTCGGGCAGGTCTTGGGCCCGAACACCTCGGGCATAGGCCGCCTTGCCCACGATAAACTCTTCCTCCGGGGCGGTCACGGTTTCCATGCCGATGTCATGATAAATCTTTCTTATTTTTTCCCGCTCTTTTTCATCCAGAGGCTGCACGAGCTCATTTTTATAATTCAGATTTCTCAGCAGACCGCCATTGCCGCCCACAACCCATTGATAATACTTGTTATGGGCCCACGGATGGGTCCTTTGGCGGATATATTCCACCTGTAAGTGAAAAAAGGCGCTATGGGCCGGCTCGATGACGTCAAAAAGCTTCATCGCCTCTTCATACCGGCCCTCCCCGAACAGCCTCATCATTTCAACGCCGTACGGTTTTTCCGGAGACTGCACGGCTTCGACGTTCCACTGACCGCTCCATTGCTGGTGGTAGTGTTTGGCCAGAATGGGGACGTGATCCAGGTTGGTGGGACCGATGAGCAATCTGTCGCAGGTCCGCTCGCACAGCTGCATCGTGGCCGTCATACTGACCGGCTGAGAAACCTTGACCGCCACCACTTTCGACAGATTTGCCAGACGATCAAAGACGTTGATCGGCACGCCGTCAATACCGAATTGGCGATAATACGGCGCGACGCGGGCATACAGGACAACGGGCAGTGACGTCGCTTCAATGCGCGGCAGAAACGCTTGATAGAATTCTTCTTCCGTTTGGGGGAGATGCCGGGGATGGGTATCGGGAATGATGTCCAGGTGGGTGCAGCCTGCTTTTTCACAGAATTGGATCATTTCGATATCGCCCGCAAGAGGTTTGCCGGCAATGGATGCCCCCACCAGGATCTTTCCCTGCGCTTCATCACAAACCACTTGAATCAATTGCCGGTATTCCTCATCCGTTGTCCCGACGGGCAAACAAAAGACCGAGAAAAAACCATGACGGATGCTGTTGCGGACATCGTTGCGGATGCCTTCCTCATCAAGAGACTTGAAATCCGGTGAAAAGATCGGCATAAGCAGCGGTTCGAGACCGACAAAATGCTCTCTGGCCCATTGTTTTTGCTCACTGATTTTGGTGCTTTTGGTAGATTTTTTATTTTCCATTTTTTTCTCCTGTTGTTGACGATACGGCATAACCGTTGAAATTGACGAGAACCTGCTTTTCGGGTGTGGTGGGAGTATAGGGGGAGCAAACGAGACAAGTCAAGGGAATTCTGAGAGCCAATGATGGGGTGTTTGATGATCGTCTTTCAGGCCCCGGACGTTTTTTTTCGGGATGTTCCGGCGTCGAGGCCGCCGGCGGATGAACCGGTCCGGTGAACCGGCTGCGGGGCAATGGTCGGTTGTCAGCCCGTTCCGAAAAATGAATTGACAGGACTGCCTCCGGATAGTATAGACTCGGCCTATGATGCGGCCCCGGGCAAGAAAAAGAATTAAAAGAGGGGGGCCGGTACTGAATGTTCAACGGGACGTTATGACCCAAGGCGTGACGGTTGGTCGGATGTACGTGGTTCACGGGATTCTGAGCGGAATAACCTCGGCAACAGCGGGATGCGGACAAAAAAGCCGCTGAATCCGATAGCCCCGGAAAGCTGCCGGGTGGGAAAAAATCAAAGGAAGCCTCATATGAAAACATTTCAAATCCGATCCGTTTTGATGATCATCGGTTCACTTATTTTTTATGCCGTCCTGACCGTGCCTTTTGCCTGGGCCCAGGGACCGAAAACCGTCGCCATTCTGCCGTTTAAAGTGAATGCCGCCGAAGACCTGACCTATCTGCGGGAGGGTATCGGGGACATGCTGGCCTCCCGTCTGGCCTTGCAGGAGGAAGTGGCGATCGTCAATCAGGGACTGGTCAGACAGAAGATCGCAGAGCTCGGTATCCCCGACGATGCGTCCAAGGCCCTGGCCATCGGCCGAGCCCTGGAGTGCGACTACGTGATCCTGGGCAGCCTGACGGTTTTTGGCGAGAGTGTCAGTCTGGACGCCAAAATCCTCGATGTGACCGCCTCCCAGGAATTGACGACGGCCTTTAGACAGTCCAAAGGCATGTCCGAAGTCATCCCCGCCGTCAATCAGCTCGCCCTGGATCTGAAGGAAAGGATCGTCGGTCGGCCGGTACCGCCGCAATTGACGGCCAAACCGGCGGAAGAACGGATTCCGGCCGGTCCTGTCAGAGCGCCGGCACCCGTCCAACCGGCCCAAGAAACCGCCCAGGCCAAACCCGCTGAAGACAGAAAGGTTGGCACCCTCCTGACGGATCAGGTCAAACCATCCGAAGACAGGACGATTTTGGGTTCTGTCAAGTCGGCTCTGGGTATATCGACGGAAAAGCGAGAGCCGGCCGGACCGGCTGAAGGCAAGACGGCCTTCGGTGTTCTCCTGACGGCTGAAGAGACGCTCGACAAGGGGAAGCAAGGCCCGGTTCAGGAATTCAAAGTAAACATCAGAAGCCTGGATGTCGGGGACGTTGACGGCGACGGGAAAAAGGAGGTCGTCTTTGTGGATGAAAAGACCGTTTATATCTACAAGCGGATTCAACGATCCCTCCGGCTTTTCAAGCAGGTCAAAGGAAAATGGGCGACCAATTATGTCTGGGTCAGTCTCGGAGACATGAACCGAAACGGCCGGGATGAGATCTATGTCAGCAATCCGGAAGGTCTCGGGATTTCCTCCTTCGTGCTCGAATGGGACGGCCAGGCCTTCAAAAAAATTGCCGGCCGTCAACCGTGGTTTTTCCGGGTTGTTGAAATCCCGGGTCGGGGGAAAACCCTCCTGGGACAAAAACGGGATGCCCGGTTGCATTTTCAGGGGGCTATCCATCTGTTACAGCCGGAAAACGGCGGGTATGTGTCGACCGGCACGCTCAATCTGGATGCTTCCGCCACGGTTTTGAACGTCGCTCTTTTCCGGCCGGAAGAGACGAGCGGGCTTCACAGCGTCGTCCTGAACAAAAACGATTATCTCACACTCTATAATCCCAACAACAAGCGGCTGTGGACGAGTAAGGACCACTTCGGCGGCGCTTACTCGTTTATTGCCATGGATTCCGGAGACTATACTCCTGGTAGTGAAGCAAGGTACTATCTGCCTGCGCCCCTTTATACGACCGATCTGGATGAAGACGGCCGGCCGGAGATCATGGTCTGTCGGAATACCGCCACCCTGACGTCGAGATTCGCCGGCCGATATCGCAGCTATTCCGGTGGCGAAGTAACTTTTCTTGTTTGGAACCAGGCCGGACTGTCCATGAAATGGAAAACCGGCGATATCTCCGGCTGCGTGACCGGTTACCGGGTGGTGGATTTTGACGGCGACGGGAGGAAGCAACTGGTGATCGCCTCGGTCCTGTCCGCCGGTGAGAGCGTCCTCAGTGCCGCCCAAAGCCGGATGATCGTTTATGATTTGAACTGAATGAACGGATCCGCCGCCAGCAACGGCCCGCCTCTGATTGATCGGGCCGTTTACCGCAGGCTGCGGAGCATTAGACCGGGGGGATCAAACGAGCCGCGTTCGGAAGCCGACCGGTTCTACTGCCTGCGCATCGGGGGCTTTTTGTTTCGAGGCCTTTGGACGTGACCCCCCATACCTGTTGTTTCGATCGTCGGGAGCAGTCTTAACAAACTGGCATTGGTGTGATTTCTTGTTGTCCCGCCTGCGCTGGACTTCAAAGAAATGTCAAAATTCCAAGAGTCCTCATTTCGCTCATACGATAGCCCTTCCAGTCTTCTCCTTTTCTCCGCTCCTTGCCTCCTAGGCTTCCCAATCCTCCCTGCCTGTATCGCGAAACGATAAAAAAGAAAAGCCCCCTGCCGCTGAACGGCCGGGGGCTTTGGCTTTGCTGATCAGATCCTGCATCTTCTTAAATTCGGGCTGTTGCCGGACCTGAATGGTTTTGCGTTAGAACATCAGATATACGGAAACACCGTAGTAATCCACCTGTCCCATATCCACTTTGAGAATGCCCAGTGATTGGCCGACACCCAGTTTGGCCTCGCCAAAATCCTGGCGCAGCCACTGGGGCTGGATGAAGCAGTTCGGATGCAGGGCGTAGCGCACGCTGACGCCGATATGGCTCCGCTCGAACTCAACGTCATCGAGGACCGTGCTGGGGCTGTTGTCGCATTCCATGTTGTGGACGCCGTAGCTGGCCTTTGCCACAAGCTTCGGCGAAATGGCCCAGCCGAGCTCCACCCACCACAGGCTGTTCTCTTCCGTCGCTATTTTATAGACCGTACCGTCAAGATATGCCCGCGGACCCTGCGTCGACAGGCCGCCGGTGTGATTGGAGCCACCGATGTTCTCGGCATAGACATACTCACCGGCCAGGGTGATGGGACCGAAGGTTACGCTGGCGTCCACACCGGCCAGCCAGACGTCAAACTCATCTTCGGAGCCGGCGGTCATATTCTGCAGCGATTGTCTTACCCAACTGACCTTGGGTTGGGCATAGACTGGCCCGAAACGCATGGGCACGGCGACGTCAACCCGGGGTAAGGTACTGTCCTCAATGACGCCCCTCTTGCCTGCTGCCGTTGTGCCCGTTGTATTGAGATAGTTACCGGCGGTACCGTCGACATCCGGATCAAACAGGGCGACCTTGAGGGTCATCGCTTTGCTGAGGGTGTAGGCGAAATCGATACCCAGTTTGGACGTCGAATGCAGGTTGCCGAAGGTGATCGAGGCCGGTACCTGCATGGTGTTCGGGCCCGCATGCATATAGCTGTCGAATGCATCACTGTCGGCCGGATCGCTGAGCATCCGGTAATACTCGGCATTGGCCAGGCTCACGCCGGGATACAGACCGCCGATGAATTGATCGATCTTACCGAGTCTGATGTGCAACGCCTTTGACGGCTTGAACCAGATATTGGCCCCGGTGTTCATTTGATTCCAGTTGGCAAAGTCATTGACCGAGCCGCCACAAATCGTGAAATTGGCGCCCAGATTGCCGGCCTTGTTGAAATAAACGAAATTCAGATAGTTCTGGCTGTAGGGCATGGTGACCTGCGTATCCTTCACGTCGCCGTATGTCTTTGATGACCATCCACCGTAGTAGGAGTGTGTGGGATCTAGCGTTGCTTTACCAGGAATGCTTGGAATCGCGGAAGAATAAGAATTGGTGTTAACCGTTGTAGCATCCGCGTTGATATCCCTCATGTAGGCATCCACCCAGATCATACCGTGAATCTGAACCTCCGCCGCGGCCGGCATGGCGATAAAGACGCACAGCATGGCGGCCAGGGCAACAATAAACATTTTTTTCATAACCTTCCCTCCTAATAAATAGTTTCAAAAATAGGATTCATTAAAAATCGAAAATCTACTGTCACGATAAACGACTCCATCATGAATGATAGTCTGCCTGGATCACCCCCTTTCGGTTGTAAGGTTATTTCCTGATGGTGCCTCCTTAGGCCTCTTATGGATGGGTGTTTCCGATCCGCGGTGCCGAGGTTGACGGAAAGTCGATCAGCCCTGAACCCTTGGATCCTGCGGATCCGGAGACCGCAAAACAAACCCCGAACTCTGTTTTCCTCAAACCCTCCTTCAGGATTTCCTCGGTCAATGAAATCCCTGACATTTTGAAATTCACTTCACAGTTTGGCATCGGAGTATATGAAGAGAAAATGACTTTGTCAAGGTGATTTTGATGTAATTTTGGGATCATGTCAAATTTTTTCGGCATTTTAAGCGAACAGGCAGGGGTTGGTCTTGTATTTTACATTGCTGCTGGGGCGGCCCGAGACGCCGGTCGGCGGCACGGCGATCATGCAATCCCACAGCCATCCTGCTTTTCACTGATATCCCCCCATGGGAGAACGATCTCTTTGACGGCGTCTTGGCGGCGCCTCGCCGGGAGAGAAAACGGGAAGGAACAACCTGGGGGTTGAAAGTTTCCACCGGGATTCATTCCGCAAAAACGGAAGCCTGACGCATCCTCCCACGGAAGATTGATGCCCCGGACACGGATTAAAACGCGCGTTTTCCGGAATCTCGGCCGTTGCCTTAAATCTTTGGGAAAAGATGAAGCAAACGTGACGGATTCGGTCTGTTCACAACGGGAGAATTATGGTAGAGAGGAATGGGCCGAGGGGAAAAAGACGGGGATCGAAGACCGTCCTAAGGCGGTATTTCCCGATCGGCGCCGTCGGCGGGTGGATGACCGTCTAAAGGCCGGGAGGTGGATGATGAAATCTTTTCGTGTTTTTGTTGTCTTTCTGGTTCTGGCGTTTTCGACGAGCGGTTTTGCCGCGGAGAAACGTCTCACCATCGTGCACACCAATGATTTACACTCGCATCTCCAGGGGTTTTCGCCGGAAATCGATTATCAGCCGTTCAGGGTCAATGCCGACAAGACGCTGGGTGGATGGTCGCGCGTGGCGACCGTTATTAAAAACACGCGGGCAGCCGGGACCCCCCCGGTTCTCGTGTTCGATGCCGGGGACTTCACGATGGGCTCTTTCTTTCATATGCTGAATCGCGAGGAGGCCTTCGAGTTGCGCCTGCTCAAAGCGATGGGCTACGACGCCGTCACCTTGGGTAATCATGAATTTGATCTCAAACCGGCGGGCTTGGCGGCCGCGCTGCGCGCCGCCAAAGCCAACGACGGTTTGCCCCCCCTTGTTTTCGCTTCGGCGATCTTTGATCGCGGGATTCCCGTTTTGGCAGACCTTCAGGAGGCCTTCGCCGAAGCGGGCATCAAGCCTTACATGATTTTGGAACGGGGCGGGTTGAAAATCGGCATCTTCGGAATTATGGGAAACGACGCGATTGAAGTTTCGCCGTTTGCCGGCCCGTTGACGTTTCACGACCCGATTGAAATATCGCGCGATATGGTCGAGACGTTGCGCAACCACGAAAAAGTCGATATGGTGATTTGCCTGTCCCATAGCGGCCTTCAGGACAATCCGAAACGATCGGAGGATGAGATCCTGGCCGCCGAAGTCGAAGGCATTGACGTCATCATCAGCGGCCACTCCCACACCCAACTGGAGGCGCCCATTATCGTCGGCGATACCGTGATTGTTCAGGCCGGGTGCTACGGCAGGCAGGTGGGCATTCTGGATCTGGCCTGGGACGGCGGAAAAGTCACGGTGAAAAAATATACGTCTGTTCCGGTCGACAGCCGGATCGCTGGCGATCCGACCCTCCAGAAGATGATTGATTCATTCAAGGGGAAGCTCGACGAGCAATGGCTTTCTCCCCTGGATCTTTCCTATGACCAGGTGATTGCCGAGACAAAATGGGATTTAACAGTCACGGCGGAGGAATCCCCGCTGGGCAATCTTCTGGCCGATGCCATCCGCTGGGCCGTCAATGCGGCGGATTCCGACCTTCACGATCCGTCAAGCCAGGTGGTCATCGCGGTGGAATCCAACGGCGTCATCCGCGACGATCTTGTTAAGGGTGAAACCGGCAAGATTACCGTGGGTGATTTGTTTCGCACCATTCCGCTGGGCATCGGCGTCGATGACACCATGGGCTATCCGCTCATCAGCTTCTACCTTTACGGCTATGAAATCAAACGGGCACTGGAGATCCTTACCAGCGTCAGGCCGCTTAAAAACGACGATTATTTCCTGCAGATTTCGGGCGTCCGGTTCACCTATAATCCCCACCGGATGCTTTTCGATCGGGTGACCGCCATGGAAATCGGCAGTGAGGAAGAAGGCTTCACGCCGCTGGATTACAGCAGGTCCAACCCACGGCTCTATCGGGTGGCCGCGAATATCTATAACGCGACGTTTTTAAAAATTGTCGGGCGATTCACCTATTCCCTGCTGGAGATCGTTCCCAAATATGACGATGGCACACCGATTGAGGCGTTGTCTTCCGCCCTCGTTGACGGCGACAAATTTCGGCCGGGCGTCCAGGAGCTCAAACAATGGAAGAGTGTCATTCGGTATGTTCGATCCTTCCCAGATACCGACGGAAACGGCGTCCCCGATGTTCCTGAAAAATACCGGGGCAAGCTCGGGCGCATTGTGGAAAGACCCAGTTGGAATCCGGTCCATCTCGTGTCCCGGGCCACGACGCCGACATGGATCGCGCTTGCGGGCTTGGTTATCGTTGTGCTGCTGATGGCCGCGATCGTTTTGGTCGTCATGAAAATAAAAGGACGCCGGGCGAAAGCAAAGGATTGATCCGACCTCGTTATCCTCTGTCGCCTGGGCTATTGAACCGCGGCGATGCTGGTTGCGAAGGACCGCCCTTGATTTTTCTGAAAAAATAAATTCTCAACAATCAACGAAACGCAACGGAGGTGCCGACATGGACGATGTCATCACCCGGACACCGTCTTTTATCTGCCTTCCACCCGGCAGGGGACATAGCGGTGCATGGGCGTTCCGACAAAGTCCCGGTTGGTGTTTTTGGTTAACCGGTTGACGTTGACGCCGTATTGGACACCGTCGTAGACCAGGCCGAAGCCGTGCGGCATGACGACGTGGCCTTTTCTGCAGTCTTTCGATATTTCGGCCTCGATGATTTCCTCGCCGGCTTCCGTAATGACCCTGACCATCTGCTTGTCGGCGATGCCCAGCGCTGCCGCGTCCGCGGGATGGATGGCCAGCGTGCATGTCTTTTTGCCCTTGTTCCACGCCGGGTCTCTCATGGCGGTGTTGGCGTTCGTGTCGATATGCCGTCCCGCCATCAGAATCAGGGGAAAACGCTCATTGGGCTGGAGCTGTTCTTCTTCCTCAACGGGATTTATCTTCCTGATCCAGTCCTCCACTTCCGGATTATAAAGCTGGATTTTTTTGTTCTTGGTCGATAGGTTCGTTTCCATGTTCTTTTCCGGATCGCGTATCCCGACCAGCACCCCTTCCGGATGATTCATGATGGCCTGGTACAGGGACAGACCCTGGTCCGGCCCCACGGGAAAACCGGCTTTGGCCGCCTCCTCCTGGCGGGATTTGGATAACGGCATGAACAAAGGGAAGATGCTGGCCAGATGGGCCGAACCCAAGGCCGGCCCCAGTGTTTTGGCGACGACAAAGTGCCCGGCGGCGGCATTTTCCGGGGCAGCCATCAGATATTCCCCCAATTTCTGACCGTAGGCTTTGAGGTCGCCGCTTTTGGCCGCCTCGTAAAGCGCATCGGGGATCGGGGGGATGAGGCCCATGGCATCGGCCAGGAGGGTGAAGATCTCGGCGTTTTCCTTCTGCTCTCCCTCCGCCTCCACCACGGGAGCCCGCATCCGGGCATAAACCTTCGAGAAACCCATACCGGGATCCCCCTCCCAGGACTCGAAGGCCGTTTTGCAGGGAAGGACGTACTGGGCGAGGGCGGCCGACTCGGTCATGGCGATCTCAGCCACCACCAATAGGTCGAGCTTTTGAAAGGCCTTCTCATAGGCCGTCGTATCGGCATAGGACCGCAGGGGATTTGCGGCCCAGCAGAGGACGGCCCGCAGGCGCTCCGGATGATCATGCATGATTTCTTCCGGCAGTACATTGGGCGGGAACATGCCGTTGACGGCGGGAATGTCCGTCAATAGGGTCCTCCATACCTTTGGATCCCGGGGGTCCGCTCCAGTGCCCCCGCCCTGCAGATAATTTCCACCCGGGACACCGATACGTCCGCAAAGGGCCTGCAAAACGACCAACAGATAGGATACCAGCGCGCTGTGTCTGTTCATCAATATCCCGAGATCGTCGATAATGCTTGAACGGCGCGCGGCGAATTCCCGGCAGACCCTGACGACCGTGTCATAATCGAGGTCGCAGACCGCAAGGGCCGCCTTGACGTCGAAGTCGGCAAACCACGGCAGGATCTCGTTGAAGCCGTCCGTATACTTGTCGATGTAGTCCTTGTTATAAAGACCTTCCTGAAGGATAATGGCAATCATGGACTTGAGCAGGAGGGCGTCCGTGCCGGGGCGGATGGCCAGGTGAATATCGGCGAGTCGGGCGGTTTCGGTGAGGCGCGGGTCCACGACGACCAGCCGCCGGTCGGGGTCTTTGGACATCTTCTGCAGCCGTCGCGGCGCCTGAGGAAAATGATGGGCCATCATGGGATTCTTCCCGATCAGGATCAACAGGTCGCAGTTCTCAAAATCTTCGGTCAACTGGATATTTTGACTCCCTAAAGTGAGGCCGTGGGCCCAATACCGGCCGGAAAACTCCTGGTTCGCCGCGGAATAGTTCCACCGTGACCCGAGACGTCGGACGAAGCGAACGGGGAAACCGATGCTTAAAAAAGCAAACTCCCCGCCGCCGACCAGCGAAGCCAAAGATCGGGGGCCGTGCCGGCCAAGGACGGCCTTCAGCTTTTCAGCAATCTCGCTGATGGCCTGGTCCCAGGAGATCCGCTCAAATCGGTCCCCGACCCTCTTCAGGGGATACGGCACCCGGTCCTTGTTCTGCTGATGGTAGGCGACGTTCAGCCCTTTCCGGCAGACATATCCCTCGCTGATGGGGCTTGCCTTATCGCCCCGGACCTTGACGATCCGGTTGTCTTCCACCTGGACTTCCAGTCCGCAGCGGTTGGCGCATAATACACAAGATGTTTTCTTCCACGACATCATCTCTTCTCCTTCAAATGGTTAAGCGTTTTTGGGGATTTCCAGGAACGGCGCCAGGTTCGGGCGGTGCCGCACGTCCGTCAGCACGGGATACCGGAAGCCGGCCGCGTGGGTGTCGCCCAGGGCCTTCATCATCAATTCCACCTTACTCTTCGGGATCGTGAAGATCACCTCATGGTCCTGGGTGGAGCCGAAGACCCGGTCGCCACCCGAGGGGAGGATGAACTGGTTCATGTCCGTTTTGATCGTCCGCGCCATGATGTCGCCGCAGTCGCCCATCCCTGTCGGCAGGGCCGGGGCGATGCCACCGCCGCCGTTGACCGCCGCCTGGGCCAGACGCATGGCCTGGGCCGAGTTGACGTACAGGCAGATCAGGTCCGGTTCGAAATCGGCCCGGTCAATGGGCGCCGAGACCATATAGGCGTATTTGCCCGGCTCATGCCGCTTTTGTTCGTCGCCGGGCCTCGCCGCGGGCGGGTTGTCCAGAAAGCCCAGGGCGGTGTGGCCGCCGATGCAGCATTGGTCTTCTTTACCGACGGCGATGGTCCAGCCGTAGCGCCGGGACAGGGCCACGGCCTGGCAGAGGGCGATCTGATACCCCAGATCCTTGACGGGGAATCTGACCTTGGCCGGCAGGGTTTCCTGCCCCGTGTATAGTTTGACGGCGACGGGAAAGGTTTGGGGTTTGATATACGTATTCAATGCGTCGTTGACTTGTTTTAAGTCCATGTCATCCTCCTTGCTCCTGTAACAGGCGGAGTGCCTGTTTTTCGGGTGACTGTTGGTTGATTGACCGGTTTATCTGTCCTTTAACCTTGACGGACTCGTAAAGAGTCGAAAATCCCCCGCCCCTTCATCCCCTCCAGGGGTGGGGAATATGACTTTTTACAGGACCATCAACCTTTATTTATCCACAAAGAGTTGTAATGCCTGCAGGGAGGCGGACAAGAGCGCGCATGTAAATTTTAATAGACTATCAGGTGTTTGCTGTCCCTTTGTGTTGAATGCCGAAGATGTTCATAAACTCGGCAACGTTTTCCGGTGCCCCTTCGATCTGCAGGGTTTCGGCCAGGCGGCTGCGCTCCGACCGGGGCGATGAAAATACGGTTGCCCAAATTTCCGGCGTCGTTGTAACGGTGACGTCGGCCTCGGAATCGTCCTGCTTGCGGCTTGTCCAGCCCTCGCCGTCAAAGGAAAGAGCGTAGGTCGCCTGGGGGAATCGCATGGCCCAGGTCGCCGTCTGAGCCGGTTGCTTGCCCCGTTTGTTGAGAGAAAAAGTCAGTCCCCGCATCATTAAATCGGGATGAACCACCTCGCCCGGAACCGGCGGCCGCATGGCCCAGCGAAAGCCCCAAACCATGAGCGCCTCGATAACCGGTCCGAGCTCTCGACCGGCGGGGGTCAGATCGTACCAGACTTCACGCCGCCCCGGCTTTTTGTCGCGCTTGACAATGCCTGCCGCCTCCAGATCCCGGAGACGCTGGGTCAGCCATTTGGGCGTGATGTTGCTCAAAGATCCGATCAGGTCGGTGAAACGCTGAGGTTCCCGCAAGAGATCGCGAATGATCAGCAGAGACCACTTGTCGCCGATCTTTTCAATGGCGCGGGCAACGGGGCAAAAGTGCCGATAAGATTGGGCCAACATGCATTCCTTTATAAAATATAGTATCTAATAGATAGCAAAATAACTGTGGCCGGTCAAGAAAAATTATTTTTAGCAAATTTCAATCGTTCGTTCGCAACCGCCATAAAAAAATTTCAAATCAGGTTTCAATTTTGGCGGGGGATGATATAAAAAAAGGGGACGATGAACGGACAAAATGGCGTTCATCGAGGGGTTGTGTCTAAAATGTCTGCGAAAACAACCACATTCATATTGACAAACCACAGCCAAAGGTAATATCGTTGGGGCGTCATCATGAGCGTTGGCGCGTATGATCCAACATCAGACAGGAGGTCGGACATTATGATCGTCGTCACGGGGGGTGCGGGATTTATCGGGAGTGCGTTTGTTTCAAAACTGAACCGCGAAGGAATTACCGATATCGTCATCGTTGATGAACTCGGTGCGTCGGACAAATGGAAGAACCTCGTCCATAACCGGTATGCCGATTATGTCCATAAAGACCATTTTATTGAAATGATTGGTGAAGACAATATCCCTTTCGGCATCGAGGCGATTGTCCATATGGGGGCGTGTTCTTCGACAACGGAGCGGGATGCCGACTATCTGATGGAAAACAATTATCATTACACCTGCTGTCTCGCTGAATGGGCGCTGGAACACAAGGTCCGATTTATCTATGCCAGTTCCGCCGCCACCTATGGCGACGGCGCCCAGGGCTTTTCCGATGATCATGAATCAACGCGGACATTGCACCCCATCAATATGTACGGTTATTCCAAACAGCTGTTCGATCTGTGGGTGTTGAGACGCGGCGTGGAGGATGAAATCGCGGGCATCAAGTTTTTTAACGTCTTCGGTCCCAATGAATATCATAAGGAAGATATGACCAGTGTCGTTTTCAAGGCCTTCCATCAGATCCGTGAAACGGGCAAGGTCCGGCTCTTTAAATCGTATCGGCCCGAGTATGGAGACGGCGAACAAATGCGGGACTTTGTCTACGTGAAGGACTGCACCGATGTTATCTGGTGGCTCCTGAACCACCCTGAGGCGAACGGCATTTTCAATCTCGGGACCGGCAAGGCCAGGACGTGGAATGACTTGATCCAGGCTGTTTTTGCCGCCCTGATCCTACCCCGGCAGATCGAATATATTGAGATGCCGGAAGCCATTCGCGATCAGTATCAATATTTTACGGAAGCAAAGATGGACAAGCTCGAACGGGCGGGCTGTCCGGTCAAATTCCGGTCACTGGAGGATGCCGTTTACGATTATGTCGTGCATTACCTGCAAACAGCGGATCCTTATTTGAAATAATTCACAAGAGCTATGTTGAACTGATGAAGGTTGTCTGTATTATTCCCTCGCGCTATCCGTCCACAAGATTTCCGGGCAAGCCCCTGGCCGATCTTTTGGGGAAGCCCATGATCCAGCACGTTTATGAACGGGTCCTGCAGGCAAAAGCCGTTTCCTATTGTGCCGTGGCGACGGACGACGAGCGCATTGCGGCCGCCGTGCGGGGGTTCGGCGGCAACGCCGTCATGACTTCGGAGCGCCATCGCTCGGGAACGGACCGGATCGCCGAGGCAGTATCGGGTCTGGGCCTGGCGGATTCCGACATCGTCGTCAATATCCAGGGGGACCAGCCGGTTTTTGAACCCGCCCAGATCGACGAGGTGGCGGAGCCGCTTTTGGATGATTCTTCCATTCCCATGGCCACGCTGATTTACAAAATTGTGCGGGACGAGGAGATTACCCATCCCAACGCCGTGAAAGTGGTCTTCGATTGCGACCACTTCGCCCTTTATTTCTCCCGCGCGACCATTCCCTATGTGCGCGACTGGGGAAACCGGGCCAGCTATTATAAACATCACGGTATCTATGCCTATCGTAAAGATTTTCTCGATACCTTCACCCGCCTGCCCGAAGGCGTTCTGGAAAAGCTGGAGGCCCTGGAGCAATTAAGGGCCCTGGAACACGGATATAAGATCAAGGTCGTCGAAACGCGGCACGACTCCATTGAAGTGGATACCCCGGAGGAACTCGAACGGGTCAAAGCGTTCATCTTACAGGGGAAAGTGCTTTAAGCCGCGGGCATGATTTAATCTCTTAGGGTTTAATTCCCCGCCGCTTGCGGCGATGAATAAATGAATAAATAGTTCCGAATTGATACCCCGCTGCTTGCGGCGGGGTCGTTCATTACGAAGTAGTTCCTTATGATCCCCCTTTTATAAAGGGGGACGAAGGGGGATTTTTTATTCCCATTCGGAGGTGTTTATGGACGCGGTCTTCCTTGCCCGGCTCCAATTTGCCATGACCATCGGCTTCCATTTTCTCTTTCCCGCCATGACTCTGGGGACCTCCGGGGTCATCCTCATTTCCGAAACCCTCTATCTGGTGAAAAAAGACGAGCGGTACCGAAAGATTACGGATTTCCTCGCCCGGCTCCTGGGACTGATTTTTGTGGTCGGCACCGCCACGGGCATCACGATGGAGTTTTCCTTCGGGACGAACTGGTCAACCTATTCCCGGGTCGTGGGGGATGTTTTCGGGCCCCTTCTGGCGGCGGAAGGCGTCATCGCCTTTTTCCTGGAATCCGTTTTTCTCGGTGTTCTGATCTTTGCCAGAAACAAAGTGTCGTCAAGGGTTTACTGGCTTTCGGCATTTCTGGTTTTCCTCGGCGGCCATCTTTCGGCCTTCTGGATCATCGTGGCCAATGCCTGGATGCAGACCCCCGCGGGCTATGAGATGCTGGCCAATGGAAAGATTATGCTGACCAGCTTTGCCGATGCCGTGTTCAACCCGTCGACGATGGTCCGGTATTTCCATACGGTCATGGCCAGCTGGATGACCTGTGCCATGATGGTGGCGGGCATTGCCGGCTATTATGTCTATAAGGGGCTTCATGGTGAAACGGGCCGGACGATGCTCAGGATGGGGATTGTCCTGTTTGCGATCACGCCGCTTTTGCAGTTGGGCCTCGGCCATATGCACGCCATCGAGGTCATCGACCGGCAGCCGGAAAAAGCAGCGGCCCTGGAAGGCCATTTTGTGACGGCCAAGGGGGTGCCGCTTTACGCCCTGGGGTGGGTGGATGAGAAAAATGAAAAAACCTGTGGCCTCTATGTGCCTAAGTTTTTGAGTTTTCTATATAACTTCGATTTCAATTCGGAAATCAAAGGCCTCAGGGACTTCCCGAAGGAAAACTGGCCGCCCGTCAATCTGGTCTTTCAGACTTACCATATCATGGTGGGTATCGGCATGCTGGCCATCGTGCTGGGATTATTGGGCGCCTGGCTGCTGTGGACGGGGAAGCTTTATCAGACGAAGTGGTATCTGCTGATTCTTCCGTTGTTGATACCCCTGCCCCATCTCGCCCACGAAACGGGTTGGGCGGCGGCGGAGATCGGCCGGCAGCCGTGGATCATCTACGGTCTGATGAAAACGGCGGACGCCGCGTCGGTTGTCGTCTCGAAAGGCGAAATCCTGTTCAGCCTGATCATGTTTTCGTTGATTTACACGCTGCTGTTTGTCGTGTTTGTGCTGATCTTTTGGAAAATCGTCCGGCAGGGACCGGCGGTTTAGGGGGGTTAATGACCATGGACAACATCCAGAACTTTCAGATTCTTTGGTTTGTGCTGATCTTTGTTCTGCTCATGGGCTACGCGTTTCTGGACGGATTCGATCTGGGCGTCGGCATGCTGCTGCCGTTTATCGGCCGGGACAAAGCCGAAAAGGATATTCTGATCCATTCCATCGGGCCCGTCTGGGACGGTAACGAGGTCTGGCTCATCACCGGCGGCGGCGCCCTGTTCGCTGCCTTTCCCCATGCCTACGCGACGGCCTTTTCCGGTTTTTATCTCGCCATGATGCTGGTGCTGTTTGCGTTGATTTTTCGTGCCGTCTCCATGGAATTCCGGGCCAACGACGAAGTACGGGCCGGTCTCTGGGAAAAGGCGCTGGTAGGCGGCAGCGCTCTGGCGGCTCTGCTGTTCGGCGTCGCCCTGGGTAACATCATCTACGGTGTGCCCCTCGACGCGAAAATGGAATTTACGGGAACCGTTTTTACGCTGCTAAGGCCGGTGCCGCTGGTGTTCGGTATCGCCGGATTTGCCGCCGTCCTCCTGCAGGGGGCGGCGTGGGCGGTGATGAAGACGGAAGGTGCTTTGCAGGAGCGATGTTTCAAGGCCGCCCGCGTGTTGACCGTCGTCAATGTCATAACGGCTATCATCTATTTTGTTGTTCTGGCATCAACGTTTTCGTTCCTTTTGGGGAGCTCCGTTTTTTATATCGGGATTCTCTTGACCTTGGCGGGACTTGCCGGACTGTTTGTGACCCTGAAGAGGAAAAACGACAGGGCCCCCTTCTTGGAATCGACGTTTTCCTTTATCGGCCTGTGGCTGGCCGCCGGGGCGGCCCAGTTCCCCAACCTCATCCGGGCGTCCAACGACCCGCAGCTCAGCCTGACGATCTTCAACAGCTCGACGGGTATTTATACCCTAAAGATCATGAGCGTCATCGCCCTGGTCGGCATGCCCATAGTTATCGGCTATACGATCTTTGTTTACAGGATTTTCAAGGGGAAGGTTGGATCTTCTGACCTCCACTATTAGAAGGCGGGGGCGTCTTCGTAAAAAGCCCGGATGCTGCGTTGTGCCGCGTCCTGAGTCGCTTCGACGTACGTAAAAGTACGCCTTCGCTCCTCATGACTTGCACGCCTTGCCTGCGAACTTTTTACAAAGCCGCCTTTAACATATTCAATGAATATATGTCTTTATTCTGTGTAGAAGTGCGGCAGAAAAGGATGTGACAAATACCTGATTACCAAAAAAAATACTTTACCTACAACCTCGCTCTCATAGAACGCCACGAATAACCATCTGGCAATGGATATAGCGGAATTGCCAGACTGCGTTAATACGGTTGTCGGGCGAAGCTTATGATTTTATGGACGTATTCACTTTACCCTTCCGGTTCTTCTTGGGTTGATGCATTCGTCTCAGATGATTCGCCCAGGGCTTGGTCCACCCAATCCTCTGGCACAAGTTTGGGGCCTCGACGCCATCGCTCGACAATGGAGTTTTGGAACCAAGGCTGATTGAGGTCAGCATGATCAGTCATGATAATCTGGAAGTCGGGAGTCAGCTCTAAAACCAAATCGAAAGCGAGACGATACATCCTAGCAACAGCTTCGCGGTCGTCTTCCTCAATGCCTTCCATCGTACCGTCCACGTCCTTATCCGCGGGGAAGTACACCTGGGAAGGCTGGTCCAAGAAGAGGAAACGCGGCACCGGTTGATTCTTCTTCGTGAACCATTTGTGCAGGGCAAGATGTGCCACCAAGTGATACCCAACCCAGTTTTCCCCGCTACCCATTTGGTCCATCGGTACTGGCCCGTCGGTCGTGTCTGCGACAACGGTTAGATGCTTGAGATCAAGACGAAGTGGATCTGCTGAATGTTCCAGCTGGAGATTCTGCGCCCAAGTGCTCATATCTCGGCTGAGAATCGAAGCGATGGAGCCGATCCTTTCTTGAACCATCTCGTCACTCAGTTCTTCGGCCAATATCGAGATTTGTTCATTCAGTGCGGCGATCTCTATTCGAAGATCACTTGTATCATAAAGGTGTGGCAAGCTTTCGAGATAAAGACCTATCCTGCCGAGGACATGAGCCCTCCGTGCCGACTGGTCATGTAGTTCCTGAAGCCTTGCATTTGATGCCTGAACAGCCTCAATCGCTTCTCTATTGTCGCGGAGTCGTTGCTTTGCCTCGCTCATCCTCCTGCGCAAGGCCGTGACGACTTGGTCCATTTGTGGCGTCCTCTCCTCAATAGCTCGCATTTGGGTTTCCATTGTTGTAATGGATTCCGTCATTGCCCGCAGTTCCGGTAGCTTGGAGTTTTCGAGTCGGGCCTCGCATAAAGGGCATGTTAGTAACTGATCAGTCGCGCTACCCTCGAAGAGTTTGACGCTTGCCAGCCGATGAACATGTTCACTGGCCTCACGTGAGTATCCCTGCCGGTCGGTTACGAGCGTTTCGGCCGCTTCCAATTGGTCTTTGGTACGTTGAAGTTCTTCCGTAAGGGCAGTCCGCTCAGTCTGCAGTCGTGAAAAAGCACCCCCCTCGGCGGCGAGTTCCTCCTCAGGTTCGGGGGGATGACGCTGTACTTGCTCGAGAGCTTCGACGCAGTCTTCCCATGTGTCCGGGAATCCCTCGGTAACACGGATGCCAATGTCGTGAGCCTCTGAAAGTAGACTTTGGGCACGCGTCATTCCTCGACCCCGGACGCTTTCATGCTCGGCCAACTTGCGTTCGAGGCCACGGAGTTGGTGACGCAGATCGCGGAGTTTTGCCATTTGGGCGACGTGTTCATCGCTCACGGCTCCGAGGAAGTAAGGCAGGACATCCTTGATTGCCTGTGGAATGAACGGCTCGGTTTGTTTGTGGAAGAGATGGCGGTTACTGATAATTTCGGCCTGTTGCTGGAATGTGAAGAATAGAGCATGGCGAACGGTTGCCTTAAGTGCATCACGTGTCTGCCCAGCATCAGGTTGATGTACATTTTCCCTTATCCCGGTATGTTGTGACAATAGTGCTTCTAAAGCCTTGGGATTCGTCGTTTGTTTCAGGGAATTGAACTCAGGAATTTGGACGTCTGCACCTACATCATAGTAGACATCAGAAGATGCACTTGCCGTTCCTGTTGGCAATCTGCGGGCAACGAACGCTTGGCCACCGACAACTTTCAAGCGCAAACCGACCCAAGCGACAGCCTTACGAATGATCCCTGCCGGAATGCGGCATTCACTGCTCCCAAGAGCGTAGTCGATGATCTCAATGAGGGCTGTCTTCCCGGTCTTCGACGCACCAGTAATAATGTTCAACCGACCGGGTTGGAACTCCAGCACGCGCCGTTGTCCCTTAAATCCGTAGAGCACGATGTTCTTAATCTGGAAACTCATGGTCTGACTCCCCACAGGGCCATGACCGTCGCGGCGTTCCCCGCACGGGCAAACCATTTGCCGACAAATGCTGCCCGTCGGAGACACTCTCTCGCCTCGGTTTCAAGCGACTGTGTACTCTTATTAATTACTAATTCGTTTATTGTGGGAGCTAGAAGCCCGCCACTCATCGTTAGCCATCCGTGTGTCGTCCCGAAGAGAATCGCTTCGCGCGTGTGGGGTCGTACTGCTATTACTCGTTGAGCAAATCCGACTCTCGCCTCGCAGTTCTGCTGAAGCCACGCTGCCAGGGAGGTACGGGTATCCCGTGGGAGGGACTCTCGTGTGTGCTTATGAAGGGTCGTTGGAAGCACAAGGAACGAAAGAGGGAAAGGAAGCCCTGCTGACGCTTCTGACGTGTACCCAACGACCGAGGCAGAAAGCACTGCACAACAGAAGGCAGGATTCAGGAGATGAGCTTCCTCAATTGTTCGCTCCTCCCAGCGCTTCATGATTCACCTCCGGAATCAAGCAATTCATGGAGACGTGCATCAAACTCAGGATGCCAGCCAACTCGCCGCTTGTCTGAAAGAACTTGGTATGACCCCTGGGCGACCCATCGCTCTCGGACGCGTTCCCTGATCGTGTGGAGGTCCCCTGACTCAATCCAGGCAAACAGCGCGCGTCCAGCCTCTTTCTTTGCTGCCTCTACAGCCTCAGCACCCAACTCCTCGCGCATTCTCTCGAAGTGACGCTCCCACTCCTCCACGAGCCGATCTTCGTATCGGCCAAGTTCGCCGACATGAACCAGATCATCCCGCACCCATCGGGATCGCTGTTCAAATGCTCGAAAGTAATCCCGAATCGCGAAATATATTCGCTTGTTCCCTATCTCAATGAGCCTCAGTTGGTGCACGAATACACGATCTTGGTATCCAGAGGCATCAACAGTCGCCTGCATGATGTCGTCGTCTACTGGAAGATTGTCCTGCTTGAATTGCTCACGAAGGAGGTTCCGCTCCGCATCAATCTCTTCACTCAATATGATACCGGCATCACCCACAAGCTGTTTTATCACCCTGCGCAGCCACCACCCTTCCAAGCGATTGAGAAAAGAATCCAGGAATCTCCTCTCAACTGCGTAGAAAACAAGGGATTTCAGTTCCTTATCGAGGTCAACAATGCTTGGCTGCGCATCAATCACGACGCTTGCCTCGAAGAGGTTCTTCTTGGCCTCCGACGAGAGCTTTCGGAAAGCCATGTAAGCGGGCATGTTGTCCTTGCTTGTGGAAGTTTCCGCTGTTGACTGAAGACGTTGAATAGCCTTCGCTACATCTCTTGTCAGACCCGGTTTTAGATAGGATGCGGCGGACCCCTCAGGCGCTATGGCTGTAGTCACGAGCATGAGTCCCGCTCCCGTCAGCAAATTACCCGCCAAAGCGGTTTCTGTCCAAACGCGTATTGTCTTCCATAAGTCCGGCGAAGCATCTGTCAGGCTTGCCGTCCGGTTCAGATGATGCTTTGTCTGAAGAAGATCAATGGGCTGACCATCCTTCTCGAAAGTCACATCATCAAGAGCTTCCACTGACACTGCGAACTCAGGATTATTTCGAAGGCGGCGTAGGCTTTCGTAAAGAGCATATCGGCATTGGTAGAGGTAGCCGGCTGCCGGTGCTCTTGCCGCAAATGGTGACTCGGTTCCTTCGTTATTGGACATATGTTAGGCTTCCTTCAGTGAATAACTGGCCGCTCATTGTGCGAATGATCTGATTGCTGGAAAACACAAGGGGTCAAGTCTTTGCTTGACTCAAGTTAAAAGGTACTCACGGGGATAAGATGAGTCAAGCAAAGACTTGACCCCCTATGGCCCGATTTAAGGCGCGCAAAGGAAAAGGTAACCTTTTGATCTTTGCCGCCACTTCCTATCTGCCGCTTGATGCTTTGTATTCGTTTATCGCAACACCCTTTACTATGATGTAAGGGCTGGAACTAAGTGCGGTTTATGAAACGGTTTGTGAAAATTTAGGAATGTTGGTTTTTAAACCATTTTGCTATTCAGTTGTCAACCAATTATTGTATTTTTAGAAGAGAACGTCATCAGGGTCAGTTCTTCACTCTTGACAAAGGTGTCGGAATAAACAGAATTTGATCTGTCAAGAATGAAGAACTCACCCCATTGCCCCCCCCCAAACAGCCGTTTGTTGACTGCTATTCTATTTTGTCATGTTTTTGCAAATTGTGCTTGCTACATAATAGCTGTATATTATCTGGTGTTGAGGATGATCCCCCTTTAGACCAAGGGATAATATGGTCAAAATGTAGATCTACCTCTGATCCGCATTTCGTGCATTTCCCACCATCGCGTTTCCAAACTTCAAGTTTTACCCAAGTTGGAATGATTCTGCGTATTTTCGGATTGGATGGAATCGGCTGCGAAAAGTCTTCTTCGCCCTCAACTGCTACCAATTTGAATTTGAAGACCTGTCTGTTTTCCGATATTTCACACCATGAATCGATTAGATGAAAAACCCCGTTATGTGACCAAATGCCCTGTTTGATTTTCTCATAAACCCGAACGCGCTCGGGGGGTTTTCGATTATTCTTGTGGGCTTGGGCCGATTGGTGAAACAGGCCATTCTGTGTAAGACGACCGCTTGGCGTAAATTCCGGCTGATCAATATTCTTAGGATTGGGATTTTTGGCGGATCGCGGCATATCATGACCTTCATATATGAGAGTCGTTCCATCATCCTCAAATCTGTCGGCATACGGAGCATTAGGGCGCACTGACATAAGAATAACAGAATGATTGTGATTAAGGGCAAAATTCATTCCTCGCTGAAGACTTACGCCTTCTCTTTGGCACATTTCCAAGTATGGTATTATCTCATTAGGCATTATACTTTACACCTGACAACCATTGATCATCAGGTAAATATTCCCTGATAACATGATATTGACCGGGTTTTCGGGCGATTTCGCCTTAGTCCCATATCAAACACGATTTTAGGCGCGCAAAGGAAAAGGTAATCTTTTGATCTTTGCCGCCACTTCCGAGCTGCTGACTGATGCTTTGTATTCGTTTATTGTAACACCCTTATTATGTAAGGGTGGGAACTAAGCGCGGTTTATGAAACTGTTTGTGAAATTTTAGGAATGTTGGTTTTTTAAGCACTTTGCAATTCAGTTGTCAACCAATTATTGTATTTTAGAAGATGATAATGAGGGGAGTTCTCAGGGTTAGGATCGGCGTGCGGTTCTTTCCGTTTCCTGCTCAATGCCGTTGTTCGGAGTTCTTCAAAGCTTCCAAGGCCTCAGCGTCGGCCAAATCTTTTGTTCTACCGGTCGTTCTCTTGTTGAGAATTAGATCGTCGATGGAAGGGATGCGGACTTCAATTCCCTCGATATTTACTAAGATTGAATTTTGGTATGTCGGTTCAAACAGAAGACCAGATGCTCCGGTTATGATGTCGATTCGTCTGGGAGCGACGCCAATCTGAAAAATGATTCCATCTTTCAGAAGGTCTTCCTTGGTAAGATTGTTCAACGATGCACCAAAACGGCCCAATGCTCGTAAGACCGCATCAGCATTTTCAGGGGATGGCATGACCCAAATATCAATATCCATTGTGGCGCGGGGATAACCATGAGCCGCGAGTGCGTAGGCTCCGACAAGGATAAATCTAACTTTCTCGTCGGCTAAGGCACGTAACATGTCTTTGTAGTCTTCGTTCAACATTGTGCTTCACGCTTAGGGATGCAATTTCTCGGGTCAACGGCCAGACGAGACGAATACGCTCTTCAGGTGTGCCGGGAACGTAATCCTCATCCCGATGATCCGTCATTCGACGTATGACTGTATGGGTTCTGTTCATAATTTTGAAATATCATTCCCTTCTTGTAAAATCAATATGATAGTTATGATTGAACTGTGCGGCGCAGCTTTTTTAAATCCGCCCCGGTATAAGTTATAAGACTATTAATGCCGGAAGCTTTTACCTCTTGAAGTGTACCTGTAAAAAAGGGGTGATCGAGGAAGTTTACGGCAGATGTTCCAAATCCGCCAAATCCAAAGATTGGGGTCAGGTCTTGCTTTTTGCCTAAAAGGCAAAAAGCAAGACCTGACCCCAATCCGGCGAAGATACTTTGTGCATTCTACTTGCAAGTGCACCATTAGATAAATAAAGAAGGGACATGACGGGATTTTCTGGTAGTGTGTGAAGCACGACCAA
>JAFGLN010000019.1 GCA_016928025.1 Deltaproteobacteria bacterium
ATTCCTTCGGAATGGGGTGACGACATCAATCGGAATCAGGTGACGGAATGAATCGGAATCGGGTGCCGGTTTGCGTCGGAATACGCATTTTAGATTCAGATTCTGCAAATACTGCATAGCACTGTTCAAGATAACATATTCATCCTCGAACAGCAGTAACTGCTTCCCGGTCTGCATAACGATAAAATATCCTTTTAAATAGAAATCTATTCAATTATGAAACAAGAGGTTTAATCAATGGGATGATGCTCCTTGACTAACGTCGAAACCATCTTGACAATCAAGAGATCGAATGTCTCACGTCTTTATTCGCTGATATATTTCATAAGCTGCCGGCGATAAAGACTCAATGTCGTCAAATAGCGGTTTCAGCACCTGTTGATCCGGCAGCTCCCGCTGTATCCGATTTAAAAGATCCCGCTGAAACGCCAATCGCCGCGTCGGCGCAAAATTTAAATCGTAAAACCATACGGCAAGCATGACAAGATAATCACCCAGCGTGGCAAGATTACCGCTGGAAACTGTTTTGGTTTCCATAGCTTCCTTCAAGACGGAAGGGCTAATACAGCGGTTTAAACTGATCTGAGGCAGCATTGTCGGCAGTTCCCGAAATCCGTCGGCGGCAACGGATCTGAGGACCAGGTCCATAACGTCCAGTTTGTCCGCATCCCGCAGGACGTTGAGTAATCTGCGTTCTTTGGGGCTGAGCCCCGGGGGAATGTCGGAGGTTCTATGATTATGAAACTCAACGGCACACAATAACGCGGCGCCATCGACGTCTGAAAGATGCCTCGAGATGTTTTCCGCTTCCAGGACCTTACGACCGTAAGCACCATGATCCACTGTATCGGCGTCCCGGAATGATTCAAATTCAACAAACTGAGGAAAGCGCCCAACATCATGGACGAGCCCCGCCCCTTCTGCCAAGGACTGCTCCTCTTTCGGCAAGCCCAGGGTTCGGGCAATGGTGCGGGCATTCTCGGCAACCCGCTGACTATGAAACAATTTGAGTTCCAACGGGGAACACAAAACGCCATCCCCATTGCGATATCGATTGATGTAATTTTCAAACCAGACCTTAAGCACATACTGAACTTCGTTGGTCATTACCCTTCTCCGCAAATCCGGTACGCCTTCCACATGGATACTGTGTCTTACCGAGATCTTATCAAAACGCTCCAACAGTATTTCCTACAATACCTGAACCTATCGGACAAGCATTAAAATCCACGACGATCTCTGAACCGCTGTTGATTGCGTTAGGACCTAAATCCATGGAGATGACGCAATCTGGATTTATAATGTCGTTTATGCCACTTTTCGGGAATGGAATCAAATGATAAAAAAGCAAATCGGAATGGTTGCTGATCTCATATTGGCGAGCATTACGACAGATTATCGACAGGAGATTCATCATGTTTCATGCCGATACATGCAAGCTCTGCGGGGCCTGTATCAAAGGCTGCCCGTTTATCATTATATCCACTGCCGAGGCCAAGGAAGAGATTGCCAAGTTTGTCAAGACAAGAGATTCGTCCCTCGTCATGAAAAACTGCGCCGGCTGTGGATACTGCAATACAATCTGCCCCACCCGATCCAACCCGGCGGACCTTCGCAAAGAAATTCGCGCGGCCCGTATCGCCCAAGCCGGCGCCGGATGCATGGCGCTGATGCGGGAAGACGTCCCGGAGAACATTATGACGGTGGGATTGCGACACCGCTGCGAGGAAAAAGAAGAGGCTCTAAAAAAATACATGAATCCGCCGAAGAGCAAGGCCGCTTTTTATATCGGCTGCGCCCTGTCCTATATATATACCGATTTGAATAAAACCAAACTTCTGGACGGGCTTCCCGTTTTAGGCGGCATGAAATACTGCTGCGGCGGTTATATCCGGAATACCTTCGGCGAGCAGGAAGCCAAATTCCGTGGGGAAGAGCTATTGAAGGCATTCCGTGGCCTGGGTCTCAAAAAACTGATTACTTTTTGTCCCGAATGCGATTACATGCTCAAAAAGGTCTATCCGGAACTGGTCGTCGGGTTCGACCTGGAAATTCAGAGCATCGCCGAATATCTGCTGGAAAAATTCCCATCCGGCGAGATCGAATTTCCCCACCGGCTTGACATGAAAATTACTCTGCATGACTCCTGTGCCTGGAGGGCGCTTAATGAAGAGATTTACGAAGCGCCGCGGAAGCTACTTGAATTGTTGGGAGCGCAGGTCGTCGAGATGAAACACAACCGCAGGAAATCCTGGTGTTGCGGCACACCGTTGACGGCTGTCAATCCCAAAGCGGCGGAAAAGGCGGCGGAAAAGCGGGTGGCTGAGGCGATGGCAACGGGGGCCCAAGCCATAGCGATCAGTTGTAACGGTTGTTTTGCCCTGAACAGAAAAGCCTCGGAAAAAAATCTGGATGTGTTCAACATCACCGAATTGTTTCAAATGGCCCTGGGTGAACGTCCTCCTCACCGGATCAGCGAAGAAATGAACCATATGGTGAAAAATTTTATGCAAACCATCACGGCGAATCCGTATTTGCTGACGAAGAAATACCGGATAAAAAACGGCCAACTAACGGAATGCTGAGGTCAATCAAAGACAGCCGTCCTTTTCCGGAAGGTCTTCCCGGAAAATGACGGCTGTTAGGGATTTTCATTATCAGGCTCACACCTGGCAAAATATTTCTGCAATATCCATCACTTTGAGTTGATCGTCCAGCCCTTCGGCTTTTGCGGCGTCCTCAAGCATGGTCAGGCAGTTGGGGCAGGCAACCGCCAGGATATCCGCTTTGGCATCGCGGGCTTCCCGGACTCTGATCCTCGCCGGGCTTTCTTCACTGCCCCCCAGAAAATCGGTGTAGAAATTTCCGCCGCCGCCGCCGCAACACAAAGCGCCTTTTTTACTCCGGTCCATCTCAATAAAATCCGCGCCCTTCACGGCCTTGATGACTTTTCTGGGTGCCGTGTATTCGTCGTTCCAGCGGCCGAGGAAGCAGGGATCATGAAACGTAATGCGCGCCCCGGATTTGTCCGGCAAGGATAATCTCCCGGCCTTGACAAGATCCGCGAAGATCTGGGTCGAATGATAAACATTAAAATGACCGCCGAATTCGGGATACTTGTTTTTGAAAACATTGTAGGCATGGGGAGACAGGGTGATGATATTTTTCACGCCTAAATCGGAGAACTGCTGAATGTTTCTCGTGGCCAGGTTCTCCAGCAAGGCCTCCTCACCCATCATATCCACTTCATTACCGTCGCAGAGCTCTTCGTTCCCCAGCACGCCGAACGAAACGCCTCCGTCAATCAACAGCTGTGCCGTCGCCCGCGCCGCTTTCTGGGCACGGGTATCATAGGCGCCTTCACAACCGACATAATAAAGATATTCCTGTCCCCCGTACGATTCGACCGGCATCCCATTCATCCAATCCGATCTTTTCTGGGCGTCAATACCGTAAGGGTTGCCGTACAGCTGCACATTTTGAAAAAATTTCTTGACCAGATTCGGTAACCGGCCCATTTCAACCATGGCCGCCTTTGCGGCGACGGTCATATTGACGATATCCTCGTTGAAACTGAGTGGGCATTTTTCGACACAGCTTTTGCACGATGTACAGGTATAGAGAATTTGCGTTAAATGCTCCGACCAGGGGATTTCTCCGGTCAACCAGGCGTAAATCAACCACAACCGTCCGCCGTTAGAATAACTTTCCATTCGGAATCTCGCATAAGACGGACAATTCGTCACATCGTCCCAGTGGGTCGGAAATTTGCAGTATCCGCATCGAAAACATCGATGAATTAAATCTTTATACTTATATTCGTCCAGGTTCATTATTTTACCTCCCAGTTTCCGGGATTCATAATCCCGTTCGGATCAAGAAGATCTTTGACTTTCTTCATTAATTGGAGCGTCGTTCTATCCATCCGGTCCATCATCAGTTTTTGACCGAAGACCGCCGGCTTCCAGATGGTGCCGTTGATCTCCATAACCATTTCATCCGTTTCGTGCAGGGCTTCCCTTGCATGTCTGACGGTTTCCGGATCGGCCCGATTAAAGGCGTAGAACCAGGAAAACATCATGGCATGGCAGCACCCGATAACCCGCCCCAAAACGGTGTAAGGGATATCGTGCTTCTCGGAAATTTCCGCGCCTCTTCGATAACATTCCGGATACGATGAAACCGGCATGATGGAACCGACATATTCAAAACCGCCGCCTTTCTTCCAGTCCGCCGATTTGCTGATGGTCGGTCTGGCTCTTTCCATCGAAACGGCGCCGATGCCGCCAACACCGCTGTGAATATATTTGGCAAGGGTCACGTCAAAAATCATGTGGCGCTTAAATTCAATTTCCTCTTCATAGTCTCCGGCAATTATGATGCTGGTGTTGTGAATCCGGTTCATCATCGGCGGAATGGCCGCACTGGTGGTGATCAAGTCCTCCGATAAGCCAAGATGCGACAGCTCGTAAAGAATCTCCGGAACCAATTCCTCATCGATGACCGAGAACACATCCATTTCCCGGATTTTCTTATAGGGAAACAACCGCAACGAAACCTTGGTGATGATACCGGTGGTACCGTTCCAGCCCAGGAAAAAACCCAGATCCGGCAAGGGATGCATGGTGTACCAGCCGGAACCCACGGCGCAGGACCCAAACCGGGCAATCTCTCCCGTCGGCAGAACAACTTCCAGACCATTGATCATGTCGGTATTAAAACCGTAAGGATGGGCCAGGTCTCCCTGGCCATGAATGGCGATATTCCCAGCAACGGTGGCGGCGGGCGGGGCACCGGGCTCGGAATGCATTAAATGCGGATGCTGTTTATGCAGATAAGCAGTAATCGCTCCATGGGATATGCCCCCTTCGACGACTATGTACCGGGCCTGTTCGTTGACCTCAATAATCTGATCCATTCTTTTCATATCAATAATGATGCCGCCTTTCAAAGGCAAGGCCAGGCCGGCCAGGGTCAATCCGCCTCCCAGCGGGACAATCGCGACTTTCTCCTTGTTTGCCAGATAGACGATCTTTTGAACTTCTTCCACCCTCTTGGGCGCCACCACATATTCCGGCCACTGGGGTTCCGATGTGCCTAAATCTTTGGAATAGGTAAACAGCTCTTCATACCGATCGGAGGCATAATCTTCTCCGACAATGTCCATTAATGCATTTAAAATAGAACTCATTATTCCCTCCCTCTTAAGCGATTTTTTCGCCAATGGCGAGCCGGCAAAGGTCACTCATAAATAAAGGCATGATGCCGTTTTTGCTTACCGGCATACCGAGTGTCTGCATACAGGCAGGACAATTAAACACGCAAATCTCCGCTCCGGCCTTTTTCATATCTTCAATATTTTTCTTTTGAATCTCAACACAATACCGGCGGCTGCCTTCTTTTTTCTGACCCAGAATCGTGGCGCCACAGCACAGGGCATTCTCATCGACATATTCCCGTTTAACCTGCTCTACGCCGATCAAGTCGAATATTTTACCGACATAGGGATGCATATCCGGAGACAGACGGGAGGAACAGGGACGCTGATAAGCCACCTTAAAATTGAGGGGCTTAATGTCGTCTTTCAGCTCCAGAAGCTTATGGTACAGATAGTCGAAAAGATGGATCGATTTGAAGGGAACCTCGATGCCGAAAGCGGGGGCATAGGAGGTATAGGTGCCGTAGCATTCATCGTGAAATTGTATCAGTTCCGTTGCCTTGTGAGCGGCAATGGTTTCGAGAATATTAACCAATCGCTCATTGATGAGGGAGGTCTTTCCATAGTGGAGATACATGAGCTGACAAAAATAATGAAACATCTTCCGGGGATCATGGGACATGATGGGAAGACCCTCAAAAAGTTTACCCTGAACGTGATCCATCAGGTTACTGAAGACCCCCATGTTCAGAGCCGTGCCTTTGATTTCACTGATCTCCGGTTCTCCTCGGAAGGGAATACCTGTCTGTATTCCCCGTTTGACCAAGGGTTCCGGCAGGGGTGAAATACCGAGTTCATCCTGTCTTTGAACGATCAAATAAAATGGATGATTGCCGTGCGGACAGTATTCTTCACAGGCATAACAAGTCACACAATCATGTAAAACAAAAGAGTCCTCCCCGTTAATGATTTTCTCCATTTCCGCGCGGGCTGTATTCTGATCAATGTCCAAATGCTGACATCGAACCAGACAGTCCTGTGTTTTGCAGGCAAAACACATCTCTTCATTAAAATTCAATTTGTACATAGGCATGCCCCTCCCTTGTGGCTGTTGCGGTGAAAAATGACGATAGACAAATCTACGTTTAGCACCTCGTTAAAATCCTTAATCAACACGTTACCCCTGTTCGGTCCGGAAAAGAACGCCTCATAACCGAAATGATGATTAGGATGGGCTCGGACCTCGCTTCATGAGTTCTTCTTTCAAGCGCTCGTTTTCCTGGGTGAGCCTGTTCACCTGTCTCGGATTCGTCCATCGCAATTGCTTGATGGCGTCCTCAAAGGCGAACATGCCGACGCGTCCGACGATGGCGTCCAGTGATTTGCAGGCAGGGCCGCCCAGGTTGCGGCTGACTTCCCCGAATTTATCTTCAATATGCCAAGCGGACACGGCGTCCTGATTGAACTTATCGATGACGATGCGAAACAGTCCCCTGGGGCCGTTAAAGCGGTTCTGCTCTGAATTAAAAACGATCGCTTCCCGGTTTTCGATGACCAGACCGGCCATCATGTAGCACTGGGGTCACAAATAGTGGGTCTGAAAAACAAACCGGGGGTCTTTGTCCCAGGGCTTGCGCAGGAATATCTTTTCCACGCGGGTGTAGACGACCAGATCGACGCTGTCGTCCCGTATGGTGTTGATCTCGCGGATCCGGTCCGCCGGCGTCAGCTTGCCGTCGTCGTCGATGATGTTGGTCGGCCCCGTGCCGATGAGGGGGGAGTCGTATTTCGTATTGAGCTGGACCCGGCAATCTTCAAAGTCAAGAAAGAGACGCTCCCGGATCGCCATGTCATGATGAATGAGGTTTTTGACTTGATAGGTTTCAAGGGTTAAAGGGCCGAGGGTTTTTTCCGCCAGGATCTTTCCCTGAGCATCAAGCCAGGCGACCCTCGCCGTTCCCGCTGCCCTGTCGCAGGACAAGACCTTGACGAAATAATCCTTTACCGCCACGGACTGTCCGACCTTCACCTGATCGGCGACGATGGGCGGATCGTACGACGCCTTGAACCAGACGGCTTCCGGCGCCCCGGCCTCCTTGATCTGAACGCCTTTAGAGCCGTAATCGTCGATGACGACGTATGTCGCGCTGTGGGCGCTGTACGAATCGCCGAAGTATTGCAGAGGCGGCGGCGTCTTCAAGCCTTCCTCCGCCACATAGCCGGCGGATACCTTCTGGGGGGACATCCCGTAAGCCGTTTTGTGCAGGACGATCCCTTTATCCCATGCAGGATGCCCGTTGGCAAAAACGTACTTCAATATCCCGGCCGTCACGCCAAAGTAACTGTCCGTCAGGTAGAACGGGGCCATGGCCATCGTGCCGTCTTCCCCTAAAGAAACGGGCCGTCCGCCGAAAGGAATAAAGAAATTCTTCCTGACGACAAGGGCCTCCTCCTGGTCGATCCAGGCGGCTTCCTCTCCCGCAATCGAGCAGGGCTCCCCATTCAACGGGCCGAAATATTCTCCCCCGTTTTCGAAATGCATCAGACCACCCGGCGGGATGATCATTTTTCCATCCTGCATGAAGCTCTGACGGATCATGAAGCCTTCCTGCACCATTCTCTTGATGCCGTGGCGGTTGGAAATATTCTTTGGCCGGAGCAGTTTGGGCATTTCCGATGCGTCCACATAGCAGGCATCCTGACTCGGCAATTGATAGTGCGCGTTGGTTTCCATATAAAAAACCTCCTTGTTGATCACGGATCAGCAATCATGCCTTTATAAATGAATCCTGTCCATCTTTATCTGCCTTTAAAAATGGGCTTCCTGTTTTCCTTGAGGGCCGCAAAGCCTTCCTTAAAGTCTTCGCTTTCCAGTTGAGGCTGAATAAAAGCGGCAAACTCCTCCTGAGCCAGACGCATGGCTTTCCTTGACGCGGACTCCATGTTCTTGTAATGCCCGTATTTAATCGTCCGCAATGTGAGGGGCGCATTGTCTCTCAACGTCTCCGCCATTTTTACGGCTTCAGTCATCAGTTCATCCCGGTCCTTCACAACATGGTTGACAAAACCGACTTCGTAAGCCCGGCGGCCACTCATTGGCTGGCCTGTCAGATAAAATTCCAAGGCAATTTTAAAAGGCATGTAGGGCGCGTATTCCATAACCGAGCCGACAATCCCGACCCAAGCCTCGCCGAAGATGAAGCTCGTGTCTTCCGTCGCATAAATAATATCTGTTCCGTACGTGGCCAGGCCGAAACCGCTGCCGGCGACGGTCCCGTGAACGGCGCCGACGATGGGCTTCAAAATTTTCGTCCCGTTCTGGGGAAAGGCCTTTCGCAGATCATCCAGCAAGCCGGAATATCTCAAATCCGCACCAAAACTGAAATCCGGTCCGTTTGCGCTGAGAATCGCAACCCGGCTTTCCGGATCATCGGCAAAATGGGACCACGCTTTACCGAGGGCTTTGCAAAGATCAGGGTCCAACAAGTTTCGCTTTGGGTTATTCAACGTCAGATAAGCAATTTGCTCTTTCACTTCATAAAGCAGGACATCTTTTGACATTGTTTTCTCCTTTCTCCATTAAAAATACTAAATAAAGGATATGGGTTAACAACCTGCATCAAGTTTTTCTCTGGCGATCAAGGCGGACGCAACCGTCTCCTTTCATTGCAGATATTAAGAGGACTATACGGGAGAGACCGGAAAAGAGAGTTTTAAAACCATCTGACATTTCCGTCCAGCCGGTTTGACAGTACCTATACAACGAATACGGGATGTCTTGTTAATCCCAGGAGTTCAAATTCTCTTTGTTCTAAGGGTCACTAGATCGGATGGATTATATCCGTACACTTCTTTGAATGACGACGAAAAATGGGAAAGATTTTCAAAGCCGGCCTGCAGATAGACATCGGAAGGAGGTCTGTGTTTTTCTTTCAACAGGTAGTGGGCGAACTCCAGCCGCTTTTTCTTAAGCCATCTGCTGGGGGATTGATCGAAGATTTTATGAAAATCTCTTTTGAATGTCGAAAGGCTCCTGCCGGTCATTTTGGAAAAGGTTTCGAGGGGCACATTAAACACGAAATTTTTACACATGAACTCTTCGAGATCGATTTTACCGGGTTCCACAAAATGAAACAGGCAGCGATACAAAGGCGGATCTATCTGATTCAATAGGAACATGGCTTCCCGGGTCTTGATCTCGACGAGCTCTTCCGTGAGTTTCATATCGGCGTCAAAGTAAGAGCCAAGCGATGCAAAATACCCTTGCAACAGAGGCGTTGCTTCTATCTTCTTTATCCTCACATCCGCGCCGGGATGTTGCGTTATGCCCAAATGATGACGATTCATGGCGTAATAGGTACGGAGAAAGGACCTTTTGATGAATATACTGAGGGACTTGAAAGGCTCCCCGTCATTTTGGGGAAATTTGATAAATTTTGCCAGACTGTTTCTTCTGACGAAGAGGGTATCGCCGCAATGATAAGAGCTGTGGCAATCGGCTTCCACAATATCCAATCTGCCGCTCAAGATATGGATCAGCACATGATCGGAAACGAATTGTTCCTTCTGCATCGCCTTCGTGGTTCTGATGGAACAGAACACGCTGTTGCTTTTGTAATAATCGCTCTGGATTGTCATGATCGACAAGCTTTTCCTTTTCGATGTCGAAGTATATGAAGAGGGCTTTTTTGTGTCAAAAGGATTTATGGGAATATACTTTCGGCGTCAACTGCGATACCCGCGACGACCCCGCCGTTTTGCCGTTTCCTCATCCACTTCATCCTGCCAACCGTTGCGGAAAGGATCCGCCCGGTCGAATTTGGCCGTATAGGGTTTAATGTCAAGCAGCGGCGTACCGTCGAGAATGTCGACACAGTCGAGATGAAGGGTGTTGCCTTCGCGTCCAATGAGCTCCACAATGCTCAAACCGATGGGGTTGGGACGATTGGGCGCCCGCGTTGAGAAGACTCCCCGCTCGATGTCCTGAAGAAAAGGCTTGACCGTCAGTTTAACGGTTTTTCTTAGGTGAAAATGGTAAATCAGATAAATATGCGAAAAGCCTTCAAGGTCACACAGCCCCTCTTCATATTCCGGAAATATCTCCACCCATCCCTGACAACCCTTCGCATAGACCGGCTGGGCGGGAGTTTTCTCCTGCACTGCGTGTTCGCTGTGAATAATGCCGATGGGCCGCAAGATAATTTCACTCTCTTTCATGTCATTATCCTGTTGTAAATGCCGCCATGCTTGGAAACCGCATCGACTTAACCTTGTCGACGGAATTCATTCCATTCCCTCATGACCACAATCGGCGAAAGGGTCAGTTTGGCCGAAATGTCTTTCGAAGTGCCTGGCCGCTTTGTATGGACGGGCCCACGAATATACCGATAAGCTGACGATCCACTTTTCATATACCTTCTCACCCTTACACTTTATTGTCACAAATTGAAAGGGCTAAAATACAGGAGACCTGCCACCAATCAGACTGCGACCGCATTAAAAACATTTATTGTTAATTCGATTTTTAACAAACATACGATACGGAAACGCAAAAATCCCTCTGTATATACATGACAAATCGGCATTGCCCGTGTCGCACATCTACACCCTTACTTAGGGATGATGATATTATATTTTTCTCCGCAAACCTTGAGCGCAGATGTGGATGGGATCCCAGGCCCCGCCGTAGGGCGGTGAATAGGCCAAATCCAGATAGCCCACATCATCGATGGTCATGCCCTGCCACAGGCAGGCCGACAACGTATTGATCCGGTTGACCGCTCCTTTCACGCCTGCCGCCTGGGCGCCGATTAATTTTCCCGTGCGCTGATCGCCGATCAGCTTGAGCTTCAGTGTTTCCCCTTTATTAAGCGACCGGGCAATCGGTGTTCCTTCGATGACATTGCTCACGGGATGAAAGCCGCTTTCCTCCGCCTGAACCTCATTGAGCCCTGTTATGGCGACTTCCAAATCGAACACTTTAAATGACTGGGCAAACACAATGCCGGGAAAAGACATGGGCCTCCCGCCGATATTCGCTCCGGCCACCCGGCCCTGCTTATTGGCAATATCCCCGAGGGGCGCATAGACCCACCGGCCGCTTATGCGATTGAATGCCTCGCAGCAATCGCCGACAGCGTAGACGCCTTCGAGAGATGTGCGTTGCGAAGCATCAACCGCAACAGCTCCCGTTTTGCCGAGAGTAAGGCCGATTTCCCTTGCTAACTGCGTTTGCGGGCCCACACCGAAGGCAAATAAAATGATGTCCGCGTCCATGACACCGTCATTGGTTAAGAGACGCAGAGCGGATTTGCCTTTATCACACTCAATGGCGACAGGCGTTACATGTGTTATAAAAGAAACATCATTTTTTTTGAGCTCTTCGTGGACCATACAGGAGAACTCATAATCCCAGTGGCGAACGGGCCGTTCCCCCCGATAAACGACCGCCGTTTCCAGACCGCTTGTTCTAAGGGATTCGCTCATCTCCATCGCAATAAATCCCGCACCTAAAATAATGGCTTTGCGGCAATTGCGTTTTTTAAGGTATGCCTTGATTCGCTTGGCATCGACCAGATTCTTCAATTTAAAAACGCCCTCCAGATCGATACCGGGGATCTGAGGCATCAAAGCCTCGGAACCCGTCCCCATAACCAAGACATCGTAAGGCATTTTTTCACCGTTTGACAAGGAGACCTCACCCCTTTTTGAATCGATGGCATCAACGCGCGTATTGAGTTTCACATCAACACCCGATTTCGCGAATTGTTCCGGCGTCCGGGCAATCATTCTTTTTTCATCCTGAATTACATCACCGATGTAATAAGGCATGGGTCAGGAAGCTGTTGATACATAGGGTCCCTGTTCGATCATGGTGACATTGAGGGATGGATCGCTGCGCTTCGCCTCGGCGGCCGCTGATGGCCCTCCGGCGCTTCCGCCAACAATAATCAGATTTTGGGACATAGATTTTCTCCTTCTTCCGCTTTTTCGTTATCGTTTTTCAGGGTCACGTTACCACTTGGAAAAGGATTTGTAAATTGCCGCCTCAGGATTGGGCCAAGCCGTGGGATGGATACTCCATCCCCATCGCCTTTTCGTTCCCTTGCATCCCAACAAGCCGCATCCCCTATCAATACGCCGTCACAAACGGAATTTTTTTTGATATTCCGTCGGCAAAAGGCCGGTGTGCTTTTTAAACAATTCCCGGAAATGGCTGCTGTTTTCATACCCGACCTGGTAACTGATTTCATCAAAAGTATTAATATTGCTTTCCAGTTTTCGTTTGGCCGCTTCTATCCTCGTCCTCTGTAAATAGAGCAGCGGCGTGTCACCTGTCGCCTTTTTAAAGCGGCGCTCGAATGTCCGGCGGCTCATGCCATGGATTTTAGCCACAGCATTCATATCAATTTCACGGTCGTAATTCTTTTCGATCCATTTCTGAGAATTGCCGATCGCCTGATCCAGGTGATTCTTTTGAAACTGAAAAACCGAGTAAGGCGCCTGAGAGCTTCGCCCCATGTCATAAATCAACGCTTTGGAACAATGGGTGGCCACTTCATGGCCGCAATATTTTTCCACGAGGTAAATGGAGAGATCCATGCCGGCCCCTAAAGCGCCCGCGCAAAATAAAGTGCCCTCATCCGTAATCAAACGGTCGGGCTTTAATTGAACCTGTGGATACATCTGTCTAAACAAGTCCACATACCCCCAATGGGTGGTCGCCGTCTTTCCGTTGAGCAAACCGGTTTCCGCAAGAAAAAAAGCGCCGGTACAGATACTGGCGATGCTTGTCCCCCGACTGTAATGATATTTTAACCAGCTGAGGGCGTCGCCTCCCCATTGGATGGTTTTTTCAATGTCCGTGATGCTGGGAATGATGATCAAATCCGTTTGCTCAACCTCGGTCATCGCACGGTGGGGCAATATAACGGCATTATTGAGGCACTTCACCGGCCTCCCGCCCGTTGAGACAATTTCGACATCGAAATATGGCGTCATGGGTATTCCCCGAATATGGTTCCACAACTGACCAGCTTGGAAAAATATGTCCATAGGCCCCATGACCGTTGTGGCGATCGTCTTGTGAATCGCTAAAATCGTTATCTTTCTCATCATATCTGTTCCTTCCACAAATTCTATCGCTATTCTGACGGCTTGTGAAATATCTTACAATGACGCAATTCAGATGATATCTGACGTTTATGCCACTTTTTATTTTATCCGTCAAACATTATAGTTAGCGACGAATAGAGCATTTTTTTAAAGAACAACAAAAGGCAAGGTGCATTTGCTTTGCAGGAATTTCACCTGTTGAAAGAAATCGGAGGTAAACAGTCATGGATCAAAAATGGATATTAAAAGGGAACTATTATGAGGTTTGCCGTGCAAACGGCAATTGCCCGCTAACGTTTGGCAGAGACATGGTGGATGGGCCCTGCGCGAACTTGGCCACTTATCGGGTCACGGAAGGGCAAATCCGGGGCGTTGATATGAAAGACGCCGTATTCACCATCCATGCCGACGGTATCGGGCCCAAGTTTAAGGATCTGTTTCCAGGACAAAAGGGAATCGCCGAAATTGCTGTTTACATCGATGAGAACGCGACCGGCGAACAGAAGAAAATCCTAGAATCTTTCCTTTCCACACATTTGAGCGCGGCCATGGCCCGTAAAATACTGGGAATAAAGTTCGTTGACATTGAAATCAAGGAAGAAAACAATAAATACATTATCTCCAATCCCCATTGCCGGCAAGAAATGACCATGGCTATCGGCGGAGATGGCAAGAGCCCCATCGTCGTTCAAAATCCTATCACCCGTTGGACGACGAATTATAGGATTTATAACGGCGAGTGGAGCTTCACGGACTATGGCAAGAAGCTGGCGTTTCATCAGACCAGCGGGCACGTCGCCGATTTTTCTTTCGGCGGTAAAAACTGAATCACATCAATGATATATTTCTGAAAGAGGTAACCTCTTAAACAAATATGTCCCGCAAAAGAATAAACGCTTCCCGTCCGTGCGGTTTCTGATAGATATTGAACGAGACTTAGCCCCTTCTCGTCAATACCGCACGGATGGCAAGCGGTTATTGAAGGCTCAATGACTTGATCATCGTTCAAGGATATGGAAAAGGCATTATTGGATTTTTGCCGGTTCCATATTTCGTACGCCTCTTCCACTTGGGTTAAGACCTCCTGCGGAAATCCGCCAGCGTTCCCTTATGTTTTTCAAGTTTCTCTTCGTCAAGCTCGATTCCGATCCCCGGTCTGTCTGACGGAATGAGGCATCCGTCCCGCCATTCGAAAGGTTCCCTGACAAGCTCATCGAAAAAGTCACGGGATTTGTAGATGCTTTCCTGGATTAAAAAATTGGGGATGTTGGCATCGATCTGAAGGGCCGCCGCTGTTATAACAGGCCCGCCCCAGACATGGGGCGCCATGAGGACATAATTCGCTTCGGCCAGCGTCGCGATCTTTTTGCCGGCCGTTATACCTCCACAGCTGCCGAGATCGGGCTGGGCGACGGTACAAGCCCCCTCCGCAAACAGGTTCTGGAACTCATAAACGGTAACCAGTCTTTCACCGGTCGCGATGGGAATAGACGTACCTGCGGCAACCCGGCCCATTTCTTTGAAATTTTCCGGCGGGCAGGGTTCTTCCAGCCACAGGGGATCAAATTTCTCCACGCGCTTGGCCAGACGCCGGGCGGACGCCGGCGTGATTTGACCGTGGGTGCCGATACAAATATCCGCCCTGGTCCCAACGGCTTCCCTGATTGCTCCGATGGCCCTTTCAGCATGATCATACTCCGCCGGCGTCAATTCCCAGGGTGCCGTGGGCAGTCGCTTGAATCTGACCTGCGGCAGGGGATCGAACTTGACGCCTGTAAAGCCTTCATCGACCAGCCGGGCCGCCAGCTCACCCAGCCTTGCGGGATTTGTTGTCCAGTCCTGGGTGGCCTCGACGAGGCTCTTTTTATCCAGATCATAGATGTACGTGTATGCCCTGACCTTGTCCCTGTATTTGCCGCCCAGCAGGTTATAAACTGGAGTGTTGTAATACTTCCCGCAAATGTCCCACAGGGCAATGTCGAAAGCACTGATTAGCCCCAGCATGACATAATCGGGATGCTGTGCCGACAAACTCGAATACATCAGATGGTAGAGGGGCTCGCGATCAATGGGGCCTTTGCCTTTCAGGTACGCTTTAAAAATCTCCGCCACCAGGGTTTCGTAACTTATCTCCAGATCGTAAAAAGAGCTGAGGACGGCCGTTTCCCCCCAGCCGCAGATCCCTTCATCCGTCTCCAGTTTGATGAAATTCCATAACAAACCGCCCCAGTTGGGCGGGTCCGTCTTGACAACATAGGCTTTCGCATTCGTCAGTTTCATCTCTTTCACCCCCTGCTGAAAATTGAGTGGTCCGATTTATTCATTTTTTTTGCGGTATTTGGTCGGTCATACTGATCAACCGTTCTTCAGAAAACGAAATTTTTTGTTTCTGAACGGCAAAGCTTCGTCTGTCCCTAAAGAATAAGGGATATAAACCATCGTTTAGATGCGTCCAGTTTAAGGGAAGATATCGGGTCTGTCAAGATCATTAAAACAGGTATATCCATTCGGAATATCTGATATTTTTTGCACCAGACTTTCTGATGATTTCCTCATAAATCTCTTAAATAAACGGTGAAAAAATGCTTGACATGTACATCATTATGCAACAATGTTGCATAATGATGTAAGCGCCGCAAGCCGTGATCGTCGGCAGAGGGTGATTTCTTATTATCTTATGTTTATTTCGACTTTTATGGATTCATCATCAGGAATCAAAGGTTTTTTTGTAATGATACTTTGTTGCATGAAGAATTTTTTTATGATACCGACAGAAGAAAAATCTGCGGCAAAGGGGTTTGGACAGGAAATAGGGATTTCGGCCTGCTTTTTCTTCATCATCCTGTGGAATTTACCGCTTTACGCAGACCCGGTCAGGGTTTTTGTCAGCATAACGCCACAGAAGTACTTTGTCGAGAAGGTCGGGGGAAATCTCGTCCGTGTTTCCATACTGGTTCCCAAAGGCGCCGATCCCCACACCTATGAGCCGAAACCCCAACAAATGATCGAGCTGTCAAAGACCGACCTTTATTTTGCCATCGGCATCGATTTTGAAAAGGCCTGGCTCACAAAAATCGCCGCCACCAACCCCAAGATGCATATCGTTCACACCGAAAGCGGAATTTCCAAAATTCCCATGGCCTCCCATCTTGATGCCCACACAGGCGGACACGAACAGACCCCAAAAATGCATCATCATCGACAGGACGCGCTGGATCCCCACATCTGGCTGTCTCCGCCTCTCGTCAAAATCCAGGCCAATTACATCATGAATGCCCTCGCAGCCGTTGATCCGAAAAACGAGGAGCGTTACCAAGCCCTCTACTTCAATTTTTTAAAAGAACTTGACGTCCTGGACAATGAATTGAAGGTATGGTTTGAGGACTGCAAAGGCATGCCATTGATCGTTTTTCATCCGTCCTGGGGCTATTTCGCCCGGGCCTACGGGCTCAAGCAAATGCCCATCCAGATGGAGGGAAAAGCCCCCAAACCGGCACAAATTCGGGACCTTATTGGTTTCGCCCGTAAAAACGATGTGAAAGTAATCTTCGCACAACCCCAGATTTCGGCAAAAATCGTCGAGACGATGGCCCGTGAAATCGGAGGGCGGGTTGTTTTGGTCGACCCTCTGGCTTTGGATTGGGCGGACAATCTGCGCGATGTCGCCCGTAAATTTAAGGAAGTAGTGACAGTCAATAAGTAACGGGTATTAATTTTTAATGATTCTTCTTCCCGCTGCCTGTCAGCCGTTACCCGTCAGGGGTAATTATTAGAGGTCTCCGTCAGGAGATAAACATGAAAAATGAAACGATCATCGAAGTCCGGGATGTATGGTTTGCCTTCAATGGAGAACCGATCCTTCGTCAGGCCGGTTTGACAGTCCCCCGGGGCGATTTTCTCGTCATCATCGGCCCCAACGGCGGCGGCAAGACGACGCTCCTGAAGCTGATGCTGGGATTATTAAAGCCCGACCGGGGCACCGTGCGCGTTTTCGGCGAACCGCCGGAGCAGGTCGCCCATCGCATCGGCTACGTGCCTCAAAACGTCCATATCAACAAGACCTTCCCCGTCTCTGTCATGGATGTTGTCCTCATGGGACGGCTTCGCCGAGACAAAGTGTGGTCACGCCATACCCGTCAGGACCGACGTTCCGCTCAACAGGCATTGGAACAAATGCAGATGTGGGACCATCGGGACAGGCGGATCGGCGAGCTTTCAGGCGGCCAGCTGCAGCGCGTGTTTATCGCCCGCGCTCTGGTTTCCGGCCCGGAAATCCTCTTTCTGGACGAAGCCATGGCGAGCATCGACGCCCAGAGCCGCGGCGAATTTTATGAAGTGTTGAAGGAGCTGAACCAAACCGTGACCATCATTGCCGTCAGCCATGACATGATGATCCTTTCCCACCATGTTAAATCCGTGGCCTGCGTTAACCGGGAACTTTATCATCACGATTCCGGCGAAATCACCCAGGAGATGATGGACTTTGCCTATCACTGTCCCGTGGACCTGGTGGCGCACGGCATCCCCCATCGGGTCTTGTCCCGTCATGATCACCAGGAGGACCGCTGATATGTGGGAAGCCCTGCAAATGCAATTTATGCAAAACGCTCTCATGGCAGGCATTCTTGTCAGCATTGTCTGCGGCATCATCGGTTCCCTGGTTGTGGTCAACCGAATTGTGTTTCTCGCCGGCGGGATCGCTCATGCCGCTTACGGCGGGATCGGTCTGGCCTGCTTTATGGGTTGGCCTTATCTGGCCGGTACGGTCGGTTTTTCCCTCTGCTCCGCCGGAGTCATGGCCGCCGTCACCCTGAAGGCCAAACACCGCGTGGACGCCATGGTCGGCGTTATCTGGGCGGTGGGTATGGCCATCGGGATCATCCTGCTCGATCACACGCCCGGTTACAACGTCGATCTGATGAGTTACCTTTTCGGCAGTATCCTGGCGGTGCCGCGATCCGATCTTTGGCAGATGGCCGTCATAACCCTTTGGGTTTTTGCCATTGTGACTTATTATTACAATGACTTTCTCGCCATGTCCTTTGACGATGAGTTCGCTCGACTGCGAAACATTCCCGTTACCTTCCTTTACTGCCTTCTGCTGGGCATGATCGCACTGAGCGTCGTCATGGTCATTCGCGTTGTGGGACTGATCCTGGTCATTGCCCTGCTGACCATTCCGCCCTTCATTGCCGAAAAATTTACCGGAACCCTCCAGGCAATGATGGTGGCCTCGTCTATCCTGAGTTGCCTGTTTACACTTATCGGTCTCTGGCTATCTTATCAATTGAATCTGACCTCGGGGGCGACCATCATCCTGGTAGCCGCCACGGGTTTTTTAATCTCGTTGTTGTGGGAACGTTTTAAACAACGTAAACGTTCCTATCCGATAGCGTGAAGGAGAGACCGGACAATGTGTCAACGCTGCAATTATACGGAAATGCTGAATGATCGGGGAATCGATCCGACTCCCAACCGCATCAAGATCATGGAGGTTATCGGCAACAATCCCGCACCTATAGCGGCCAGAGATATCCTCGCCACTTTGAAACGTACGGACACTATCAACCGCGTCACGGTCTACCGCATCCTCGATCTTCTGGTGGAAAAAGGACTGATCGATAGGCTGAGCAGCGGAGGCCGGCGCTTGGTTTACGGCCTGTCGCCCAATGAAAACCATCCGCCCCACCCCCACTTCCAATGCAAAAGCTGCGGTGCCCTCCAGTGCCTGCAGCCGGACAGCATCAGCATGAACATCGAAGATATCCAGCGGACCTTTGCGGGCGAGATCCAGAACGTGGAAATCCGTATCAGCGGCATCTGCCGCAACTGCATCCGATCCCGGCAGGCAATGAAGCATAAGACGGACAAGAAATAAAGAAATCAGAGGATTTTCTATCCACTTGTGTAAACAACGGCGATTAGGTATATTTTATACACTTTTCCCCCCGACTCCACTGTTGTAGTCACTGTATCCCAATCGACGGTTTCAATCGCCTTGCCCAGCGTATAGGAATGAAGGAGATCGTCATCCTGAGCCTGACCATATCCGGGAATCATCGAGGTTGTGATATAATCTCCCGCTTTTATGTTGCCATTGATGTTTGACACCCAAACCCTCCCCTCACCCAGGGCGTTGATCAGGCCAAAGCGCTCGCCACCGGCGGCATCGTACCAATGACCGCGGGGAAGAGGACCCTCAGCCACAAAAACACCAAAAACAGTCTTATCATTAGGTGTTGATGACAGCGTGACTGTCGGCAACGTGGACGAGATCGATATGTTGTCTTCTGAATCTTTCCTTATTTGTGTTTCACCGGTCACGGAGCAAAGCATCCCCGGTTTCACTGTCTCAGGCACATTTTCAGCCAGCTTGACCTCATGGCTGCCGGTAAACGCGGCATAGTTCGTTCCCGGCCCGGCGGCATAAAAATCATAGAGCCCTCCATAGCCCTGAACACCAATGCTGGTGGCATCGTCCGCATAGCCCATAACGCCGATGGCGGAACTGCCGGTACTCGATCCATGAACGCCCTGGCTGTAGCTGCCCTGGGATTGTCCGTATACGGCCACGCCGCCATAACCGGCGGATTCTCCTTTTACCCCCGTTCCGTTTGCACTGCTGCCCATGACGGCGGTGCCGGTTTTATTTCTGCCCTTTACAGCAACCCCGTCTTCGATATCACCGAAAACAGCGGGACTGGCGTTGTTTGTGCTTTTTCCCCAGACGCCGGCGCCGGTAAGACTGCCGGTCTCGCCATAAACACCGGTCCCCTGCGTGCTGTGTCCATAGACGCCGCTTTTGCTCCCCGCACCTGTCCATCCCACCACACCATAGGTGTTGTCACTTCGCCCCGTTACCCCGATGCCGTCCATACTATACCCGTAGACTCCGCTTTTATCCAAGGCAGCGGTTTCACCGACGACGCCGTCTCCTACCTGGCTTTCCCCCCTGACGCCAACCCGACCTTGCCCCTTCACACCGCAACCTTCCCCTTGACTGTAACCAACCACACCATGACTTGTCCCTGATTGTCCAAAGGCTCCATAGGCTGTTTGGCTATAGCCGAATACACCGTGACCGTTGCCCCCAAGATAGCCCCACGGTCCGGCGGCGTGGTATCCCACCACGGCAACCCCTAAACTACCGGGGTCACTGTTTGTAGCTGATATAACCGAATACCCCACATCCGATCCGCTCAACGCAAGAGGCACCTGAACAGCCAGGGTGACGCTGCCGGTGGTGCCGCCTCCGGAGAGACCGTCGCCTGCCTGAACGCCGGTGATCGTGCCGGAATCATTGTCGACGCCGTCAGCAAATCCAGCGGGTTTGTCGGTCACCTCATCCCAACTCACACCGTCTTTGACCGAACCGGCAACCGTCGGATCCGTTTCCTCGGTGATTCCTATATTGTCCCCGTCATCAAGGCCGGCGGGCCGGTCGACGATCTCTGTCCATGTATGGTTATGCGTGTTAGCGGCAAATTCCGAGAGTGCCTTACCGGCGAGAGTATCCGCGTCCTTTGCCTTCATGGCAAAGGGAACGCAAGTCAACGGCTGTTTCGGATGCATCTCCGAATCCGTGCCGACTTTGACGCCCAAATAGCGTCGGCCTTCAAAAAGATTCGTGGAAAACGGATTTTCACCGGGATATTGACCGATTCGAACATGATAGACGCCTCCGGTCACGGGAACCGTCTGGGTTTCCCGCCATAACATCACGTCCGTGGCATCATAAATGGAGAAAATCATGATATAACTTCCATCCGGAACAGGATTGCCGGCCTGGTCCGTAAGATAGCCCTGATAATTGATCTGCTGCGGCACTTCGGCCCACAGGAAGGCGGGCAACACGATTAATAAAACCGAAAAAAGAACAAATATTGCCCATAATCGTCTGACAGGTCTCATATCACCCTCCTTTTTGCTTGTTTCTGCTTTTTTGGTTTCATGTCAAAAAACCGGACTTTATGATCCGACCTTGATGATGTCAACCCGGCGATCTGATTTCGAGAGTTGTTACTTAAGCAATATCATCTTCATGCAACCCCGTTTCACCTGATCATAGTTCCCAACGGGATTCCGGGTTTTTAAAGAGCTCTTCGAAATGAACTATTCTCTCAAACCTGCTATTTTACCCAGGACATAAATGGCTTCCGTCAAACCAATTTTAACGTCATGATCGACATCCGCTTGCCTTCGAACATCAGATGTCGTCGTCCTCGTCATTATCTGCAGGGACAGGATCAGATCGGCTAAATTGATATTGCCGTCTCCGTTAACATCCCCCGGCGCAATCGATTGGATGGCATGCCAAAATCCTCCCTGGACAAGATAAACGGAACCGGATGACGGACCAATCGCCGAAGGCTGACCCAGCGTGGCCTTTGAGCTGTAGGTCCCGGAAACCATCAAGTCCCCGCCTCCCGATAGAACTGAACGGGGGATTCGATAATGCTCGCTGGATATACCGGCATAGCTATGGACAGCCATGCTTAAAATCAGCACCGGAACAACGGCAACGAGAACCCTTGAACCCCCTACCAAAAACCGAGATAGAGGTCGAAAGTAGCTAATTAAATAAAATGATTCCTCGAAATGGGGGTATGCTGGAAAGTTATTATGGGTTGTTTCAGATGGTAATCGACCAATAAGCCATGAAGGCAACCGCAGGATTAAGGCTATAAAAGACGATTTCTTCATAACCCTATTACCTCCTCGATTTCGTATCACCTTAACCACTGTTCAAAAAGAGAAGCTTTATTATCCTTCCTTGATTCACACGCTTTATTTCCTGCATCAGTTTATCATCAGGTCAGTTAGGGGGTCTCCTCCGAAATCACTTATGTAATTTATCATTATAGGGGTGTCCGGTCAAAAGAAATCAACGCCTTAATACAAACATAAATTATTATTGTTCTTCTTGGATCATAGGCCTCCCACCCCCTGAAATTCCGTCATAAAAATCCTGATAAATTTTCACGGCTATTTTTTTTAAGTTGTTCAATAAAATAACCGACAGTAGTATTAAACAGTGAAAAATCATTTTAAACAAAACGCCGATAAATTGAATCCATGGAACGTTGGGCAATAAATATTAACATTGAAGGCTTCAATGACACTTACGAAAAGAGTGATCAAGGACTCCATTCTCTGAGGGCATTGATGGAGGGAATCTACTTTGTCGGAAACAACTGGTGTCTCAATCCGCCGGAAAAAATATTCGCCCATCAGTATGGTGCCGGCTTTATCATCGTGGGCGAGGACGTTCGGGATACAATCGAGGTGCCCATCATCCTGGCCGTAACGCTCATGCAAAAGGTTCTGTTATCCGGTGGAATCGCCAGGGCCGTTATAGCGGCGGGGGACTCCGATGACCACCGGGGTTGCTTTCCCCCGTGCATTCGTAACCTTTCCACGGGCAGCAACTGTTTTCATCTTGGTCGCGGTGTGATGACAACATTCCCCGCCATGGGAACGGCCCTCATCCGGACCGTTAACCTCGCGAAGACAGCGCCTGCCGGTGGCCTGCTTATTATTCATGAATCCCTTCGGACCCGCATACCCCGCGAAATGCGTCCCACGACAACAGGCAACCAGGATCTTATGTCCATCGACTGGATACACACAAAAGTGAAAGCGCTGGAACAGGTTCAGCGTTTAGCCGGTATTCCGGGGATATGCCCAAGCGGACTTGAAGATCAGTTGAAAGACTACATCAAAAAAAATGACCTTACGGACGACTGGAAAGAGAATACCCTTCATTTCCTGGGCATGGAAGAGGAATATGCGTCCTTGCTTGAGAATGATATCATGGCTCCGTCCCGATTCATTGAGTCAAAAAGTGTCAATGCCATAACCTCTTAATAATCAACAATAATCCGAGTCTATATTCCACAACCCGAGGACGCCATTCCATTTTTCGCCCTGAGGACATCATTCCGGAATCGATAATAGGACATAATATCATGCATCAATGATTGCGACCTATGAAACGCCGAACGGCAGAAAGATGCACATATGCCGTGATGTGACTTTTTTATGTGTAAAAAAGCCGGAGGAAAGATCGCAGCCCACCTCCGGCTCTTTGATAATTATAGCGATCCAGTTAAAAATTATACCTTAAACCGAAAAAAACATTATGACTTGCGAATTCGCCGTCAATGCCGCCAAAATCATCGAATTTCGGATCCTCTGAAGCAAAGTAGCAATATGTTAAATCAATCGTTAGATTTTTACTGACGGCATACCCGAAACCAAAACCTAACTGATACGCGAACACCGTATTTCGGACTGGCAAAATGCAACAATAGGGAGTATTAGACAAATTTCTGAATAGCAACTTTTTTTATCAAGGAACTTTATGCACCATGAGAACATGTGACATCATCGATCTGATCGGAAATACCCCACTGGTCAAACTCAGGAATGAACATATTGTAGCCAAGGCTGAATTTCTCAATCCGGGAGGCAGCATCAAGGACCGCGTGGCCCTGACCATGATCGAAGCAGCGGAGCGGGACGGCACGCTGAAGCCGGGGAGGAAAATCGTCGAGCCCACTTCCGGCAATACCGGAATCGGCATTACCCTGGTCGGCGTCGCCAAGGGTTACGACGTCTATATTGTCATGCCCGAAGGGATGAGTGAAGAAAGAAAAAATATCATCAAATTCCTGGGCGGACATCTGATTTTAACACCGGACCGTGAAAACATCGCCGGTGCGGTCAAAAAAGCCGAGGAACTGGTTGAAAAGTATAACGCCTTTATGCCGCAGCAATTTAAAAATCCCAATAATGCGCTGGCCCATTACGAATATACAGCGCCGGAGCTATGGAGACAGGCAGGCAATAAAATTGACGCTTTTGTGTCCGGTATCGGCAGTGGCGGAACGATTCAAGGCGTCGGATCCTTTCTCAAAAAAAACAGCCCCCAGGTTACAATTGTGGCCGTGGAGCCCAAAAATGTGTCCGCCCTGCTTGGCCATGAACCGGGTCTGCATCAGATCCAGGGCATTGGGGACGGATTTATCCCCGATATTCTGGATGTCTCCCTGATCGATCAGATCATTGAAGTCACGGATGAGGATGCCATCGGAACAACCCGCGAACTGGGATTGAGCAATTCCCTGCTCTGCGGAACATCTTCCGGGGCCAATGTCTGGGCGGCCCGGCAAGTCGCCAGAGAACACCCGGACTGGGTCATCGCCACGGTGCTGCCGGACAGGGCCGAGCGATATTTCAGCACGGGCTTGCTGTAAAAAAAGAACTCGGGACATGCCCGCATGTGACAAGATGCTCCGCGTCCATGAGCCGCAATGTCTTCATTGCGCGCGCATGGCGCTGAACGCACGAAGAGCAGGGCCACAGCGCGGCAGGGAATCAGTTTTTTTCAATCACTGCGGGGGCCGGATCATTGGATAGCGAACTGGTCTTAAGTCAATTGGCTGAACTGGCTGAAAAGCTCGACATCAAAGTCCGTTACGAAAACGTCAATATGGAGGAAGCCTCCGGGACGGGCGGGCTTTGCCGGATCAAAGGGGAATACGTTTTGCTCATCCACTCCCGGGCAACCGTCAAGGAAAAAATCGGCATCATGGCCGCGGCGTTGAGGCAGTTCGACCTGAGCGATCTTTATGTCCGGCCGGTGATCCGAGAGCTGTTGGAATCGCCCCAAGAAGATAAGCCATAGCAAATTTCAGGGACAGTACAATAAGAGAATGATCCTTTTCCTTCCGGTCAAATAATAATGGTGAATGCAAACGATTATTGATGAGGTGACGTTCATGTCCGGCAAACACAGACATAAACTGTCGGATATCTTTCATCCGCAGAGCGCGGCCGTCATCGGGGTCTCCCCGAATCAGATGGGCTTCGCCACTGAGGTGGTGGTCTCCCTTTTGTTCGTCGGCTTTCCCGCCGTTTATCCGGTGAATCCGAAGTACAAAGAGGTTTTCGGACTTCCCTGCTACCCGTCCGTATCGGCGATCCCTGGTAATGTTGACCACGTCGTCGTATCGGTTCCGGCAGCCAAGACGATGGAACGCCTCGATGACTGCTCCCGAAAAGGCGTAAAGGCTGTGTATTTCTTCACCACGGGCTACCGTGAAACGGGCAATAGGAAGGCAGCGCTCTGGAGGCGGCCATACTGCAAAAGGCCCGGGACGGCGGGTTCCGCATCATCGGCCCCAACTGCACGGGCATCCTCGTCCCGAGGGCTTGTTTCGTCATATCCGACGCGTCCATTGTCCTAAGCCCTGTTGCCTTTCTGTCGCAGAGCGGCGGCCATTCCATGGACATAATCTACCATGCGGAGCGCCGGAGGGTTTCATTCAGCAAGGTCATGAGCTATGGCAATGCGCTCGACATCAGTGAATACGAGCTTCTTGAACACTTCACCGGCGACGACGAATCCCAGATTATCGCCATCTATATCGAGGGCGTCCGGGACGGCGAACGGTTTTATCATCTCCTGAAAGAGGCCGCCTGTAAAAAGCCCGTGGCCATTTATAAGGGAGGAATCAGTGAGGCGGGCCTCAGGGCCGCCCAGAGCCACACGGCCGGCATGACATCCTCCGTGGGGATTTTCGAGGCCGTCTGCCGTCAGGTGAACGCCATCCGGGTTAATGACATCGCGGAAATGGTTGATGCATTAGTCACCCTTCGCCTCGCACGCCTCACTCTTCCGGGCGCGGAATCGCCGTCGTCGGTTTGGGCGGCAGCCCAAGCGTCCGGGCCAGCGATCGCATGGAACAGGCGGGACTCCATTTTCCGCCGCTTTCGCTGGATGTGCACCGGGAGCCGGGCAAAATACTCCCCAAAGCCGGCACCATCTTCTCCAATCCTCTTGACGCGACCAACATCGTGCAGCCCGATATCATGCATCAGGCTATGAAAGCCCTCGGGTGAGACCCCTCGATCCACATGATGCTCTATCATATGGGGCTTCACCCCGTGACGCGCTGGGGCATGGGCCGTTTTGCCGACGCATCCTTTTCAAAGCCGGCGGCGGAGGCCCTGCGCAAGGCGCATGAAGAGACACAGAAGCCCGTTCTGCTCGTTCTCGGTCCGCCTTCCACAACGGCAGGAGCGGAGGAAATGTTCCGTTTGCAGGAAGTTTTTGTCCAATCCGGACTTCCGGTCTTCCATTCCCTGGAAAAGGCCGCCCTTGCCATAACCCGGCTTGAAGCCTGGCACAGGAGAGCAAAGTCATCATCGCCGCCCAATCCCGCTTAGACCTTTTGGCTGATGTCATAATCAGCGGCATATTTGCTGATCCCGCACCCATGTATTGCATCCTTTCCACTGATCAATTTTTTCACGAGACCTGTTGAGGATGTTCTTGAAAATATGATGTCAACCTGCCATATTAGAATCCGCAGTTGACATAGCTCGAAATAAAAAATCAGGATCAAGACCATGCATGCCTATATCCCGAGGGTGCTTAGGGTGGGTCTGTTTTTATTGTTGCTGGTATTTTCTCTGGCGATTTTTTTTATGACAAACAAGAACACACAGACCGTCCGCATCCTGGCGATCAGGTCGCTTACGGATACGGCGGTCGGCCTGTCCGCCGCTGCGGATAACGCCTTGCGGTCCATCGGACAGGACGCGTCTGAAATCCGCGCCGTCCTGTCCGATCGTGTTGTCGCTTACGCCCTCGTCGCCGAAAGGAACGGCCACATCCGCTTTCATACCAATCCGCATCTTGTGCACACAAAACTGTCCGACCAGGAGGTCGAGCGCTGGATCAGATCCGGCACCGTCACGAACCGGCGCATCGTTCTGGGCACCGGCGTGCCGGCCTACGAATTCAATTTCATCATGTACCGTCCTCAGGGACCGCCTGAGATGCTGCGACTCGTTCTGCATACCACAGCCGTCGATCAGACCATAAAACAGGCTGAACGGATATGGTGGATCACAGGCCCCATGATCGCCCTCTTGTGGATCATGGGCATTTTATTTGAACGTTTTTTCACCTATCGCTTCAGGCTGCACACCGAGCTGGAAAACCAGAGGCGACTTAGCCTGATCGGTCAAATGACGGCGACCCTCGCTCATGAAATCCGCAACGCCCTGGGGAGCGTCAAGGGATATGCCCAATGGCTTGAAAAAAAGGCGGAAACGCCGGGCCCTCAAAAAGATGCTCTGGACGCAATTGTAAAAGGCGCCCTCAGGATTGAATTGCTGGTGCAGGAGCTCCTTCTCTATTCGAAGGAGGAGCTCTATCATTTGGAATCCTTTGAGGCGGCGCCGCTCATCCAGGAAGCTGTCATTGCGGCCGCCGCGGACTGGCCCGGGAACATCCAATTGGATATCGATCCCCGCACCACTATAAGGGCCGATCGGGAAAAACTTTATCGCGTGATGGTCAATGGAATAAAAAACGCCCTGGATGCCATGGGACAAAGCGGCCATCTTGCCATTTCATCCGATCACAGCTCTCGCCGGGTCATCATTCGCATTGAAGACACGGGGACGGGGCTTTCCGATCAGGATAACGATCGCCTCTTCATGCCGTTTTATACGACGAAAACAGACGGGACAGGCCTGGGCCTTGCCTACGCGAAAAAAGTCGTTGAAGGAATGGCCGGCTCCATTCAACTGACAAACCGGGCCGGCGGCCGGGGCGCCGTCTTGACCATTGCGCTCCCTAAAGGAAAGGTGAAGTAAAATGGGATATGCGATTCTGATCATTGATGACGACGGCCCGATGCGGTCGTTCCTTGCCGCCGTCTTGAAGGAGGACGGCTACAGCGTCGAAGAGGCGAAAAACGGGCGGGAAGGCCTTGCCAGAATTGAGGCCCGCAACTTCGATCTGGTGATCACGGACCTGCGCATGCCGGATCTGTCCGGCATCGATGTTATCCGGTCGGGTCGGGTAAAGAAACCCGACCTTCTATGGATCATCATCACCGCTTACGGTTCTATCGGCAATGCCGTTGAGGCCATGAAAGTGGGAGCGGCCGACTACCTGACCAAACCCCTCCAGAGCCCCGATGAACTTCGCCATGTTGTCAAGCGCGTTTTAAAAGAAGCTGAAGCGCAGAAAAAGACTGACCTGACCGCAGAGGAGTTGGGGAAGCAGTATCCGCCTCAGGAGATGATCTTCCTGGGCGAGCAAATGAAAAAGACCCAACGGCTCGTGGAAGAGGTCGCGCCGACAACGGCAACCGTCATGATTACGGGACCCAGCGGCACCGGGAAGGAACTGATCGCCCGCACCATTCATCAAATGAGCCCGCGAAAGTACCGGCCTTTTGTCAGCGTCCATTGCGCGGCCCTGACGGAGACGCTTCTGGAAAGCGAGCTTTTCGGTCATGAACGCGGCGCCTTTACCGGGGCCGTCGCCACGCGAAAAGGGCGATTTGAAATGGCCGACGGCGGCACCCTGTTTCTCGACGAGGTCGGAGAAATCCCTCCGGCAACGCAGGTAAAACTTCTGCGGGTCCTCCAGGAGCGGGAATTTGAACGCGTCGGGGGCACAAAAAAAATCTCCGTCGATGTCAGGATCATCGCGTCGACGAATCGGGATCTGAAACAGGAGACGGCGGCGGGCCGATTCCGGGAGGATTTTTATTATCGTCTGAATGTCTTTCCCATGGTCATGCCTTCCCTCAGTCAACGCAGAGACGCCATTCTCACGCTGGCCGACCACTTCGCGCGACAATTCGCCGGAATTTTCGGGAAAAAATTCAAGGGCTTCACCCCAGAGGCAAATTCGGCGCTCCTGGCATATCTGTGGCCGGGAAATATCAGAGAACTGCAAAATGTGATCGAACGCGCCGTTATTTTATCAGCCGGAACTATCGACGTTACACAACTCAACCTGGAGTCTATTCCGCATGCCCCTCAAGACGGCAGAGGACTGCTCAGCGCGGCAGAACGGGAAATGATAGAGAAAGTATTGCAGGACGCAGGCGGCAACCGGAAAGAGGCGGCAAAGCGGCTGGGCATTTCTCTCAGAACGCTTCAATACCGCATAAAGGAATACGGTATAAAGTAGCGCGCAAAATCTGCGCAGCCGATGCAGAAATTGCATGCCAAACATCAGGTCCGGAGGAAACGCCTGATTAATCATTTAAATAATTCCCGCTACTTATGATTTCTTTATCTTTTGGCATCCTTTGTGCTCCGTTAGAAAGAAAATTCTTTCTAAAAAGGAGAAGACCTATGAAAAAGAAATTATTCACAATCGTTTTGGCAGGTGCGTTTTTAATGATGGTGACCATGCCGACCTTGTCTCTTGCCGGCAAAGGCAGAATGGGCAGCGGACAAAGAATTCAGACGCAAACCCGATCCGGCCTGATGACCCAGACACGAACCCAGACCGGCCAGATGACTCAGACACAAACCCAGGCCGGCGAAGCGCAAAAGAAAGGAAACACCTATGGCCCCGGTGACGGCACGGGAAATATGGGCGACCGCCCACAGGACGGGACAGGTTATGGCGCTCCCGATAACCGCTAAGCAATGGCGGCGGACAGCCAGAAAAGGGTTGTTCATCCTTCTTTTAGCCGTCTGCCTTTGCATGATCAGGCCGTCCGTTCATCCGATATGCGCCCAGGAACAGGATAGAACCCTTTCGGGCAGCGGCATTTTATACCCGGGCGGCTACGATCTCAACACCATTGGAGACATCCACGGCAGAACGAAAGAAACGATTATTCCCAACAGCGGTCCGGTGCGTTTGAACCTGATCTCCGATGGGGAGTCATACATCGTGCTGACGTCGCCCCAATGGTATTGGAAGGACCAAAAGGTTGCCATCCCGGAAGGCACGGACGTGGTGGTCCGCGGATCCAAGTCGATGGGCACCGACGGGAATCTGTATATCATTGCCCAGGAAATCAAAATTCCTTCGCAGAATAAAAATTATGTTTTCCGAAGCGACGCGGGAACGCCGCTCTGGAGGGGATCCCAAGGGGGACAGATTGGCCCCCGTGGGGGAGGATTCGGTTCGCCATCGCGAGGCGGTGTTGGCGGTGGAGCCTCAGGCATGGGTCGGGGTCGTCGATAAACACGAAAGGAGCTAAAAAATGCGCCGTCATTTATCGGTATTTAAATTATTCGTCATTTTGGCAACCCTTTCTTTCATGTTCTGTCCGAAAGCCGGCGCCGGATGGGAGACGGGCGTGAAAGCGGGGTATGACACCAACGTGAACCGATCTTTAATAGACGAAAGGAGCGACTCTTACCTGACAGGCTATCTGTCTTTTTCCAGAGAAGCGCCCAGAGAAAAGAATCTCGACTGGACATTTGATGTCAACCTCGAAGCATCCGCGTACGCGCGATTGAGCGATTTAAACTGCGTCATGCTGACGGTAGCGCCGGGGGTCGTCTTCAACCCCTTTTCAAAGTGGACGGTGAACGTCGCCCCCTTCATTCAGGGAAAAGCCGTATCGGACGGCAATCAAACGGCCGTCGCCTTCGGGGGAAAAATCATGCTGAAGCAGCAATGGACTCAGACCGTCTATACCGGCGAATATGTCATGTATGCGGACAGCCGGGCCGACAACGATGTTTATTCCTATGACGAAACTGCGGCGGGGTTATATGCGGGTGTAAACTGGACAAGCGCCTTTTTTAGTGAAATCGGGTACGAATATGCCCGCGGCGACTCCTTCAGATCCGTGGGTGAGATTGTGGTGCAGGGCGCAGGCCACGGCAGACGGCCGCGTTACTCCAGTACCTTTAATGAATACATTATCAGCGAACCGGTTAATCGCCATACGATCGGTCTGAATCTGGGGTATCAATTCAGCCGATCCTTTTTTTCCTTTATCAATTATGCCTACGTGACCTATCGGGGTGATACAGGCCGATCGAAATCATATACCGCCGCCTTCGGTCTCGGATATGAATTTTAATCTCTGGCGCAAATTAAGAACAGAACGACAAATCAGTCAGATACAAAAAGAAAGGAGGTGACATCATGAAAAAATTCATCATCATCCTGTTGATGCTCGTTTTGACATCAGGCGCTGTTTACGCAAGCGGCGGTCAGAATCAGGGAACAACCGGATCAGGAACAACAAACACGGGTTCCACGGGTCAGGGCAACACTGCCCAGCCGCGCACAGGGCGATAAGTGATGGGCATTGTTCCACCATGAAATGAACGCATATAGCTATTAGAAGGAGGAAATTATGTCAAGGAAGATGCGATTGATCCGTTTGTGTTTTATTTCCACTGTCATTTTTACAATGGGCTTTTTTCTCGCTCCAATGCAATCCCAGGGCTTTGAGATTTCAATTCAAGTGGCGCCCAGCACACTCAATATCCAGAGCGCAAGCCAGGTGGTTACCGTTCATACCAGCATAGCGTACAGCAGCGTTACAGGCGCGTCCGTCACCTTAAATGACATTCCCATCAGCTGGTGGAAGGCGGACAACCAGGGTAACTTTGTCGCAAAATTTCAGATGGATGCCGTCAAAGAACTGGCCCTAAGCGGAGGTTTGACGGTACCGGGTGAAAATACTCTTACACTGGTAGGCCTCACAACGGATGAAGCTATGTTTACAGGAACACAAACCATAACCATTATTAATGTTGTACCCAGCGGTTCCGGCGCCAAATAGAGATATTGTCATTTTGTCGTAAACGGCTCATGTGCCGTTGGTTTTCATCGTCAGGGGACAGGATAAGCCCTGTCTCCTGACGATATTCAAAACCCATCTTAAATCTTACCTTTTCATATGATCTATAAAAAATAGTTTGACAACACACTCTGCCATGTCTATATATACCCCATAG
>JAFGLN010000020.1 GCA_016928025.1 Deltaproteobacteria bacterium
CCAGGGTCCCGGTGTTTGTAAACCCGCTGTCATCAATGGAAAGGGTCCCGCCGTCGGCGCGCAGGGTCCCGCTGTTGGTGCCGTTCAGGTCATCCCGTCCGCCGGTGAGATTGACGGTCAACGCCGTGGATTGATCGGCCTCGATCAGGCCCTTATTGACCAGCAGCATGTTATTATAGCCCAGATGTCCCGAACCCTGAATGGTATGGCCGGTATCATTGGTCAGAACCTCGGATCCTGTCGCACAAAGATAGTTGTAATAATGATCGGACATCGAGACAGTCCCCGTGCCGGTGAGGATGACGTCGCCGGATAGCAGGAGTCGCGCCCCCGAGGAGGTGGTGGCGTTTAATTGGATGGTGTTGTTATTGATGATGGTTCCTTCCACGTAGCCTGTTTCGCTATTGGCAACATTAACGACAGCGGCATTGGTGACATTACTGATGACCGCTGTATTTTGTAACTGGATCACACCGCTTCCGTCTGTGGTCAACGTTCCGCCGTTGATGCGGGTGCTTTTCAATACTAACTGGGAGCCGTCCCGGGCCTCCAGGGTCCCTGTGTTTGCGATCCCGCTGTCATCGATGCTAAGGGTCCCGCCTTCGGCGCGCAGGGTCCCGCTGTTGGTGCCGTTCAGATCGTCTCTCACACCGGTGAGGTTAATCGTGAGTGCGTTGGACTGATTGGCCGCAATCAGGCCCTTGTTGACCAGCAGCAGGGCATTGTTACCCAGACGACCCGAGCCCTGAATGGTGTGGCCGGTATCATTGGTCAGAATCTCGGTTCCGGTGGTGCCATACAGCTTGTTGTATAAATGATTTGACGTCGAGACGGTTCCCGTGCCTGTGAGGGTGACATCGCCGGATAACAGCAGACTTGCCCCCGAGGTGGTCGTTGCATTTATATGCAGGGTCCCGTCGTTGGCAATGGTTTTGCCGCCGGTGACATATAGAGCTCTGGTGTTGTTGATATTAAGCGTGTCATTTTCATCGATGGTCAGATTTCCGATCGTGGCGGTCATATTCAAATTGACGACGGAATCCGTTGCCTTGCCATCGTCAATCAGGACATCGTCGTCGGCCCCGTTGGGCACGACGCCGCCCGACCAGTTTCCGGTATCGTCCCAATTCCCCGTCCCACCGTTCCAGACGGCGGTGTCCGCCGCTACAGGCGTTATGCCCAGGGTAAAAAGGAAAAAGGTCAAAAACAAAAGTTGTCCGATTGCAGTACCGCTGTATTTCAAGATTCTCTTCTTCATTTTGTTCCTCCAGTGCTTTGTGTCCGGGCCTCCCTGATCAGCCTGGCCACTTGGGAATCAGGGGCGACGGGCTCGATAATCAGGATGTTTTTGGCATTGATATACATAAATTGAGGACCGTGCCACTCCTTGCCCCGCTTGACAAGGATGTTGGTCGCCTCTTTGGTTTCCGGGTTGACGGCACGCTGGATATAGAATACCTCGGTAAGCTTCGGGTAGTCCGATCCCGCGTTGCTGAGCTTGCCGATGAACGTCTGTCCGTTGGTCAGAAAGACGGCCTGATATTCCGATTGCAGATCCAGTTTCCGGTCGCATCCGTTAAAACAGCATAGGCCTAACAGGACGGCAAGGATAAAAAAGGGTGGTCGATATCTTTGGGAAAGGTGTGTGAGCCGCTTCAACGTTATTAACATATTCCTCCTCATAGTGAGCTGCGCAGATGGTGATTGTTATCTTTATTCAGGCCTGTCGGTGTTCCATGGGGAATGAACAGACGTATGTCTGCCGGTAAACGCAACACCATTGACTGACATAGCAATATGCATGCCACGACGTAAGTATATGATATACTAATGAATATCTAAATAGGTCTTTCTTAAACCTTAAATATTGTAAACTAATTCGACAGTGGGAATACATCACAACGGTTTTTCTTGCGATGTTGCTGCGAGTCGATAGGGATGAGCTACTTTGCCTTCGGCGGCTGGAAAGCTTTATGGCAACGACATTTCATCAAACTGAATTTATTTTGTATTTCAGGATTGAGTTTGGATAATCAGCTTGGTATAAAACGATCTACTTTTGCGACCCTTTAAAAAGGAGAGCGTTTTGAAAAATTAAAAAAGATCTTTTAGTTACATTTTTTCGGGACGTCTGAGTGTTTATATACCTCGTGTGATACCCAAGAAATTATAGGATTTAATATAAAAATAGAATAATTAAGGGTGCCGGATAATCTATACTTGTAAGGATTACCGACAATAAAAAAGTATTTTAGGTAATATATGCCGAAAATGTCAGTGATATCGGTTTACAACGATGGATGACCTGAATTGTAAGAAATCCCGACAACACGGGAGGAAGTATCGGCTTTACTTATGTTTCCCGTGTTACGCCAAAAAGGCAGGCGGAAAATTGCTGAATATTTAAAGATAAATATGATTCACCAATATGCTCAATGGTTTCTGATTATTTTGGCCGCCGTTTCCAGGTCTGCCATGTCGCCATAGGCGACAACGGCCTCATCGAAACCGGATTCATCGAGAAGGGAGACCCGGTCCTGCAATTCTGCAACGGAACCGACCTGCCGGGGAAAGAAGTTTTTCCGCGAAATGGAAAAAGGCAGAAGGACCGCAGATGGAAAACTGTTTTCCGGAATGGCCAGCCTGCGTGTTTCTGCGCATTGATCGTGCCACATCGTTTCCACGCCGTCTGCCACCTGCAAAGCCGACCGCCAGCTATCCATTCCTATGGCCGCCATATAGATGGGGACGGGTTCTGATGGCGGCCGGACCCGGATACGCAGTCCGTCCAGATGAAACGCGTTGCCGTCAAGGCTCGTCCGTTCACCGGCGATCAATTGTCGCAACACGGTAATAAATTCTTCGACCGCTGATTCATGCTGATTGATGCCCGCCTTTTCCAGAAAACGGCCGATGCCTTTGCCGATCGACAGGGCAAGTCGTCCACCGCTCAGATGTTGCAGCGTTGCGGCCATTTGGGCGGTTACAAAGGGGTGGCGCGTGTGAGGATTCATGACCCCGACGCCGATATGGACCCGGTTTGTGTGGTGAACGATGAGGCTTGCGGCCAGCCATGCTTCCCAGGGGGAGGCCACCGTGTCCGGGACCCAGATCCGATAATAGCCAAGCTGTTCCAGTGACTCTGCGTGCTCTTTGACGTCTTCGAGGGGGCAGATGTGGGACAACTCCGCGCTGATTTTAATCGACATAACCTGCACCTCCTGATGAATGCCTGTAAAATACCACAACTGAAAATTATTATCGAGTCGGCCATCAATTATTTGTTAAACAACGATGCCAAAGATGTAGCTTCCGACATCAGGAAATCGAAGATTGACGGATTTGACAAGTTATGCAAGATTAAAAAATAGAAAAAAATGATTCAACTTATTTTACCTGCTGTATTTAGAGCATCCCAAGCCCCTTCCTTTCTGATTGCAGCCGGACAAAGACTTGGATCAGGAAAGTGGAATGCGAAGCACCTGAATAGTGAAATGAATGATGTAAACGGTTTGACTTATCGCAAGGCGGATCTGCATGTCCATACACCCGAATCGCTTTGCTATCGGGACTTGTCGGTTCGTCCGGAGCAGATTGTCGGTGCAGCGCTGGAAACAGGGCTGGACATCTTGGGTGTTACCGACCATAACACGGTCGAGGCGATTGACGATATCCGTGCGGCGGCTCGTGGTCAGGGTCTGTTCATCTTTCCGGGGATTGAGTTGTCAACGCCGGGCGGCCACGTGATTGTCCTGTTCGAGGAAAATATTCCGTCCGACGATTTGAGAAATTTTCTCAGCGCTGTAGGATTGCCGCGGGAGTCATGGGGTGATGCCTCGGTGATGACACAAAGCAGTCTTGAAGAGGTTTTAGAAAAAACACACCAATACGGTGGCATCAATGTTGCCGCCCATATCGAGCGCTGGCCGAGCGGCTTTCTGGAAACCGGATTGCCCCGACGGGAGAAGTTGAGGATTCACGAGAATCAGTACCTCAATGCTCTGGAAATCACCATTCCTCAGAACAAGGACCTGTGGAATAACGGGCTGATGCGGGACTTTCCCCGGAGGCATGCCTGCATCCAGGCTTCCGATGCCCACGCCCCGGAAGAAATCGGCCGGCGGTTTGTTCAGATTGAGATGGAACGCCCGAGTCTGGAGTGTCTGCGGGCGGCCTTTGTCGACCATCAAACAAAAATCGTGTTTCCCTGAGCCATGGGGGTCACTGGGGTTTGCGTGATGGTACGGTCCGGAGAGTCAATGAATGCGAAAATAAAAAGACGATCAATAGATAATCGCAAACAGTAACGAGTGATGGTCCTGTAAAGAGTCATATTCCTCTCCCGTGGTGGGAGGGGATGAAGGGGAGGGGGATTGATAATCAGTTGTCATAACGTTATTTCTCACCCTCACCCCAACCCTCTCGCCTCAAGGGAGAGGGTGATTTTCGACTTTCTACGAGTCTGTCACGAGTTGAAGGTTATTCATTGAATGAAATCGTTCCATGATCGACGTAACGAATTATTTTATGCCCGGCGGCGTGACTTGCGGGGTTATGGCGCTTAACAAGAAAGGAATGTTGATGGTGTATCAGGATATTCTCTATAACAAGGAAGACAGGATTGCCGCGATCACATTGAACCGGCCGGACAACCGAAACGCCTTTACCCCGGAGATGACGGACAGCCTCTCCCGAGCGATCGATGACGCCGCCCGGGATAACGATGTTCGGGTACTGACGGTAACGGGATCCGGTAACTCCTTCTGTTCGGGCGCCGATGTGAAGGCGATGGCAAAAAGAGCGGGACGGTCCGGCGGTAAAACCGTGGCAAGCCGGAATATGCCGATGGGTCTGATGTTCCATCGATTTCCCAAGCCGGTGATTGCCGCCGTCAACGGCATCGCCGCCGGCGGGGGACTGGACCTGGCCCTGGCCTGCGATATCCGAATTGCCTCGGACCGGGCGCGATTTGCGGAGGTCTTTATCCGGCGGGGGCTCATCCCGGCCATGGGAGGGACCTACTTTCTGCCGCGACTGGTGGGTATCGACCGGGCCTGTCTGCTTGTCTGGACGGGGGATATGGTGGATGCGAAGGAGGCCGAGCGGATCGGTCTGGTGACGATGGTCGTGCCGCATAACGACCTTGCGGGTGCCACAAGAGAACTGGCCGAGAAACTTGTCAAAGGGCCGCCTCTGGCCATCCAAAAAGCCAAGCAGGTTATTTATGAGGGGTTGAAACTCAGTTTGGAAGAAACCATTGAGTATGTATCACCGCTGTTAAAAGAACTGCAGGCGACGGAAGACCATCAAGAAGGCGCCCGCGCTTTTGTCGAAAAACGGGAGCCTTTCTTCAAGGGGAAATAGTGCCGGTTTGTGACATCTCATTAGACGAGATTTGTTCCTGGGCATAAGCAGCGCGCGATCAGGGAGCTTCCTACGCATTTTAGATTATGGCGTGGTGATATTGCCGCTTGTCAGGGAAATCAAGGCATTTTTTTGATTCGACTGATGACGGTGCCGATCCTGTCTTTGGGATCGATCATATGATCGCCGTCGTAAAGATCGACTTGTCCGTTTCGCACTTTGGTCTTCCAGTTGACCGCATCCGGATAGACATCCCGCTGATAGACAAGCTGGGGCACCGGAAAAACGCCGGCCTTGAAAATCTTTAAAAATCCTTCCGGCGAATATAGATTTTTGACATGGGCTTCCAGTTGCCTGATGATATATCCGGCGTTTTCAATCAGGTACGTCAGCCGTTCCCGATAGGCATCATCGTCTTTGACCGCAAAAGTATTGTTTCCTTTTTTCAAGAGCCGGTATTTTTTCAGGGCATGCTGGGTGATCTGAATGCTCTCATCGATAACGGCAGGATCCGCCAGGGCGTAGCCTTCGGAGTAGCTGACCACATGGATGATATGAGGGGACATCGTTGTCTCCGGTTCGATATCATCCATCAGGGCCGTCACGCTTGCCAGTTGCTGCTTTGCCGTCAGCGGCCGGTGAGATAGATAGTCCAGTCCGGCGCGGGTCTGCAGATAGATCGAAAAATCGGGGGGATTCCATTCCCTTAATAAATGGAGAATGGCCGCCGCTTTGGCCAGATCCTTTACCCCCCAAGTATATTTGGGGGTGTTTAACATCGTTTGCAGGATAAAACTTTTAATGCCTTTCTTGAAGGCGGCCTTTGCGCTTAAAACAGCGGAAACGACGTAACTTAAGTCATCCGAGTTCCGAAAGGCGAAATGATGGGGTATATTGGGTTCGAAGGGTTTGCCCGCTTGTGCGACAACGTCTAAAGTCTTGAAGTGTTCCTCCAAGTTCTGCAGCAAATCGTTGGGGCCACGGCCGTCGATCCGGGAAAACCACCAGAAAGACAAGGCATGCCAGGCCATATTGATCGTTTCTTCATAAATTTTAGCCAGGCCCGGAATATTCGATGTGCCCGCGTAGGTGCGGACCAGCAGAGGCCGCGAGGCTTTGTAAACCATGGTATACTCTTCCGGACTGTGGATCGGAATGCCGCCGCCGTTCGGTTTGCCGTCCCAGTCGCCGTTGAAGTCTTCCTGAGTCAATTGCGATGTGCCGATGGATAAGACATCCAGATAGCCTGTTTTGGACAATCGCTTGACCCAATTTATAAACTGTTTCAGCGCCTCCAGTCTTTTTTCCTGATAGGGCCCGACATGGGCCCGGAATAAGGGACTCTGATGTTTTTTTAAGGAGAAAGCGATTCTGTCTTCCACTTTTTCTTTCGGGGTGCCGTAATCCTCGCCGAAGTTATTATCATGGGGCGGTTCACTTAAATAAGGAGAGGTATTGATCAAATCCTTTCCAAAATCGTTGAGAAACAGGTCATAGGGATGGACGCCGACCATGTTTTGGGGAGCGTCCTCGGGATTAATCCCCATTTTTATTAATGTGTCCGTGTAATTTTCATCTCCGGCAAAGCAGACAACATCTTTCAATCTTCTGGCTTCTATTTCTGTGACCGCAGGGGGCAGCGCCGCAAAGCAAATTCTTTTAATCAGGCCGCCCGATTTTTTTAAAAGATTGTTATCGGCGATCTGATTATATAGTTTCAAAAACTTGCTGGTGGCGTCATTGGGGTCCAGGCGGTAGCTGAAGCATAGAATGCTTATTCTTTTGTCCAGGATCCATTGTTTGATTTGTGCGATGTTTTCAAATTTGCGGGCGTCTTCCACGGCCCTGGCAATTGCCATATCGGGTACACAGACCTCAAACCCCATTTCCGTGAGGATTTCCTCGATGCGGGAAATGCCGAGGGTATGGATGTCGATATGAGGCTTAATAATGCCGATCGTCTCGTTTACGGAAAAATACATAGGCCCTCCTGTCGCAAAAGCATCTTCCCCAAAATGACTTCCAGATTGACCGCAATGCCCTTTTTTTTAAAGTATAGGAAGAGAACGCAGGTCTGTCAAGCGGAGTTTGGCCGCTGAGTTTAAGGACGGAATTTACAGCGCGGGTCTGAGCCGTGTCGGTCTGCGGGCCGTTCAAGAATGGGTGGGTGGGAACGCCAAAACATTCTTATATCCCGTAGCGAGGTCATGATGTGATGGAAATCGGCAATCTTTTATGCCATGGCGTGGCTTGTTCGTAAGCGTACGCGGCCTGGAGGATTTTCTTTTCCGACCAGGGAGGCCCGCAGATCTGCAATCCTACCGGCAGGTCCTCCGAAGTGAAACCACAGGGGAGGGAGAGGGCCGGCAGTCCCGTCAGGTTGAATGGTGCCGTAAAGCGGGTCAACCAAGCCGCCTGTTCGACGGCGTCGGAATCGGCAATGGCTGGTGCGGCAACCGGTGTCGTCGGCATTATCAGCAGATCGTAATCATCAAAAAATCTGCTGAAAAGATACCGCAGCAGCGATTGGGTGCGGCGGGCCAGCACATAGTCTATTGCGGGCATGGCGGCGCCCATCTGGAGGCGCTGACGGACATCTCCGCCGAACTGTTCAGGATGATTTTTCAGCCGCTCTTCATGAAAAGCCGCGGCGTCACTGATGATCATAATGCCGTTGGCCGCGGCGGCCTGACGGGCATCGGGAAAGTCGACCAGTTCGCAGATTGCCCCGAGTCTGGCAAACATATCAGTGACTTCATCAAGAGCCCTGACAATATCAACGTGAGTCTTTGTTGTAAAGTAAGTATCTTTGGCAACGGCGATACGCCAACCTTTTATGCCGTCAGTAATATCGGTACAGTAGTCATCCACCGGTCGATTGACAGAATAAGGATCGGCCGGATCATAACCGGCAATACCCTGCAACAGGAGGGCGACATCGTCAACCCGGCGGGCCATGGGCCCCGCGTGATCCAGATTCCAGCTCAAGGGAATGACGCCGCGGACACTGACGCGCCCGAAAGTCGGCTTGAGGCCGACGCATCCGCATAACGACGAGGGGACGCGGATCGATCCTCCCGTATCGCTTCCCAGGGAACCCATGCACAACCCGGCGGCTAAAGCGGCGGCCGATCCGCCTGATGATCCCCCCGAGACGCGGTCCAAAGCCCAGGGGTTCTTGACTGCGCCAAAATGGGGGTTGACGCTGGTGAGACCCAAGGCGATTTCGTGCATGTTCAGTTTGCCTAAGAGAACAGCCCCGGCGGCGTTCAGTTTTTCCACCGCCGCTGCGTCGGCCGGCGGCACATAATCGGCAAAGAACAGAGAGCCAGCCGTCGTTCGGATTCCACGGGTTTCATAAAGATCCTTCAGAGCGAGGGGAATTCCGCATAAAAGACTTGGCGGATGATCGGCGGATTCTCTGCTTTGTCCCAGAATTTCTTCAGCTTTTTTGGCCTGTTCCATGGCCGCATCTTCTGTGACGGTGATAAAAGCATTCAGACGGGGATTCAGTGTGGTAATCTTTTGGAGATGGGCGTTCGTCAGTTCGACCGGCGATATCTCACCCTTTTGCAGCAGAGCTGAAGCCTCAGTGATAGAAAGTTCGGTGAGATCCATCATAATAAGTTTGAATATCTCGTTATATCGTACTTCCGCCGTCGACGATAATCGTCTGTCCCGTAACGTGACGTGAGGCATCGGACGCAAGGTAGATCACCGCTCCTGCCATATCTTCCGGTTCGGCGACCCGGGGGATGGGGTTTTTGCCGATGGCCACTTCGGCCACTTCCGGATTACTCCAGAGGAACTCGCTGAAGCGTGTTTTGGTCAATCCCGGGGCGACGGCGTTGGCCCGGATGTTATATGGTCCCCACTGCTGGGCCATGACCTTTGTCGCCATGATAACGCCGGCCTTGCTGATGGAATAAACCGGCAGGACATCGGGGGTGAAACCGGCGATGGAGGCAATGTTAATGATTTTTCCGCCCCCTTTTTCCTTCATGACCCGGGCCACGGCCTGGCTTAAGAAAAACAGGCCTTTCAGATTGAGGTTCATGACGGCGTCCCAGGCCCGTTCGTCGACGTCAATGGCCGCGGCCACGGTGGGATTGGTGGCGGCGTTGTTGACCAGGATGTCGATCTTCCCATACTCGGACACGACTTTTGAAACGAGGTTATTGATGTCATCCATTCGGGCCACATGGGTTGGAACGGGCAGACATTTGGCCCCTGTTTTTTTGATTTCTTCCGCTGCGGCTTCCAAATCCGGAAGCTTGCGGCTGGCAATGGCGATATCGGCACCCGCTTCCGCAAGCGCAATGGCCAGGGCCTTACCGATGCCCCGGCTTCCACCCGTAACAATAGCCACCTGTCTCTTCAGTGAGAAATCCATTTTTTAGCCCTCCCGTAATTTTAAATTACCCCCCTCCATCCCTCCCACCAGGGGAGGGATGGAGGGGGGCTGGCCGAAAAGCAGCCTCGATAGAATTAATCTCTTCCACTAGGGGCGGATGAGAGAGTGACTTGCCCCTTGATCCTTGAACCTTTTACCTTATCCCTTGGACCTTGCCCCTTGAACCTCGATCCTAAACGACCAACGATTCTTCAGGACACGTCAAGACCGTTTCGTCCTCTTCCTTGATCATCTCGGTTGTTAGATAAACATTGGGCAGAACGTTATTGACATAATACCGGGCACCGGCAATTTTTCCTTCATAAAATACCTTATCGACGGCATTGGCGCCGGCAAGCTTTTGCTTGGCGACAAGGGCCTGTGACAGGAGGCATTCGGCCACCTGGACGTGGGCGCATACAAACAGGGCCCTGACGGCATACAGAGGAATGAATTGCCGCTTCGTGTCCATCTGGCTGTACCAGCTATTGTATATATTCAGGACTTCCTCCATGCACTGATAAGCCCTGGCCAGTTTGGCCATTTCCTTTTCAAAGCCTTTGGCTTTAAGGTTTCCGTCAATAAAATCTTTGATGGTGGCCATCCAGGCCAGGAAGGGTTTGCCCTCATTCATCCGCATCTTGCGGTTGATCAGATCCTGAGCATGGATGTATGTTGTGCCCTCCCAGATTGTCAGGATCTTCGAATCCCTCATGAGCTGTTCGATGGGATATTCCTGCGTATAGCCCACACCACCCAATACCTGCATGGCCTGAGCGATGACGCCGAGGGTCACCTCACTGCCGTAACCCTTTACCAAGGGTGTCAGAATTTCCGCAAACTCGCCGCATGTTTTGGCCTTTTCCTTGTCGCTGCTGTTGGCCTGGATATCGAGATTATAAAATCCCCGGAAGGTCATGGCGCGAACGCCCTCCACATGGGATTTCATGTCGAGGAGCATTCTCCGAATGTCTTCGTGCTTGATGATCGGCACACGCTCAGCTTTTCTCAGGCCAAAAGGTCTGCCCTGGATGCGTTCCGTGGCGAACCGGGAGGCGTAGTAGTAAGCGGCGGCCGCCTGGGTGTTGGAATTATGACCGGTGCCGATCCGTGATTCGTTCATCATATGGAACATCATGGATAACCCTTTGGACATGCCTTTTTCATCCGGCGGATTGCCGACCAGGATGCCGTAGCATTCATCTTCATCGCCAAAATTAAGAAGGGCCGTTGCGTGGGCCTTGAGGCCCATCTTGTGTTCGATACCGACGGTCGTGACATCGTTCGGCTTGCCCAGAGTGCCGTTGTCATTGACCCAGATTTTCGGCACGATGTAAAGACCGATGCCCGGCGAGCCCGGTGCCGCCTGGGGCGGACGCGCCAAAACCATATGGATCGTATTTTCACAGTGGCCCTGATCGCCGCAGGTGATGAACATCTTGGTTCCCTTGATTCTATAGATGCGGGGGTCGTCCGTGGGAAATGATTTGGAGATCATATCACCCGCATCGGAGCCGTAGTTGGGCTCCGTAATGCACATGGTACCCTGCCATTCGCCGGAAAACAGCTTCGGCAGAAACATCTCTTTGTCCTTTTCCGTTCCGAAGCGCAGAATCAGGTTGGCCACGCCACTGGTCAGTTTGACGGCCGACATGAGGGCCGTGCAGGCGGCGCAGTTGACTTCGAACAGGGCCTTGTACATAATCAGCGGCATACCCGTATCCACGATGATGCACTCGCTGCTGGAGGCCCAGCCGTTTTGCTGGAGGAACTGATAGGCTTCTTTGAAACCCGGTGTGGGCGTTGTTATGCCGTTTTCGAATTTAATGCCGATCTTATCGCCGGGAACATTGATGGGACTGATCACTTCCCGGGCCACTTTGTAGCCTTCGTTCAGCAACATATCGATATCCTCCATGCTGAAGGTATCTTTGAATCGGTCGCAGGCGGCCACATCCTGGGTGGGCAGCCATTCTTTCAAAATAAATTGTAAATCTCTGATGTCATACTTAAATTCCATGTTATCCTCTCCTTTATCGCCGTCGAATCCTTCTATAATGATCAAGCAGACGGCTTTTGATTTTTTTTGTTGGTGTCGGACCGGAAGGTCAATAGGATGCTCTCGCCCTGGGAACGATGAATGAAAGGGACACTGTCCGGCAAAGACAGGACGATGGGGATGAACATCGCTAAAATAACCTTTTAGTTGGGCGCAGTATAGGTGAAGGTATTTTGGGATGTCAAGTAAATATCCTATTGCTGCAAGTATTTATGTTTATTTGCCGATTAGTTCGATGTCATCACATCAACTGATGAAGAGATCTTTGGTCGCAAAGTTGGGGTCCGTCGTCAGATTGACACCGAGACGCCGCAGACCCGCTTCGTCTCCCGGCGATGGAATATGGGTCATATGCATTTCGCAGTTGCGAAGTTCGTTCAATTTTTCCACGGCCAACTGTGCCGCGGGATTGGTAATGGCGCTGATGCTCAAGGCGATGAGCGCTTCTTCCAGATCCAGACTGATGGCTTTTTCATTTAAGACTTCCGTTTTCAGGTTACTGACGGCATCCGTAATGGAAGACGGCAAAAGCTTGATTTTTTCCGGAATGTCGGCAAGGTGCTTAATGGCATGGATAATCAGGCCGGATGCGGCGTGTAAAAGGGGGGAATTATTGCCGGTGACGATGGTTCCATCGGCAAGTTCCATGGCGGCGCCGCAATAAATGCCTTCATTGCCTTTGTTTTGATCCATGGCGTCCAGCGCGGCTTTTCGCGCCGGGTCGACGACGCAGCGGTCCGTTGGTTTCAGATTAAAATCCTTCACGAAAAGCTCCGCCCGCTGGACGGTTCCCTTGTCGGCAAAACCCATGGCATATTCGCAGCGATAGCGAAAAAAGCGCCTGATGATTTCCTGTTTGGAGGCTTCCTGAGTGATTTCATCATCGGTGATGGCAAAACCGGCGCGGTTCACACCCATATCCGTTGGTGATTTATAAAAGGAGGCGCCGCCGGTAATCTTTTCTAAAATCCTCTTCAGGATAGGAAATACATCGATGTCCCGGTTATAATTGACGGCCGTCTTGCCGTAAGCTTCAAGATGATAGGGATCGATGAGGTTGGAATCTCTGATGTCCGCTGTGGCGGATTCATAAGCGACGTTGACGGGATGTTTCAGGGGCAGATTCCAGATGGGAAAGGTTTCGAATTTGGCATAACCGGAACGGATGCCCCGCCGGTGGTCATGATAAAGCTGGGACAAACAGGTGGCCATTTTACCGCTGCCGGGTCCCGGACCGGTAACGATGACGAGCGGTTTGTCCGTCTGAATATATTCGTTGACGCCGTATCCTTCATCGCTGACAATCAAATCGACATCCGTCGGATACCCTTTGGTGAAATAATGGGTAAAAACCTTGATGTTTCTTCTCTCCAGTTTGTTTTTGAAAAGCGTCGCCGCCGGCTGATTATCGAAGCGGGTAATCACCACGCCCAGGACGTCGATATTCCAGGTCCGCAGATCATCGATCAGCTTCATGGCATCGGAATCATAGGTGATACCGAAATCGGCCCGGATCTTTTTTCTTTCGATGTCGCCGGCATAAATGCAAAGAAGGACGTCCGCTTTGTCTTTCAATTCCCGGATGAGACGCATTTTGACATTGGGATCATACCCCGGCAGGACCCTGGCGGCATGATAGTCATACAGGAGCTTTCCACCGAACTCCAAATACAGTTTATTGTCAAAGCGCTCCACCCGCTCCAGAATTTCTTTCGTTTGCTCCCTGATGTATTTTTCATTATCGAATCCGGCTTTTCTGATCATTGGCTTATCCCCTCTATAGCTGGACGAAATCGGAGAGAAACTATCTTTTTTCGTTTATTTTGTAAAGAATTTTAACAAAGGTCGGCTTCCATGCCATTGATTTCAACGTGACAGAATCCGGAAATTCATCAACCCATTGACAACTAATCAAATAGTATGCATAGTTCGAATCAAGATTCAGCAAACGCCTTCAAAATATCCGGTCTCAAGCCGGACACTTTACCAAATTCAGGTTGTATTTAACGTTTTCAATGAGGCCTTGATGGTATTGTCTCTTGATCGTCAAAACAGAGAAGGGAAATCCGGTGGAATCAGGCATAGGCCGGGATTCTCAGAAGTGCTTTAACCTTATACCTTCTTGAAAGGAGATCGGCGAATGGCAAATTCGAACGTAACACTCCACACCCGTCTTCGTGTATTGGCCATGAACCTGTGGTGGACCTGGCATCCGGAAGTGATCAGTATCTTCACCGACCTTGATCCGTATCTCTGGCGTCGGGTCGATCACAATCCCATTGCTTTTCTTAATCAGACAACGCCGGATGAAATCGAAAATCGGGCATCGGAACTTGTGTTGCACAGCCGGATCAACTATGCCTTTCGGCGTCTGGATGAATATATAAAAAAGAGAAAGGCCTGGGGTGCCGTGCACGGTGGGAATTTAAACAGCCGGCCCGTGGTTTATTTTTCCGCCGAATTCGGTCTGCATGAATCGCTGCCTATCTATTCAGGCGGTTTAGGCATCCTGGCGGGCGATCATTTGAAAAGCGCTTCCGACATGGGCATCCCGATGATCGGTATCGGTCTTCTTTACCAGCAGGGCTATTTCAGCCAGCTCCTGAACCAGGAGGGATGGCAGCAAGAAAATTATGTCAACCTTGATATAAAAAACCTGCCCCTCCAGGCGGTCCGGGACGCTAATGGTCAGCCCCTGGTGGTCATGATCGATACCCGGACCGGTCCTCTTTCGGCAAGAGTCTGGAAACTTCAGGTCGGCAGGGTGCCCCTGATGCTTCTGGATTCCAATGTCGAAGAGAACTGTAAAGAAGACTGTGAATTGACGTCTCGCCTTTACGGCGGGGACGATCGGTTGCGCATCCGTCAGGAGATACTTTTGGGGATCGGCGGCGCCCGCATTTTACAGGGTTTGAATATATTTCCGGGGGTCGTCCATTTGAATGAGGGGCATAGTGCCTTTGCCATACTAGAAGGGATTCGCCGCTATATGGAATACGACGGGATTCCTTTTCATCGTGCCCACCGGCGGGTCTCACAGTATGTCGTTTTCACGACACATACGCCGGTGGCCGCCGGACATGACCGTTTCCCGCCCGATTTGGTGGAAGAACAATTAGGCCTTTTCCGAGAGAAGTTGGGCCTGTCCCATGACGATTTCATGGCCCTGGGGCGGGTTAATCCCAGCGACAAATCGGAGCCCTTCTGTATGACCGTTCTGGCTTTAAAAGGTTCGCGGCGATCGAATGGCGTTTCGGCGCTTCATGGACATGTGAGCCGCCTGATGTGGCAGCCCTTATGGCCGAGTAAGTCCGAATCGGAAAGCCCCATCGGCCACATCACCAACGGTGTTCACGTCTTGTCATGGCTGGCGCCGCAGATGTATCAATTGTTTGAGACCCGCCTGGGACCGGACTGGTCGACGCGGATGGTGCATCCCGATATCTGGGAAATGGTGGATGAGATTGATGACGGTGAGCTGTGGGAAACCCATCAGAGTTTGAAAATGCGGCTCATCCGCTTTTGCCGGCGGCGGCTGCATACGCAATCGGTGCGTTTGGGGCACGATGAAACCGTTAACCTGATCGATCAGATTCTCGACCCGGATGTCCTGACCATCGGTTGCGCGCGCCGGTTTGCCGCATATAAGCGCGGCGATTTAATTTTATCACAGACGGAGCGTCTGGTCCAACTGATCCAGGATGCATCCCGCCCCATCCAGATTATTTTTGCCGGCAAGGCGCATCCGAGAGACGATGACGGAAAACGACTGCTGCAGCGGGTTGCCCAGTTCAGCTATAACACTGCCTATAGAAACAGGGTCGTGTTCGTCGAGAATTATGACTATAATGTGGCCCGTCACCTGGTCCAGGGGGTGGATGTATGGCTGAACACGCCGCAGCGTCCCTTGGAAGCTTGCGGTACCAGCGGCCAAAAGGTTCTTCTCAATGGGGGGCTGAATCTGTCCGTTTTGGATGGTTGGTGGAATGAGGCCTACGAAGGTAATAACGGGTTTGCCATCGGTCACGGCGGCATGCATAACGATTCGTCCATACAGTACAAGCGGGATGCCGAATATCTCTACGAAACCCTGGAAAAGGAAGTTATCCCGCTCTATTACGACCGGGATGTGGGCGGCATTCCGCACCAGTGGGTTTCGTTTATGAAAAATACGATCAAAACGCTTGGCTGGCGCTTCAGTGCCGACCGGATGGTAAAAGATTACGCCGAACGTTTTTATCTGAAAGCCGCAACGGCTTTATCGGCGGAAACCATGTATTAAACCATTTCCATGATTTTGTCGCACTTATTTTGATCATCCGAACGGAGTGAAAACCATGATAGCACATGTCAATGCAGTAATTCGGATCGGCATAGGGACGATCGGGCTTTTTGTCGGTTATTATCGTTTATTCCATGACCGCCTTGATGAGGCTCTGGATATTACGGTTTTAACAACGGTAGCCCTTGCCGGACTGCTGAGTTTCGCCGGACACTTCCTTTTTCATAAAAGCGATGCCCTGCGTTTGTTGAGGGAGTCGGAAAATTTCTTTTATCAATACGAAGTCGGATTCGCTCATTTGGCTTTTGCCGCTACCGCTTACCTCGTCCATGTCGGGCCTTGGGGATTGGAGGCCAAAATTCTGGTTGTTCTGGGTTATTCGCTGTTTATTCTCCAGACAGCCGTGCTTTATGCCTGGCGCTGCCATGTGGAGCACCATGTGTTTTCAAGATATTTTTTAAGGCATGCTTTATTTACGATCGTCTATGTAGGATTGATGCTCAATTTCGTTTCCGAAGCCCTGTACCGGGCGGAAATTTCCTTATTTTAATTTCCGTCGGTCAAATATCAAGCTGCCTCGAGGCGCTACTTTTGATTAGTCTGTGATGGATTAAGGAGTTTGATATGTTTCGACAGGCCGACCGCTTTAAACATACTCTCAATGGCCCAGCCCGTTGTATAGGTGATGTTACCGTCCGGATCGGGAAGGGGTGATGCGATGATCAGCTTGTTGTGGAAATTTCGAAAACTATGGTCGACGAGGGTGTGAGCGATCAGAACAATGGACGATAGCTTTACGAGTTTTTGACCGAGTGTCAGATATTTTGCGGAAATGATATCTTTAAGATTTTCGGAGAAATTGTATTTTTCTATAAACATGAGACCCAGTGTTGTGTGGTGTTCCGTAACGAAAGATTCATCTATTCCGGCTTGTTTATAGTCATCGGGGTACAATGACCGATAGACCACAATCATAATCTTGCCTATTTCCAGGAGCAGTCCGCCAATTTCAACTTTTTTTGTGTCTTCATAAGTGAGGCCGCATTCATTCGCAATCAATTTACTGGCGAGGATAGAGGTCGCAAAACTCCTGGCAAAAATGATCTTCACCTCTTCATCCTTGGAAAGGGCGGCCATCGACATGAAGATGATAATCAGCTTTGTCAGGTCCATCCCCAGCCGGGTAATGACTTCATAAAAGGTATCGACCTTGCCTCTTTTCAACTGCCCGAAATAAACGGAATTTGCTATACCAAACAGCCGGGCAAGAATATCTTCGCCGATTTTTACCTTGAGAAACTCGATTTGTTGCTCCGTTGAATCAAGATTATCGAGAACATCAAAAACCTCGGGATCAAAGCCGAGACTGACCTCGTTAAATATTTTTTCTGCGATGTCCGACAGAATCAATGCTATTTTTTGCTCTTCCCCGTTTCGGTCCATTACGATATCTTTGGCATCCGTTCTTAAACTATCCGGTTTTAATTAATTTTTTTCGTATGTCTTGATTATCGGCATTGTTTATTGAAATGTTGAGTATTTATATTGAAATTTATCTTAGAGCTCATACCGTATATCTGCAGAGGGCACAACATTTGCAAAACAAAAAGGAAAAATTTAGAAAGAGAAAAAATATCTATATAAGGAGACACCTGTTTTATGAGGGCAAGATTTGATCTTTGTAACGGTCAGTTCATCGTATTTATTTCAATAATATTAATGTGCTTATATGGATGTGCATCGCAGCGGCTGAATACCATGTCTACGCCTCCGGCGTCCCACAAGCTCCGGGTTTTTGTCCAGCCTGTTTCCGGGGATTTACCGCGAGGGAGTTGGCCTGTTTCTCACAAAGAATTTTCCGCAGCCCTGCTCGAAATTACGGCCAACATCTTAAATAAAAAAGGCGCCTATGATGTAGTTCCGGAAAAAGAAATCCGCAAGGTTTTAGGATCGCAATCAACCACCGGATGGCAATGGGAAAAACAGGACTGGGCCCTGGCAAAAAAAGTCGGGGAGGCGCTCCATGCCGACTATGTTTTGGTGATTGAACGCGGTCACAATGAATTTCTGTACAGCCGTATGGTGCTGATCAACACGGAGACGGGAAAGACTTACAATACCTATTACAACATTCATCAACGTCACGGTAAACAAGAGACGTCGCTGGAGCACAAAAGAATTATTCGGCATTCATTCAGGGAGATTTTCAACCTGGCCAAAGGCGATATGCTGGCGACGGCCATGAAAAAAGGACGATTTAGTATGACAAAGCCTTTAAATGTCGCTGAAGCTGAAAATTCGGAAAAAGATATTAAACCGCTGTTTGGCGAATCCAAAACGATTCAAACGGCATCGCCGGTGCCGATAGACGCCTCCGGAAATCGTCGGAGTGACCGTCAAGATTCTTCGCAGATGGCCGTGAATAATAACCCGGCAATATTGCCTCCGGTTCGTCAGGCGAAGACGTCTCCTGACTGTGAAGAAGAGCGCAATGTTGATGTGGTGTCGCATCAGGGCAAGACGAAGCTCATTATTTACGATTTCAATACCAGGGAAAATCTCCGGACGGTTGCCATGGTATTGGCGGAAGCCTTACGGGAAGAATTGCATCAGATAGGGAAATTTGATTTGATCAATCGGGAAAATATGGCTCAGGTTATGGATGAATTGAAACTTCAGCAGACTGGTTTGATTGATGAGAAGGAGGCCATTCGCATTGGCAAATGGATGGCCGCCAACGAGGCCGTAACGGGCAATCTTGCCATCCTGGGCAATGCGATGATCCTCCAGGCCAAAAGGACGGATATGGCCACGATGACAACCCTTTCGGTAGGGTCGCTCAAAGCCGATGTCGGTGAGGAGCAGGTCTTTCTGGAAGAAATGCATCACTTGGCGCAAACGCTTGCCCGATAGGTCGGAATGGGTTCGTGGGCCCATATGCGGCGGAGGATGAATGACGAAAAATAGCAGATCAATCGGCTAGGCTGCTTCAATGTTTGCCAGCAGGGATGAGGCCTTGACATTTTTGGGGTAGAGGGAAAGAATAAATTTGAGCCTGTCGATGATTTGACGCTTAATGACAGCCCGGGGATTTCGTTGCCATAAGGTATAGTGAAGATGGGCGAGATTATAATTTGCCTCTTCCTGAAATGGATCGATATTCAGAACATGCTCCCAGGCATCTTGCGCCCTCTTGAGATCTCCGGTCTCTTCATAGAGCGAGCCGATGTTGTTCCAGGTGCCCGCGTGATCCGGTTCGATATCCAGTAAAATTTTAAGCAATTTGTCGGCTTCCTGATTATTTCCTGTTTGCAGGTATAACCTGCTTAAATTGTAGGTGGCCTTTTGATGGCGGGGATCGCGGGAAAGGACTTCTTGATACTGATCAATAGCTTCATCAAACATGTCATATCGATCATATAAAACGCCGAGACAGAAATGAGCATTGATGGATTGGGGATCGAGGGCCAGGGCCATTCGATATTTCTCGTGTGCCCCGTGATAGTCCCCCGTCAAATCCATGATGTTAGCAATATTCAGGATGGCCTCCACATTTTCACGATCCAAACGAAAAGCTTTCTGGTACATGTATCGGGCGGTTGCCAGTCGATCCATTCGCTCATAAACATATCCGATATTATTATATACCTCCGGGTTATTCGGTTCGAAATCCAAAACACTTATGAAACATTTCAGCGCCTCTTCATAATTTTCCTGTTCTAAATACAGAAATCCGAGATTGACACAGACATCGGTATTCCGGGCATCGTCGCGTTGATTTTCAAGACAGGTGCCATTGAATTTTAGGCGCTTCTCGCCTTTTTCATCCGAAAGATGGTTTTCATCGAACCTGGAATGGTCGGATAATGTGCGATCATCTTCCAGGTATGCAGAGGCTTTATCGACCACTTATATAACCTTTTCGCGACCGAATTGTTGCAAAACGAAATCCCTGATTTCCTGCCAGATGGGTACCGGGTCTGCAGAGTAGGACCGGGTTAATTGGGGATTTCTCTTCAAGGCCTCAGCGGCAATCGTTCCGGCAATCCGATAGCGTTGTTCCGGTGTTGATGAGCGGGACTGGGCGATATAATGGTCCGGAATGCTAATTTTTATTTTCAAATCGCCGAAATGCATTTCGTCTTCGTCATCATTTTTCCCCAAGTCGGGTTCTGACGCTTCATTATCTTGGATACGGAAAAGCATTTCCGCCGTTTTATGGTCGTATTGCCGGATCGCTGATAAGAGGATTAAGTTCTTATTCAAATTTTCGGATTGGCCGTCACTGATTAAAAAGATCGTTTTGTGACGATTAACCTGAGGTTGACGGATGGTGTCCAAAAGATGATAATCCGTCATGGGAAATGGATGATATTGGGATCGCATGGGGACAATCTGACCGTCACGACGGCTCACGACAATTTGGTTGTTATAGTCATGATCAATTTTGGCACAAGGGATATCGATGACGTCTTTGATATCCGTTGCAGGCGAAAAATGAGGGCGCTTGCGGGGCTTGCGTGTTTGAACGACCGGTCCCGTCAGTTTGCCTAAACGTGAGCCGATTTGATCGACCCATTGAGCGCCGATAAGAGAAAGCTGATTTTCTTCCGCCGATTTCAAACATAGCTTACAGAGTTTGTTGATCAGCCGGGGGATACCGTGATCGGAATGCTCCCATATTTTTTCATAGGCGCTTTCATCAAAGACGGGTCTTTGTGCACCGGCGAGTTCCAGCCTTGTCGTCACATAGGTTGTGACATGCCCTACCGATTCGAGTTTATCGATCCGGCTGTAACTGCCGATCCGCTGGAAAAAGTTGGCCCGTTTCGGATGTTCGAGCCTGCGGGCGAACTCATTCTGTCCGGCCAGAACCATCGTAAATAGATTTCTGCTTTGATCCTGCATGTTTGTAAGGAGTCGAAGATTTTCCAGATTAACCGGGGTGATGGCATTTGCTTCGTCGATAAAAATCAATACTTTTTTCCCCGCCTCCTTGGTGGCATGAAGCAGATGGTTGAAAACCTCCAGCAATTTCAATTTATCGTTTTCCAAACATTCCGTTTCCGTCAATTGCCCGATAATTTCCTGGAGCATCTGTGCGAAGCTGATTCCCGGATTGGTGATGAGGGCTATCTGATATTTCTCCTCGTTCAAGGCATCGACGATCATTCTGATGGAAAGTGTTTTCCCCAGCCCGACATCACCGACAATAACCGCGATGCATTCATTGCCTTCTTCAATAGCAAAGAGCGTTTCATCGATGGCATTTTCCATGGAACGGTGACAATCGACGTACATGGAGGGGTCGGGCACATTATCGAACGGCGGCTTTTTAAGACCCCAATATTCGTAGTACATTTATATTTCCTCCTAAAATGTTAATCCATATTTTTTATGCGCTACTTTCCTCTGTTTATTGTATCGTCTCCTGGGAGATTGAACTTAAGTTTCGAATATGACTGATTTTATCGGAAGTGCAGGCTGCCGGTTATAGATTAGATCGTGATATCAATGACCTGCAGAGGCTGGCGAGAATCGTCTCCGGCTTACGGGTAAAACACAGTTTAAAGTATCGATATATTTTCACTTATTATGTGTGACCCACATCACCCATCGGCAATCCGATGGGAAACGAATGCCGTCGAGGATTTATAAACAGGGGAAGATTGCTATTGTTCAAGAGAGGGCGGGGACCCGTTTTTATCCCAACCGCGGAGGCGGCAATAATCTTCGATCATGAAAGCCATTTCATCTGCCGTTATTTGATGGCCGGTTTTCTCCAATTGCTTATAAAGACTCTCCGGCAGGCGATCGTCTTCCCTGGTGAGACCTTCGCGGATGTTGAAATGTCTGATGAGATCGGCGATAGTGGCGGCTTGCTTGCGAAGCTCCTGATCAGCCCCGGACAGGCCGGTCAACAGATGAACAATTTGTCCCAATTCGTTCCAAGTATAGAAATCACGGAAGAAACGACAGAAAATCATCGTATCGAAAAGGGTGAGGCGATCTTCAAAATCAAGAAAAAGCTCGGCCTTGCCTTGAATGGCATCGGGCGCGATCATGCCGCTTAACTCAGGCTTATAAAAAGTCGATCTCAGCTGGCAGGCACCGCGATCGGATACGGCATAACCCAGCCCCATGCCCTTGAGGACCCGAGGATCATAGCCTGCCGGTTCTAGCCCCTTGACATGCACCGCAATGTCTTCCATATTCCACGCCTTTGCAGCAAAGCGTATGCCTTCGGCCAGCAGATCTCCGATGCCCTCACGGGTGGCTATCATGTTAAGGAGCTTGGCAATCGCGTCGACATCCCCATAATCGATGCGGTGGTCAATTTTCCCCTGTCTGGCGGCTTCAACGGTAAAAGCGCATAAATTGCCGGCCGTAATCGTATCCATAACCAGACGGTCGCAAATGTCATTGAGATGGGCAATTTCTTCAATGCGATCAATGAGACAAAGCCCGCCGAAGGCATAGAGGGTTTCGTATTCGGGACCTTCGATTTTCAGGCCCTGATGACGCCCTTCCTTGATCATTGCCAGGCATCCGCAGGCCATGAAGCATTTGAAGCAGGCCCGGGGGGTAACAGACAGCTTTTCATGGAGGGCGTTGGCACCACTCAATTATAATCCGGATTCTTTGTGGAATACAGATGATGGATGGTGTCTTCGGCCGCATAGGTGTCCTGACCCCATAAGGACCGGGCGTCATGGAATAAGGTGCCTTCCGGGGTGATCGTCAGGACAACGGGTTTACCGCTTTCCCCCGTGATGATAATGGCGTCATATCCTGTTGCATCAACGGCTTCGGATACTCTTCCCCCTGAGTAGGACTCGGTATAAAAACCCGTTTGGGGGGATTTGGTGAAAACGCCGTAGCGGGAGGAACCCCATAACAAACTGCCCATGGCTGGCCCGGTAGCAAAAATAAGACAATTATCCGGGCTCAATGGATCCACACCCTGCGGATTTCGGTGGTAAAGAAGATAGGAACCCAGACCTTTTCCGCCAAGGTATCGGGTTGGAATCTCGTCCGGCAGTTCCTCAATCTGAAAAGACCTTTTGGTTAAATCAACGATTAAAATCCGGCCATAGAACCCCTTCATGGTCTGCGCTCCTTAATAAAATAGATTAAACAGATTGTAATGTCAAGGAGGTGTTGCACAGTAGATAGAGTTATCACCCATGGATGTCAAGCATCATCGTTCCACACATTTATTGAATGGATCAGATCGACAGGAAATGCCAAAAAGCGTGAAAAATACGCGTAAGAGGGGTATCAGATGAAAGAATCCAGCGAAATGCAAATTGCTTACAGAGTCACCCGCCGCTGTTTATGATTAGGGGATATTACTCTTTAATATACGGTCCAGTCCTTCATGATAGAGAGGATAGTTGATCAAATCATTGTGGCCGCCGCCGGGGATGGCAATCAGTTCATGTTCCGATTTTATCAGGGGTACAAGACGCCGACTCGAATTAAAGGGGATGATTTCATCCTCCATACCGTGGAAAATGTAAATGGGGCACTGGACATGAGGGATCCAGAGATCCGTTCGCAGAGGGTATTTGAAAATTTTATCAATCAGGGCTGCCGGCATAAAGGGGATGAATCGATTGGCAATGTCTTTCAGACTGTAATAGGGAGATTCCAGAATCAGCATGTGCGGTTTATTTTGCGTGGCGAGATAACAGGCGATTCCTGTACCGATTGATCGCCCGTAAAGGATGATCTGCTCTTCCGGGTAAAGGTTTTTTACGTATTCATAGGCGGCGGCCGCATCATCGTGTAACATGCTTTCATTCATGATGCGGCCGGTGCTTTTCCCGTAACCCCGATAATCCACAATGAATACGTTATACGATCTGCTTGTAAAATCCAAAGCCGCATATCCCCAACTGCTCAGGCTTCCGGCATTACCGTGGAAATACAGGACCGCCCCTTTCGGATTGTCGATTTTAAAATACAGAGCATTGATGGTCGCCCCTTTGACCTTCAGATTGATTTCCTCAAAGGGGACGGGAAAATCAAATCTGTATTCGGGAGGCAGCACTTCCGGGAAAAATATCATCCCTTCCTGATCAAAATTCATAAGACGCCATCCTGATAAAAGTAGGAACAGCAGAAGAATTAACGTTATCATCCGTTTCTTTTTCGACATTCCGCTTTTGAGCGCATTCATGTGTCTGATGTCGTGTTGTCAAGGAGAAGTTTATTGTCGAGAAACGGTACCTTACTTTCCCTGCCTTTTATTGATGAGAGGTTATGTGTTGTTCCGGCACCGGCTGCAGCCATTTGTTTACGCTGCCGTCGTAAAACCACTTGTCCGGAAAACCTCGTCGTCTAATAAATGTGGGGTTATCCGCCCATTTTGAGAGGTCTTCATAGGCTTGGTTGATTTTTCGGAAAACACCCGCATCGCCGCCGATATCAGGGTGATATATCTTGGCCTGTTTGCGGTAAGCCTTTTTAACGATTGTGTCAAGTTCGGGAGAAAACAGGTCCGTTTTGCTCAACTTGAGATATACCAGAGAAGCCGTCTTGATCTGCGGTGTTATGGTCGTATTCGGCCTGACGGCTTTGGCCGTGACATGGTTGTGGTTCGCCAGCGTCAGGACATGCATTGAGGCAAGGTATCGTTTATTAGTTCTTTGCTTTTCGGCCCACCACGATTCCCCCAATAGGTTGCTCATGGTGCTGAAATCATCTCCGGGTTTGGCACTGGGGGAGCGGGGATAAAAGAAACTGAAGATTTCGTTGAATCCGTAAGGCAGGATGTCCATGATAACCATGATATCGGAAAAGTAAAAGGTGGCGTAACGGGTGTTCAGCGCCTGAAGCAGGCCGGTTCTCATATCCAGCTTGCAGCGCAGGGCCTGGCGGCAGGCGACGGAGCAATACTTTTTTCTGCCCATATTTTGGGTTGTGCCACAGGATAAGCATCGATTTTGCTTCTTATTTTCTGTTGCCCGAACGATCAGTTCCTTCATAAAACAACCTGAACATTGTAATTATTTGCCGTTGACACCCAAGTTCCCATATCTTAATATCTCGCGTGATCCCTAATAGGAATCTCGCAATGAAAGACATTTATCGAATTGGTTTTAGGCAAAAAAAATATCAATTAATGGGGTATTTCCGGACGCAATATTTAGGTCCGTTTATAGCACTCTCGCGTGTTAATGGTCAAATAATAATAGAAGGGAGGTTTTCACCTGATGAACCGGTACAAACAGATTTTATACGTTAAAAGGGGTCCAATCCTGCGTGTGACGATGAACAGACCACGGTACCATAACGCCCAATCGAGGATCCTGCTTGAAGAACTGGACCAGGCATTCCAGGAAGGTGCCGCCGATCCGGAAGTCCGGGTCATCATCCTGGCCGCGGAAGGTGAGCATTTCAGTTCGGGACATGACCTCGGGACGCCGGAACAGAAGGCGGACGATGAACAAAGGCCGTTTGCCCACGGATTGCCGGGTAAATATCAGCGTCAGTGGGAATTATATCACGACAGAGGAATACGCTGGCGGGATCTGCCCAAACCGACGATTGCGGAAGTTCACGGATATTGTATTTTTGGCGGCTGGTTGATTGCCTCGGCAATGGATTTGATTGTTGCTTCTGAAGATGCGTTATTTCTTCCTTCATTTTTGCAATATTTCAGCATGCCCTGGGATGTCGGGGCCAAAAAGACGAAAGAAATCCTTTTTCAAATGCGCTTCGTTAAGGCGAAAGAAGCTTGCGATCTCGGCTTTGTCAATATTGTTGCATCACGCGAGAAACTGGAGGCGGAAACAATGGCCCTCGCGGAACGAATTGCCGAATCGGACCCGCTTTTCACCCGGCTGGTGAAGCTTTCCATCAATCAGGTCCAGGATGTCGCCGGCTTCCGGGTAGCGGCGCAATCCGCTTTTTCAAATTATATGCTCATCCATGAGGCCGGCCTCGTTAGATCGCAGCAGGACATTGATTCGGGGAAGCGCACGCTTTCGCGCGTGGATCAAGCTTTCAGGCATTTAAAAGAATCGGAATGAGATACGTCGGAAAGGAGAATTCCCATATGTCTATCACAAGAGATGAAGCGGTTGCTCTTCTGGAACAGTATATAAAAAATGAAAAGATGCGCGATCATTGCTATGCGACGGAAGCCGTTATGAGGGCTTTGGCCCGCCGGTTAGGCCGGGATGAAGATAAATGGGGCATTGCCGGATTGCTTCATGATTTGGATGCCGAACTGGTCAATGCCGATTTAAATGTCCATGGCTTGGAAACGGCCAGAATTCTTGAAGAGAAAGGTATCGACCCTGATATGATTGACGCGATAAAAATGCACAATGAACAGGCCTCAGGCGCTCCCCGCAGCCTGGAATTCCATCATGCGCTGGCGGCCGGTGAAACGGTCACCGGCCTGATCATTGCGACGACGCTGGTGTATCCCGATAAAAAATTATCCGGCGTAAAAACGAAATCCGTGACGAAGAGGATGAAAGAGAAGGCGTTTGCCGCGTCCGTTAACCGCGAGATCATCAGGGAATGTGAAAAAATAGGGCTTCCCCTGGATGAATTCGTCACCATCTGTCTGGAGGCGATGAGGGGGATCAGCAATACTTTAAAGCTGTAGGCAAGGGTCCGATTAAAGATCTTTGATGTCTTTTTTGAATTGCAGCTTTCCTTCTTTGATCATGGCGGTTTTGATGCCTTCGATCCAGGAAGCGAGGGCTGCCCTCTTCTTCAGTCGGAGAAGTTGATTTTTTAACAGGTCTTTCCGGGCATCAAAATCTTTTGGATCGACGGCCCCTCGTTCCTTGAAATGAATGATCAGATAGTGGTCTTCAACAATAAAAGCACGTTCCGGGAAGGGCTTTTTCTTTGATAGCTGAAACAGGGCATCACTTAATTCCTCGGAAAATCCAACGTTCGGAACGGGGCCTCCCGGATTGAAAAAGCCTGATTCGGCGATCTTGAGTTGTTCTTGCCGGGATATTTTTTGCAGCGTTTCGCCCTGTTTCAGACGGGTGAGAATATCGGATGCCTTTTTGCTGCATATTTTTTTCGCTTCCATTTTTTTGTAGCGCTTCGCAATATCTTCTTTAATATCTTTAAATGACGGAATATGCGAGGGTTTTTCTGTTGCCAATGTGAATAGATAGTATCCGCTTTCCGTGGAAAGGACGCGGCTGATATCATTTTTTTTCAGGTCGAATGCCATCATGCTGAATTCCGGTATATCGCTGAAGATCGAAGGCGGACTATTCGCACTAAAAAAATCTGTGTTCCGGACCTTAAGATGATTCTCCTCCGCATAGTCATCAAAATTTTCCTTCTGATAGATGATATCATGGGCCGCCTTGGCGATATCACCTGCCTGGTGCATGCCACCGATTTGCTTGAGCTCGGCAATGATTTTATTTTCAACTTTTCGCAGGCTTAAGGTTTTACCGTCCGAGTTTGTCCACTGGGCTTTGTGGCTTTCATAATAATTTTGTATCTCGTCTTTGGAAACGTCCACCTGCTCAGAGTAATCACTGCCTAAAAAAGCCAGATACTTCAGTTGGACCTGATCGGGGATACGAAACCCTTCTTTATGTTGGTCGAAATAAGACTCAAGATCGGCAGGAGAGGGTTTTACATGATCCGTGAAATCATCGGGCGATAGTTTGATATAGGTGATATTGATCTTTTCAGTTTGGAGCTTATAAAGATCATACACTTCCTGATCCGAAACTTTGACTGCGTCGGCGATAAGGCCTTCCAGTTTTGCCGCCGTCAGCGTCTTTTTCTGGGCGATTTCGTATTCTTCCGGAGCCATTTTGATGTATCGCAGAGAATATTTGTAAACCCGGTCGTCGAAGACGCCGTTTCTCTGGAATGCCGGTGTCGCCATAATAAAAGTGCGGACTTCTTCATCCGTTGTTTCAATGTTGTATTCATCCGCTTTTTTTAGAATAACCGCTTGATCAATCAGAGTATCCAGCGCCTTTTGTTTCAGATTCAATTGCTTCAGGATTTTATTGTTCAGTTTGTCGCCATATATTTGCTGATAGGAAGTAAGCAGATTATTGTATTCCCTTTGGACATCGGCCATTGCGATGACCCTGCCGTCGATGACGGCGACCGTTTCGGCCTTTTGTCTGCCGCTCATCGAGCCGAAATACAAAACAAACACAATAATGATAATAAACAGCAAGACTTTCATGATCCAGCTTCTGGCGTGTTTTCTCATGAGATCAAGCATAATTTTTTCCCTACCAATTCTTTAAGTTTGGCATACCTATTACAGTAATGGTTAAAATGCAATAATTTTTTAGAAAAATGCATTGATTAGGTTAGGGAAATACTGTATAAAAAATTTCCTTTTTATAAAAAGAATTATCGATGATTAACAAATCGAACAGGAGGGACAGCCTTGCTTTTTGACTTTATTTTAGGGAAATTTTCCAATGATCTGGCGATCGACTTGGGAACGGCCAATACACTGGTCTTTGTAAAGGGGAAAGGGATTGTGCTTAGTGAGCCTTCGGTCGTGGCGGTTCATATGGATTTGCGGGGAGTAAAAAAAGTACTGGCTGTTGGTGCCGAGGCCAAGAACATGCTGGGACGAACGCCGGGCAATATCGTTGCCATCAGGCCCATGAGGGATGGCGTTATCGCTGATTTCGACATCACCGGGGCCATGCTCAAACATTTTATCTTAAGTGTTCACAATCGCCGGGCCTTGGTCAGACCGAGGATTATCATTTCCATACCGTCCGGCATTACCCAGGTTGAAAAAAGGGCCGTCAGAGAATCTGTGGAATCGGCGGGCGCCAGGGAAATATATCTGATCGAAGAACCCATGGCGGCGGCCATCGGCGCCGGACTTCCCATAACAGAGCCGATCAGTTCGATGATCGTTGATATCGGCGGCGGGACAACGGAAGTGGCCGTCATCTCGCTGGCCGGTATTGTTTATTCAAAATCTGTCCGGGTTGCCGGTGATAAGATGGATGAGGAAATCGTTCAGTATCTGAAACGGAAATACAGCCTTCTGATTGGCGAGCGTTCGGGTGAATTGATTAAAACGACGATCGGCTGTGCCTATCCGGAAAAAGAACTTCAAACGATCGCCGTTAAGGGAAGGGATCTGATATCCGGTATTCCCAAAACCATCGAAATTAATTCGGAAGAAGTCCGTGAGGCCATTGCCGAACCGATCAGTCTTATTGTGGATGCGGTTAAGGATGCCTTGGAGAACGCGCCGCCGGAACTGGCCGGTGATATTGTGGACAGGGGTATTGTGTTGACCGGCGGCGGTGCCCTCTTAAGAAATATTGATATATTGATCAGGGAAGAAACAGGGCTTCCCATTACGATCGCGGATGATCCGCTTTCAACCGTGGCTAAAGGCGCCGGCATGGCCCTAGATCAATTGGATGTGTTGAAAGAGGTGACATTCCAAGTTTGAAAATGATTGATAAATAAATAGATCATCACACTGATCCTTCACCATCGAATTGGTTTTTGAACCCAACAGCTTATTCTGATCGGAAGCGGTGTATCCTGGCATGCTGGTTTCGGTATCAAAATTTTTCGATTCCGTAAAAATGATAAACAGAAGGGTAATGGTGAAACCCCGCGGATCTTATAAAAGTCATTATTATGATCGAATGACCCGAAGATGGGGCCAAGGGAAAAAACGGGAGCACGTTCCAAGCCTATTCGATCCTGCCGCTAGATTGACTTTCAATTCTCAGATGAAGCATTATATATGCAAGGATGACGCTTATGATAAAGCGTTTTGAAATATCCATGTCATTTTCCGAGTAAGATATGCTATTTTTTAAGAGATATAGAACGATCATCACGGCATTTATTCTCGTTCTCATTCCCGTTATCATTATTTTCTATAGTCTTAAATACCCCTCTGCGAGCGTTGTTAGAAATCTTGTGATGGAAATATCCGGATCGGTCGAATTCGGTATCACCGGCTTAGTCGATGGCGTCCGCAATGTCTGGAATCGATATATTTTTCTCGTGGAATTGGAAGATGAAAATAGGCGCCTTAAAGAACAAAACGCCCAGTTGCTGGGTGAACTCATTAAATATCGGGAAGGCTATTTAGAAGCAAAACGTCTTCAGAATATCTTGGAGCTCAAAAGGAATACGCGATATCCCGTTATCGGTGCGCAGGTGATTAATATTGCCCAGGCATCATTGTTTAAGACGCTGATGATCAACAGAGGGAAAGCCCATGGCTTAAAGGTCGACATGCCGGTCATCGCTTCAAAAGGAATTGTAGGCAGAATAACGGAAATTTCCTGGCATACGGCACGCGTTCTTTTGGTCATTGATGTCAACAGCAATATCGATGCATTAATTCAGAGAACCAGAACGCAGGGTATTCTACAGGGTTCCGGATTTAAAGGGGGCACGTTGAAATATGTTCTTAAATCGGCTGATGTTTCATTAGGCGATGTCGTCATATCTTCTGGTATGGGGGGCCTGTTTCCCAAAGAAATTCTTTTGGGCACCGTCAAAAAGATTGATAAAGATCGTTCGGGTCTATTTCAATATGTCGAAGTGTCTCCGTCTGTTGACTTTAATAAATTGGAAGAAGTTTTGGTTTTGGTCGGTGGTGATAAAAAATGATTTTTTATGTCTTATTACCTCTTATCCTATTGTTGATGGTTATTTTTCAAACAGCCATCCTGGACCACTTGTTTTTCGGCAAAGTGGGGATAGAACTGGCACTCATTTTTGTTATCTATGCCGGGTTACGCATACGGTTTTTGCCGGGAGGGATATTGAGTCTCATCATCGGTTATTTCATGGACTGCCTGACCGGGTCCATATCGGGACTTCACGCCTTCACTTATGTTGTTCTTTTTTTTACGTCGAAATTTTATTTCTCAAGGATAAAGGCCGACAGGCATATGTTCATGGCTCTTTTCTGTTTTGTGAGCATTCTCTTCGAGGGGGTTGTCATATTACTGTTTTACAAGATGCTGTCTGGGGCCGACGTATCGTTAAACATTCTGGTGTTTACCCTGCCACGCGCCGGAGTCGGCGCCGTCCTTTGTCCTGTTTTGCTTAAAATATTCAATATGGCCGAGGTTTATTTGGGTTATGGAAATACGCGACCGTTTGAACGGGCATGAACCGAGTGATTATAGACAAAAAGTAAAGTTCGTGGTTGTTGCGGTCATGGTGTGCCTGTCTGTTTTGATATTCCGAATGTTTTATCTTCAAATCATGAGGGGGGACGAATTAAAGCAAAAATCTGAAAACAACAGCATTCGCTTCCACAAAATCGTTCCGCCGCGGGGTCTCATCCTGGATAGAAACGGCGTTGTTCTGGTCGATAATCAACCGTCTTTTAATATCGTATATATTCCGAACCGCTCCAAGGACATCAAGGATACGCTTCGCAAGATAGAAAAGATATACACGGAAAATTCGATGACCTTTTCATTTGATTCGCTCTTAAACAAAAAAGTACGGCCATTCGTGCCCGTAAAGCTGGAGAAAAATGTCACTTGGGCGAAGCTGGCTGTCGTGGAAACTAACTCCCTGGATCTGCCGGGAGTCAACGTTGAGGTGCTGCCCATCAGAAAATATAACAGCGGAAAAATGCTGTCCCAAATCGTTGGCTATATCGGCGAAATCAGCCCGAAAGAATTGAATAGGGATGAGTCCGGCCATTATAGTGCGGGTGATCTTATCGGAAAGCGAGGAATTGAAAAATATCTGGATCAGTATTTAAGGGGGAAATGTGGGGCGGAACAGGTAGAAGTCAATGCCCTGGGTAAAACGATCAAAACATTGGGCACGATTGATCCGATTCCAGGCGATAACGTCTTTCTAACCATCGATTATTTCTTGCAAAAAGTTGCCTGGGAGGCGATAGACGGCAAAGCGGGCACCGTCATTGTTATGGATCCGCGCGACGGTTCTGTTTTGGCTATGGCAAGTTCGCCGTCTTTTGATCCCGGCCTCTTTTTTGGCGGTATTACGGTTGACGAATGGGAGGAGCTTTCCAACGATCCCCTCTATCCGATGGAAAACAGGGCCATAGCGGGGCAATATCCGCCGGGATCAACCTATAAGACGATTGTTGCGGCAGCTGCATTGGAAGAAGGCATTATAACGCCCGATACGACTTTTTTTTGTGACGGGACATTCGCACTGGGTAACAGAACCTTCAGATGCTGGCAGGAAGACGGCCACGGCAAGGTGAATTTGCATCGAGCCATTGTGGAGTCGTGCGATGTTTATTTTTATCAAGTCGGTAAATTACTGGGTGTAGATAAGTTGCATGACTATGCTGTTAAATTCGGTTTCGGAAAACCAACAGGGTTTGATCTGCCCGGTGAGAAATGCGGCCTTATCCCTTCTAAACAATGGAAATTGAACAGATTTAAAGAAAAATGGCACCAGGGTGAAACCATTTCGGTTGCCATCGGTCAGGGCTACAATTTGGTGACACCGCTTCAGTTGCTGAATGCCTATTGCGCGTTGGCGAATGGCGGGACTTTGTATCACCCGAGAATTATTGATCGAATTGAGACACCGGGAGGAAAACCCTACCGGATATTTGAACCGGAAGAAGGGGGTACGATTCCTGTCTCGAAAAAAAATATAAAAATCTTAAACCATGCATTATGGGGCGCCGTTAATGAACGACGAGGGACTGGTTATATATTGAAGCGGGCGAAGGAGGATGTTTGTGGAAAAACAGGAACGTCTCAGGTTGTGCGTCTCCCGTCTGATGAAAAGGCACGACGCTTGAAGCAAATGGAACTCCGCTATAAGGATCATGCGCTTTTTGTTTGTTTTGCCCCTTATAAAAACCCGGAGATTGCGATTGCCGTTGTCATGGAAAATGCCGGCAGCGGAGGGACTGCCGCTACGCCCATTGCCAGAAAAATCATTGATGCGCATTTTCACAGAAACCCCATAATTGAAAAACAACCGGTCATCGCTAAGGAAACCCGGCGAAAGGGCCACGGTTGATAAGACCGACTTGAAAATAAACCATGAAATTTGATCGAAGATTATATCAAAATTTTGATTGGACCTTGTTTTTGATTGTTATCGTGCTGGTTGTGATCGGCATATTGAATATTTTCAGTGCTGATTTCAGCATGAACGACCTTAAACTTAACCCGTATTATATCAAACAGATCCGATGGGCTTTTGTGGGGCTTTTGGCCATGATCGTTGCTTTTTCAATCGATTACCGATTCATTGTCCGCCATGCTTATGTCATTTACGGGATTTCACTGTTACTTCTGATTTTGGTATTTTTATATGGAACGACGACACACGGTTCTCAGCGCTGGATGACCCTATGGGATTTTTCTTTTCAACCCTCGGAACTGATGAAACTTTCGGTTATATTGGTTCTCGCAAAGTATTTTAATGATCACAAAACGGTTCGGGGTTATGAACTCAAGGACTTATGGATGCCCTCTTTTCTTATTTTGTTGCCTTTTCTGTTGATTCTTAATCAGCCTGATCTGGGAACGGCACTTATCCTGGTCATTCTCTTTTTTTCCATGGTTCTGTTTGTCGGTATCCGTCTAAGATCATTCATCATTGCCTGCACCATGGGTATCGTGATGACCCCTGTTGGCTGGTTTTGTTTAAAGTCATATCAAAAGGAGCGCATTCTGACGCTTTTCAGCCCGGAAAAGGATCCACTGGGGACCGGGTACCATATCATACAATCAATGATCGCTGTGGGCTCCGGGGGATTATTTGGCAAAGGATTTTTAAAAGGCACCCAAACCCAATTGCAATTTTTGCCCGAACAGCATACTGATTTTGTCTTTTCGGTATTCGCAGAAGAGTGGGGATTTGTGGGCGGCCTGATCCTCGTTTTTATTTTTTTTATGCTGATCCTGTGGGGATTGAGGATTGCTTTACACTCCCGAGATTTGTTGGGTACGCTCATAGCATTTGGGATAACGTCCCTTATCTTTTGGAAAGTATTCATCAATATCGGAATGGTTTTAGGAATCCTGCCTGTGGTCGGCATTCCACTGCCCTTTTTAAGTTACGGCGGTTCAGCGATCGTCATTCTTATGATGAGCATCGGTCTTCTGCTGAACATCAGCATGAGGCATTTCATTTTAAAACCGTAACGGCTTTGTGGAAATGCCATGGGTATACATTAGACGTGTCTTGTTTCAGCCAAAAAGTGCTTGACAAGAGTTTAGAGTTATGATTAGTAGTCCGCGTTTTTAATGAATAAAGTCGTCTTGGGGTCATAAGTGAGTAAGGTTCGCATCAAGAGATATGGGGAGCCCGTTCTCGAAAGAATAAATAGAAACTATATCGGGGTTCAAAATTAAACATAGGCAGCCGAACGGATAATCATTACTTTTTCGTTCGGCTTTTTATTTTTTTATATTTTTTTTATGAGGTAATGAGCAGTGATAGATGTCAATTTAACGATTGTCGTTCAGATGATTAATTTCCTCGTGCTCATGTTTATACTGAACTTGATTCTTTATAAACCGCTCCTCGGCATTATGGAACGTAGAAACGCTAAGTTGAGTTCGTCGCAGGAGGAAATTAAAGACCTGAATCAGAAGGTGACGGATAGAATGGCCGACTATGAGGAGAAGATCAAACAGGCAAAGCAGGAAGCCATGGAACAGAAAAATGAGATTCTCAAGCAAGGGGCCGAAGAAGCCAAAAATATCATCGATGCCGTAAGGGCGGATTTGCCTGGTTATCTGTCGCAATTTCAGGAACAGATGAATGAGCAGATTTCCGAAGCCAGACGCATTTTGCGTGATAACTCACAACGCTTATCTTTTGAGATTGCCGAGAAAGTGTTGGGGAGGAGCGTCTAATGAATAAGTATTTCAACCATCAAAATGTGAAAAAGATCTTTATACAAATCATTCTTGCGGTTATGACATTGCTGCTGGTTTCGGCTTTTGTTTATGCGTCCGGCGGCGGTGAGGGCGGGCATGACGATAAAGGCTGGGCTGGTTTTGCCTGGAGCACCCTGAATTTTATCATTCTGATCGGATTTTTGTACTGGCTTGGTGCGAACAAGATAAAGGAATTTTTTTCCGGACGCCGCGAAAATCTCAGAATATCCCTTGATGAGGCAATAGCGGCCAAGGAAGAAGCCGAAAAAAAATACCAGGAATTATCGGAAAAGCTGGACAAGGCGACGGGTGAAATCACTGATATAGCGGAAATGATCAGAACCCAGGGAGAGGCGGAAAAAGAAAGGATCATTGAAGACGCAAAAAAAGCGGCAGAGAAAATCAGGGAAGATGCGCAAAGGCGGGTTGAACAGGAATTTAAAAAGGCCAGCAACCAGTTGCGTGCGGAAGCTGTTGCTTTATCCGTTGAAGTAGCGGAAGATATATTGAAGAAGAATATAACTTTAGAAGACCACGAAAACATCGTTCGTGATTATTTGGATAAGGTGGTGAGCAAACATTGATCAACAGTAATATTACAAAACGATACGCTCGGGCGTTCTTCGACATTGCCGGAGAAGATAATCAGTACGAAAAATATTATAATGAAATGCAAACCGTCTCGTCACTCATTGAGGCTAATAAAAATCTGAAGGAATTTCTGTCAAATCCAATCTTTGACCAATCCGACAAGAAGGCGGTTGTCAGCCAGATTTTACAAAAAGTCGATATTTCGCACATGACGGAAAATTTCATTAACCTGCTGGTCGACAAACGCCGTATCGATATTCTGTCCGACATAGCGGGCAGTTATCAAGAGCTGATGGATGGAGCCTTAAAGAAAATAAAGGTTGAGGTTAAAACGGCTTTCCCATTGAAAAGTGACCTGACCCAGCAGCTGCAGAAAGAGCTGGAGGACATGACCGGAAAGACCGTTGAAATGGCGGTCGTGGAGGATGCGTCTTTGCTGGGTGGCCTGGTCGTCAGAGTGGGTGATACATATTATGATGGAAGTATAAAAACGCAACTGAACAATATAAGGAATCTCTTAGGGGAGGAGTTGTAAGCCATGGAAACAATCAAGGCGGAGGAAATAAGTCAGATTATTTCCAAACAGATCAAAGAGTACGAAAAGAAACTTGATATTAGCGAAACCGGGACGGTTCTGTCGGTCGGTGATGGTATAGCAAGAATTTATGGTGTGGAAAATGCGATGGCGGGAGAATTGCTGGAGTTTCCCGGCGGTATTCTGGGCATGGTCCTCAACCTTGAATCCGATAATGTCGGTGTCGCCGTTCTCGGTGAAGTAACGCACATTAAAGAAGGCGATATCGTCAAGCGGACGGGGAAAATTGCCCAGGTCCCCGTGGGCGAGGCTGTATTGGGAAGGGTCATTGATGCGACCGGTGCCCCCATTGACGGAAAGGGGCCTATTGAGACCAGCGAGTTTAGAAGAATAGAGATGATTGCCCCGGGCGTTATTCAGCGCCAGCCGGTTAATGAGCCCATGTATACAGGTTTAAAGGCCATTGATGCTATGACGCCCATCGGACGAGGCCAGAGGGAGTTGGTGATCGGCGACCGGCAGATTGGTAAAACAGCCGTATGTATCGATGCCATCATTAGGCAGAAGGATACAGGTGTTAAATGTATCTACGTTGCCATCGGGCAGAAAAAGTCGACCGTTGCCCAGGTGGTGGAGAATCTCAGGAAATATGACGCCTTGTCCTATACCTGCGTCGTGTCCGCATGTGCAAGCGATCCGGCTACGTTGCAGTACATATCCGCTTTTGCCGGATGCAGTATCGGCGAGTACTTCCGTGATAGAGGTGAAGATGCGCTGATCATTTACGACGATCTGTCCAAACAGGCTGTTGCGTATAGACAGATTTCTCTGCTGCTCAGAAGACCGCCCGGACGCGAGGCGTATCCCGGCGATATTTTCTATAATCACTCAAGGCTCCTTGAGAGGGCGGCGCGTGTCAGCGAGGAACTCGGTAGCGGCTCTCTGACAGCCTTGCCGATTATTGAAACCCAGGCCGGTGATGTGTCGGCCTATATCCCGACGAACGTTATTTCCATTACGGACGGCCAGGTATATCTCGAACCGAATCTGTTCTTTTCCGGCATCAGGCCGGCGATCAACGTTGGTCTTTCCGTATCGCGCGTCGGCGGTGCCGCGCAGGTCAAAGCCATGAAGCAGGTTGCGGGAACATTGAAACTCGACTTGGCCCAGTATCGTGAGTTGGCTGCCTTTGCTCAGTTCGGCAGCGATCTGGATAAGGCCACTCAGGCGCAGCTCGATCGTGGTGTCCGTCTGGTTGAGATCTTGAAACAACCTCAGTTCCAGCCCATGTCGCTGTCGAAACAGGTTGTGATCCTATATGCCGGAACCAGAGGATTTCTGGATAAGTATGATGTCGAGGTTTTGAAAAATTACGAGCCGCAGCTTCTGCAATTTATTGAAAGTAAATATCCGGCGATCATGAGTGAAATTGATGAGCAGAAAATCATTAACCCGGAACTTGAAAACAAGATGAAGGATGCCTTGAAAGAGTTTGATACGGTATTTGTTGCTCAATAGGGACGAAAAGTCGAACTTAGTGCCTGTATTGAGATGAATTAATTAACTATAACCATTCAGATATATAGAGGAGTTATTTTAATGGCCGCGTTAAAGGACATTAAAAGGAAAGTCGATGCAGTTCAGAAGACCAAGCAGATTACCAGAGCAATGAACATGGTTGCAGCGTCTAAATTTAAAAACGCGCAACTGAGAATGGAACACTTTCGACCTTATGCAACCAAATTCATGGAGGTCTTAAACAGCTTGGCCCTGCGGGTGGAGGCGGACTCTCATCCACTTTTAGCCGTTAGAGAACCGAACAGGATTCGTGTTATCTGCATGACCGCTGACCGGGGGCTTTGCGGGGGATTCAATACCAACTTGCATAAGATGACGGAAAGATTCATTAAAGAGAAGACAGCGGAAGGGAAAGAGGTTCAATTGATTCCTGTCGGCAAGAAGGGAAGGGATTACTTCAAGAAAAAGGTTAGTATCATTAATGATCGAGCCGATGTATTCGGGAAATTCGATATGACGCTTGCCGTTGATATTTCCGATGACGTCATACCGTCATTTATTAAAGGCGATTATGACGAACTCTATATCATTTACAATGAATTTATCAATGTATCCACCCAGAGACCTGTTGCAGTGAGGCTTTTTCCGCTGCCTTCCATCGGTAAGGATACGGATGTCGATCCGGAAGCACGGCTGGATTACATCTATGAACCGTCCGATGAGGCGTTACTGGAAAGGCTGTTGCCCATGTATGTGCATGTTCTATTGTTTAGAGCATTGCTTGAAACGTCCGCTGGTGAGAACGGCGCCAGAATGGCCGCCATGGATAATGCGACGAGAAACTGCGAAGAATTGATCAGCAGCCTGACCTTGAAATACAACAAGGCAAGGCAGGCGGCGATTACCGCGGAACTGATGGATATCGTAGGTGGTACGGAGGCTTTGGCTAAGGGCTGATTCAGTTGACTTTTAAATAGAGGAAAAGCAAAAAAAATTCTCTACAGAGTGTTGAAGGAGATGGATATGAATATAGGAAAGATAGTACAAGTAATTGGACCGGTTGTCGACGTGGCGTTTGAAGAAGGGAATTTGCCCGCGATCTTAAATGCCGTCACCATTACCAATCCGGCGATCAATGACGAGAAGGATAATCTGATCGTTGAGGTTGCGCAGCACCTGGGTGATAATGTCGTCAGGTGTATCGCGATGGACATTACGGATGGTCTGGTCAGAGGCATGAATGCAGCGGACACCGGTGAGCCCATTATGGTGCCGGTAGGTAAAGAATGTCTCGGAAGGATTCTTAACGTCGTCGGCCGGCCTGTCGATGGTTTGGGCCCCGTTGAGGGAAAGACCTATATGCCGATCCACAGGGAAGCCCCTTCTTTTCTTGAACAAGATACATCCGTTCATGTCTTGGAAACGGGCGTCAAGGTTATTGACCTCTTGGTGCCGTTTCCCCGAGGGGGTAAAATGGGAATGTTCGGCGGTGCCGGCGTTGGCAAGACTGTCGTCATGATGGAAATGATCCATAACATTGCCATGCACCACGGTGGTATTTCCGTGTTTGCGGGCGTTGGTGAGCGGACACGTGAAGGCAATGACTTATATCTGGAAATGAAGGAGTCCGGCGTTATCAAACAGGCCGCTTTGATTTACGGCCAGATGACGGAGCCCCCCGGAGCGAGGGCCAGAGTGTCCTTGACGGCTTTGGCGGCAGCCGAGTATTTCCGGGATGTGGAAGGCCAGGACGTGCTGCTTTTCGTCGACAATATCTTCAGATTCACGCAGGCCGGTTCGGAAGTTTCGGCGCTTCTGGGCAGAATGCCCTCTGCCGTCGGTTATCAGCCGACTTTGGCGACGGACCTGGGTGAACTTCAGGAAAGAATAACATCGACCAGCAAGGGGTCTATTACGGCCGTCCAGTGCGTTTACGTTCCTGCAGACGACTTGACGGACCCGGCTCCGGCGACCACCTTTGCCCATCTTGACGGGACGGTCGTCTTGTCGAGACCATTGACGGAGTTGGGTATTTATCCCGCGGTCGATCCATTGGATTCGACATCAAGGATTCTTGATCCCAATGTTTTGGGTGTCGAACATTATCAGGTTGCCCGGCAAGTGCAGGTGACGCTGCAGAAGTATAAGGATCTTCAGGACATCATTGCTATTCTGGGTATGGATGAACTTTCGGAAGAAGACAAACTGGTCGTCAGTAGGGCACGAAAAATCCAGAGATTCTTGTCGCAGCCGTTCTTTGTTGCCGCCCAGTTTACCGGCACGGAAGGTAAATTTGTCTCCGTGCCCGATACAGTGAGAGGGTTTAAAGAAATTTTGGAAGGCAAGCACGACGATCTACCCGAACAGGCATTCTATATGGTCGGTGGGATTGAAGAGGCAGTGGAAAAAGCGAAGAAGCTGACAGAATAGGAAACCGGGGGTGATCGAATGGCTGATGAGTTATTGATAGAGATCGTCACGCCGGAAAAAATTGCTTTCAATGGCGCGGTTGAAGAAATTACCATACCGGGCACTGAAGGTGAGTTTGGCGTGCTAAGGGGTCACGCGCCGTTGCTGAGTTCCTTGGAAATCGGTATTTTGAGCTTCGTGAAAGACGGCAAGAGGATGTTCTACGCCGTTAACACCGGTTATGCTGAAGTAACAACCTCGAAGGTAACCATTCTGGTAGAGACGGCAGAGCGATCCGACATGATCGACAAGGGAAGGGCCCAGAGAGCGAAAGACCGGGCAGAAGAGGAATTGTCGAAAATGGATAAGAGCGACATGGATTATGAGAATATCAGAGCCGCTCTTATGAGGGCGATCGCCAGATTAAACGCTGCTGACAGGTCCAATTAAATCTTTAGATCATATCTAAAACAATAGCCGGGTTGAAGATGTGTCATACCAAGACATAACCCGGCTTTTCTATATCTTGATGGAAGCGTGTTTAAGGACGGATATTTTCTGCTTTAAATAGATATATCGACAATTATGAATTCTCTTATTCCGCCGGGTGTTTTCACGCTGATTTGATCTCCGATGATTTTGCCGATCAGCGCCTTTCCGATGGGCGAGGTGACGGAAATCCTGTTCTTGCTGATATCGGATTCAAATGGGCCGACAAGTTGATATTCAATCGTGTCGTTCGTATCAGCATCCTCGACTTCGACTTTAGCTCCAAAAACGACTTTCTCGCTAGATAAATCCTCGAGATCGATGACATTGGACAATGCAAGATTGTTTTCGATTTCAGCAATCTTGCCATGAATAAAGGATTGTTTTTCCTTGGCGGCGGCATACTCTGCGTTTTCAGACAAGTCGCCATGACCTCTGGCCTCTTCGATGTCACGAATATTTTCCGGAACGGATACGGTTTTTAGATATTCAAGATCTTTCTTTAGTTTTTCATAGCCCTCTTTGGTTATTGGAAACTTTTGCATACCTACCCCGGCTTTCATTAATTTTTATCTGCTGATGTCCTATAATGCATTTACCGCACTTCATATGACGATAAAGCTGCTTAAAACCTGGCTGAACTCCTTAACAGAATTAAGCTCCGATGTGCGTTCAGGAGCTTATATTTAACTATTAAAGGAGAAATTTATCAGTGTCAAGGGGGGATTTGAGAAAAGAAAAATATGATCATCCTTCTTATTGCTGTGTGTCGTGAATTATGTTAAATAAAACAAATTTAATTAATATGAAAAGTAAGCGAATTAGAGAAAGACAAAATGAATGATAAATACGATCGGGATATAAATTATTTACGTGTTTCTATTACGGATCGATGCAATCTCCGTTGCAAATACTGTTTGCCGAAAGAGGGCATATCGCTTATCGGGCACGACGATATCCTGCGTTATGAAGAGATATTGAAGGTCATTCGGGTAACAGTCGGATTGGGCATCCGCAAAATTAGATTAACCGGTGGTGAACCGCTGGTCAGGAAAGGTTTGATAGAATTCATTGGGGAAGTCAATGCCATCGATGGAATTAACGATATCAGCTTGACAACCAATGGGATTCTTCTCGAAGCTTATGCGGAAAAGCTTTTTAATGCAGGCATAAAGCGCATTAACATCAGCCTCGATTCATTGGATGAATCAAAATATGCGGACATTACCAGAGGAGGTAATCTGCAGGCGGTACTGAGGGGAATTGAGACGGTAAACCGGGTCGGTTTTTCGCCGATAAAGATCAATACGGTTGTTATCAAGGGATTCAATGAGAACGAAATATTGGATTTTGCCGGCATGAGTCTGGAAAAACCTTATCAGATCAGATTTATTGAATTGATGCCGATGGGAGGGCGGAACCGGAACAATCAGTACTTATCCAACGATCTTGTCATGTCGGAAATACAAAAAGTTTATGACTTGGAATCTTTAAACGGCAAGAGGACAAAAACGGACGGACCGGCCAGGATTTACAAAATCAAAGGGGGTCGGGGAGAATTAGGTTTCATCAGCCCGGTGAGCCATCATTTCTGTTTCTCGTGTAACCGGCTTCGCCTGACGGCCGACGGCCAATTGAGGGCCTGTCTGCTGTCGGACGATGAAGTTGATCTTAAAGAGAGCCTCAGAGCCGGATGTTCTGAAGACGAACTGGCCCGAATTATTAAAAGTGCCATCATCAATAAACCCATCAGCCACAATCTCAACACCATCGATGAAGAGTATCATCAGAAAAAGTGTGTCAGGGAGATGTCAACCATAGGCGGCTGAAGGATAAATAATCTGATCAAGGGGATGATCCCAATAGGATGTAGGCACCATGAAAGAAGCCGTTCTCTATGAAAAATATAAGAGGAACAGTGTCAGATGCCGTCTGTGTTCCCATCGATGCACGATTGAGCCTTCAGAGCGCGGCATCTGCGGTGTCCGCCAAAACAACAAGGAAGGGACGCTGTATTCATTGGTTTATGGTATTGTCTGCGCCACCAATATCGATCCCATTGAAAAAAAACCGCTATTTCACGTCTATCCTGGATCAAGATCTTTTTCGATTGCGACGGTAGGATGCAATTTTACGTGTACCTTCTGCCAGAATCATGAAATTTCCCAAATGCCTAAATTGACGGGAAAGATTGCCGGCCGGGACGTTACGCCCGAAGAGATTGTCGATGCCTGCATCCATTCAGGCTCTCAGACGATCGCCTATACCTATACGGAACCAACCGTCTATTTCGAATTTGCTCTGGATACGGCGAAGATCGCACATGAAAAGGGCATTAAAAACGTCTTCGTGACCAATGGTTATATGACTGAAGAAGCATTGGAGACCATTGAAGGGTATCTGGATGCGGCCAATTGCGATCTCAAGTCTTTCAGTGACGATTTCTACAAAGAAAGATGCGGTGCCAGACTGAAACCGGTCCTTAACAGCCTGAAAAAAATGAAGGCGATGGGTGTTTGGTTGGAGGTCACGACCCTTTTGATTCCCGCCTTGAATGACGGTGAGAGTGAACTTCGGCAGATTGCGGAATTTATATGTTCCCTCGGCATTGATACTCCCTGGCATATCAGCCGTTTTCATCCCCAGTATAAAATGCTTGATGTGTCTCCGACGCCATGGGAATCCATTGAAAGAGCTTTCAGAATCGGCAAAGAGATCGGGCTGAAATATGTTTATACGGGCAACGTACCGGGTGAAGCCGGCGAGAATACCCATTGTGCCAACTGTGGGGAGCTTTTGATTGAGCGTTATGGATTTTTTGTCAGGAACAACAACTTGAAGAACGGGACGGATTGTCCGACTTGCGGAGCGCGGTTGGATGGCCTATTGATATCATAAGACTTAATCGTTCTTTTCCCATTCCAGATCTTTTTCTTCATAAGACCTTGAGAGAACGGCCTCTGCTGATTTTCGATAAACAGCAGGAACGAGAATCTTTACTTCTCCAAGGCCATCGATTGTAACGGCATAAATTGTTCCGGCGACGTCATATTTCAATTGGGTCGGAATCCCTTCCGCCTCTAATCTGCCCGCCACGATGTGGGCGTTGGTTATCCCATTGGTTTTAAATATGCATTCCCATTGTTCGTCGTTCATACCCGCCACCTTTATGAAATTCCTTCCGCCTATCTTTAGGCTTTCTTAATAGCATGTCTTGTCATGAAGGCAAAGGCGTCTTTTCATTAAACAAAACTTTATACCATATATTGTGGTCAGTATTTGTTTAACATACATTTTATTGTATTTTTGCCTTTACAAGTGTCTTTACTTTTGTTACTATAGCGCCCAAATCAAATTGAGCTAAGGACTATGAGACTCAAAAAACTCGAGATAGTCGGCTTCAAATCTTTCCGGGACAAGGTCGTCCTCGACTTTTCGCACAATATTAGTTCGATCGTCGGACCCAACGGATGTGGAAAAAGCAACATCACCGACTCCATCCGCTGGGTTATGGGGGAACAACGGGTAAAGCTCCTGCGTGGGAAGAAGATGGATGATGTCATTTTCGGCGGAACACAGGAGGTTCCCCCTGTGGGGATGGCGGAAGTGATCATGACCCTCATGAATGATGGCCGGGACTTTCCGGGCCCGTACGCGGAATTTTCGGAAGTGACGATATCACGGAAGCTTTTCCGTGATGGTGAAAGTGAATACGCCATCAATAAAGTTCCCTGTCGGTTGATTGATGTGCGGGAATTTTTTATGGATACAGGAGTGGGAACCCGGTCCTATTCCTTTGTTGAGCAAAACAGCATCGCCAATCTCATCGAAGCCGGACCCAGTGAGCGGAGACAATTTATCGAAGAGGCGGCGGGCATTTCCAAGTATAAAAGCAGAAAAGATGCGGCTGTTCGAAAAATGGAGGCCACCAAACAGAATCTGATTCGCCTGCAAGACATTACCAGAGAGGTTAAAAGCCAACTTAACGCCCTCTCCCGGCAAGCCAAACGGGCCGAAGAGTATAGAGATTTAAAAAAGGAAATCAAGGAAGGGGAGTTGGCTCTGGCTCTCCAGAAATTTTCCGAATTACTGGAGAAAAAGCAGGAATTGGACAACGCCCGCCAGGCATTGAAAACCGAAGAAATCCAAATCAGGACAAAGCTCGAAGAAGATGAAGCGGCTCTGGAATCATTAAAAATAGAGCTTCTTGACGATGAGAAATCCAATGCCGAAAATCAGGAACGGTTATATTCCATAAAAAACGCCATCAGTATCAAAGAGCAGTCCATCGAATTCATCAAGGGCAAGCTCGATGATATGGCGACAAGAAAACATCAGAATGCCGCGGAGATGGATGTTTTGCACATCCGATTGACCGGGATTTTAAAAGAGATGGAAGCCCTGAAGCAGGCGGGGGCGGATAATGAGGAGACAATCAGCGCATTGGTCAATGCCGTGGCAAAAAGCCAAAAAATTGTTGATCATCAAAAGCAGGCGGACATGGCGCTTCACCGCGACATGGATATGAAGAAGGGCGAATATATCGATATTGTTACGCGAAAATCTAACGTTAAAAACCTGATGTTACAGTTGGAAAGGCAGATCGAGGAGACAAAGCGACGGGAAGATAAAGACGTACGGGAACTCGACGATTGCGAACATAAACTGGCATCTGTTCTTGCGCTCTTGGATGGGCTGAAAACGCAAATGGATATTGATCGAGAGACGTTGGGCACACTCAGCGAAAAGAAACGCGCCTTGTCCGCCGACATTGAAGACATGGAGGATGAGCTCAGAACGCTCAATGATCATATTCTGGAAATCAAGGAAACAATCAGTAAGAAATCGGCAAGACTCGCTTCCCTCAAAGAATTTCATGAAGGTTATCAATGGTGCAATGACGGTACCAAATCCATTATGTCCATGGTGAGCAAAGCCGGCGGCAATGGATTAAACCGAAGCGGATTTGTCGGATTAACTGCCGATTTCATTGATGTTCCCAGGGAATTCGAAACGGCCGTTGAGGCCGTTTTAGGCGAGAAGCTTCAATATATCATTGTGAAGAGTCAGGAAGACGGTGCAGATGCCATCGATTATCTGCGTGTCCATTCCCTGGGACGCGGCAGCTTTGTGCCCTTCGATGTTCGGCAAACTCTGACCGGAAGGATGGACTTTGAGCATCTCAGGGAGACGGAGAGATTGATAGAAAAAGTCAATGTCCATGACGAATACAAAAGCATCGTCGACTACCTTTTAGGGGATGTTCTTTTAATAAAGGACCTGAAAGAGGGTATTGTTCTGTGGCGTCGGAACGGTTTCCTCGGGACCTTTGTCACGCGTGACGGCGATATTATTAATCCCAGCGGCGTGCTCACGGGGGGCAGCAGCGGCAGCAGCGAGAAAGGTCTCCTGCGCAATAAACGAGAGATCACGGAAACCCAGGAGGCGGTTGAGAAACTCGGGCAAAATCTAAGAGAACAAATTCAGAGGAAGACTGACGTCTCAGCCGGATTGTCGGAACGGGAGGCTGAACTCGACGACTGTATTTCAGAACTTCACGAGCTCGAGATTCAGATCAACAGCGGGAAAAAGGATTGCGAAAGATACGAAGACGAAAAAAATCTCATCGAGCAGCGGATGAAGATTATTGCCTTTAACCGGGATAATTTAAAATACGAACAAGCGGAGCTCATCGAAAAAATTGATAAGGCGGCCCAGGAGTTGAGAGCTTTTGAAGCGCAGGAAAAGGTTGTGAATGATGATGTTGCGGCGATTCAGGAGCAGTGGGCGAGTTTGCGTGGGGTGTTGGAGGAGTCCGAGCGCACTCTGACAGCAGACAAGGTTCGTCTGGCTTCTCTTGAGGAAAAACGGAAAGCAAATGCTGCCGCCCTGGAAAAACTGTTTGCCGATCAAATTGCCCTATCCAAAGAAATTGAGGAAAAAAAGCTGGCGACAGGTACATTCGAAGAAAATACGGTAGCTCTGAGTCGGCAGGTTGCCGAAGACCAGGCCGCTCTTGAGCATTTGTATAGAGATTATGATGAGGCTGAGGTCGTCCTGGGAGAAAAAAAGAATAAATATAGCGAGAAACAGCAACGACTGAATGCGCTGGATGCGGAAAACCGGGAAGTCAAAAAATCGCTCGATGATAAACTGAAAGAAATCAACAGTCTCGAATTGGAGCAGCATGACGTTAATTTGCAGGTCGACAATCTATATACCGGTATATACAATCGCTATTATGTCGACTTGTATGTAGCCGTCAAAGAATTCGAAAAGCTCGAGCAGGGTCTGATCGATGAGATATACACAAAACTTAAGAGAAGTAGGGATTACATAGAGAATTTTGGTGAAGTGAACCTGATGGCTTTAAATGAATATGAACAAATCAAGGAGCGCCATGCCTTTTTAACGGAGCAATTGGCCGACGTCAACACTTCTTTGAATTCACTTCAAAGAACAATTTCCAAGATTAATAAAATATCAAGAACCAGATTTCTCGAGACCTTCAATGCTGTAAATGCGTATTTTCAGGATGTCTTTGCACGGGTGTTTCGTGGAGGCAAAGGCTATCTGAGATTGACGGATGAAACGGATTTGCTTGAAACCGGCGTGGAGATCGATATTCAAATTGCCGGGAAAAGAACACAAAACATCAGTCTTCTGTCGGGTGGTGAGAAATCGCTTGCCGCTATCGCTTTGATATTTGCCATCATTCTGCACCGGCCCTCGCCTTTTTTGGTTCTTGATGAAGTGGATGCTGCGCTGGACGATGCCAACGTTTCACTCTTCAACGATCTGATCAAAGATATAGCGGCAAGATCCCAAATCCTCATGGTGACCCATAACAAAAAAACCATGGAGGTTGCCGATCATCTGTTCGGCATTACAATGCAGAAAGACGGTATTTCGAGCCTCGTCTCAGTCAACCTGAACTGAAATCCCTCCGAAAATATCCTGTCCCGGGGTTATGCCCTTTACAACTCATGGTAAAAATGATTATAAATGTAAGACTATCTTGCAGGACTGACGAAGATTCACTGATCGCCATATCTGGACACACAAGGCAAAAATCGTTCAGAATTAAGCCAGTGAAAATTCGTGGTTCCAGGAGTATCCTGCATTTGAACATCCGTTTGCATGACCATACCGGCCGAATCGAATCTTTTTAAGGTCTGCAAACACTTATAATTATTTTTACAATATCTATTAGAAGGACGTTAAAATGGCAATAGAAAAGGATAATCGATGGTTTTTTAATAAACTTAAAAAAGGATTGGAAAAAACGAGAAACATTCTCTTCACAAACGTGGACGATCTCATTCTGGGTGAAAGAAAGATCGATCAGGAGCTTTTCGATGAATTGGAAGAATCGCTGATCATGGCCGATGTCGGCCCTGTATTTGCGAATGATATGATCGATAAGGTGAAGGATCAAGTAAGGAGAAATGAGCTTAATTCTGCTTCCCATCTAAAGCAAGTGATGCACGACAGGATGGTCGAAATCCTGGCGAGAAACGAATCGCAAATGAATATTGCCCGAGGGAAACTCTTTGTCATCATGGTCGTCGGCGTGAACGGGACGGGAAAAACCACCACCATTGGAAAACTGGCCAATAATCTGAAGCAGAACGGCCGGAATGTGATGATTGTCGCTGCCGATACTTTCAGAGCGGCAGCCATTGAACAACTGGAGATTTGGAGCCAGAGGGTGGGCGTACCGATTATCAAGCAAAAGATGGATTCCGATCCTTCGGCGGTTGTTTTTGACGCCATTTCCGCGGCGAAGACGGGTCGGGCCGATACAGTGATTATCGATACCGCCGGTCGGCTTCATACAAAGACCAATTTGATGGATGAACTTAAAAAAATGAAACGCATTATTGCACGGGAGATTTCGGACGCTCCTCACGAGGTGATGCTGGTTCTCGATGCCACGACAGGCCAGAACGCCGTTAATCAGGCAAAGATATTCAAAGATGAAATCGGGGTCACGGGCCTTGTCCTGACTAAGCTTGATGCGACGGCCAAAGGTGGGGTTATCATCAGGATCGCTATGGATCTGGACATACCGATACGCTATATCGGAATCGGTGAGGGATTGGATGATTTGCGCGAGTTTAAAAGCAAGGAGTTTGTTGACGCCCTGTTTAATGAAAATACGCATTGATTCGGGGCAAAGCAGATAAACAATGAAAATGAGTATCTTTTATGGGAAAAATATTTGCAATCGGAGACATTCATGGCTGCCGGGGGATGCTGGTCGATTTAATAAAAAAGATCAATCCTGCTCCCACTGAAGACACCCTCGTCTTTATTGGTGATTATATCGACCGGGGAAGGGATTCAAAAGGGGTTGTTGATTTAATCATTGATATAAAGAAGACAGTAAAAAATGTGGTCTGTCTCAAAGGCAATCATGAATCCATGTTTCTGAATTATTATTTGCATGGTGTTGATGAGATGCTCTTCCTGGAAAACGGGGGTAGAGAGACGCTCCTATCCTATGGAGATCCGGGCCTGTGGTATGAAAAGAGGGTCCGTATTCCGGAAAATCATGAACAATTTTTCAAGGCCCTGCAGTTATACTATGAGACGGACGAGTATATCTTTGTGCATGCCGGCTTGCGACCGGGTATCCCTCTGGAAAAACAGGATGAGGAGGATATGCTTTGGATCCGGAGGGAGTTTATCGATTCGTCCTATAACTTCGGCAAAAGGGTGGTATTCGGACACACCCCCATGCCAGGCCTGCGCATTGATAAAACAAAGATCGGGATTGATACCGGTGCCGTTTATGGCGGCAAGCTGACCTGTATCATGCTGCCGGACATGGAAATTTTCCAGGTATGACGCGATAGCCGCTTCGTAAAAACCCGGATAGGGCGTTGCTTTTCAGATTTCGCGACTACTGTAAAAAAAGGAGCGTCTCATTCCTCAAAAGCTTCATGCGCCTTGCCTGCGATACATTTTGCGGGGCCGTACAATAAAATTGCCGGGTCGGATTAGAAATTAGTATCTAAAAAATCGGGTTATATAGTTTATTTTATGAAAATTATTGAATGTGTCCCCAACTTCAGTGAGGGGCGGGATAAGAAGAAAGTGGACGGCATCGCCAATGTTCTTCTCAAGATGCCAAGGATTAACCTTCTTGATTACAGCATGGATGCCGATCACAACCGCAGTGTCTTCACATTTGCCGGCCCTCCTGATGCGGTGCGGCAAGGAGCAATGGCTGCCTGCGATCAGGCGCTGGCTGTGATCGATATGAGAATCCATAATGGCGTCCATCCCCGTATCGGTGCCGTCGATATCGTTCCTTTCATTCCTCTGGCGGAAGTAAAGATGAACGATGCCATCGATGTCGCCCATCAATTCGGTCGTGACCTTGCTGAAAAACATCATGTGCCTGTCTATTTTTACGGTGATGCCGCAATCGTATTACAACGTAAAGAATTGTCGGTAATTCGCCGGGGCGGGTATGAAAACTTCAAAGAGAAAATGAAAGATCCTTTATGGATTCCTGATGCCGGTCCGTCCATCTTTAATGAGATGAGCGGTGCGTCGGCTGTAGGAGCACGCATTCAGCTGATTGCTTTTAACATTAATCTGAAAACCAGCGATCTTAATCTGGCGAAGGCCATAGCGCGATCAATACGGGAATCGGGAGGCGGTCTTCAATACGTCAAGGCCATGGGTGTGCCCTTGAAAAGTCGAAATGTGGTTCAGGTGTCCATGAATCTGACGGACTACCGGCAAACATCCATGAGAGCCGTATTCGATGAAGTTACAAAAAAGGCTTCCGAACAGGGTGTTGAGGTCTTAGAGGCCGAACTGATCGGGTTGGCGCCCCGCGCGGCTTTTAAAGATACGACGAGTGATTATCTGAGATTGTCAAATTTTTCCGAGGAGAAAATCCTGGAAACTCATTTTTGATAATCTCATAGAAGAGACCGGAAACACATATTGCTTTTTCAAAAAGATCGGAAAACCTGCAGCTGCCGTCAACCTCTTTTCAAGGGGACTGCAGGCCGGAGTTCCAAACCGTATAGCGAATTCTGTATCCACGAATTTTCTAAACCCTGTTGACACATACGGAAAACAATGTTAAAAGCCTCAATCTTTATGGCCATCATATCCCTATGCCCCCGTAGCTCAGTAGGATAGAGCAACGGATTCCTAATCCGTGTGCCGTGCGTTCGAATCGCACCGGGGGTACCAACCATCAGGGTTTCCGCATGGAAGCCCCTTTTCTTTTTTGCCTGCATTTGTCCACAAGAAAGGCCGGGGCCGGCAAACCAAGATGAATCCGGGAACAGAAGCTAAATACTTGAATTATATAATGATGCTATTTTTTCCTTGATTATATTCGGTTGGCAAAGTAAATATCGCATGCCCGATGGGAAAAGGGACTCTGTCGAGCCCGCCATACAATGAAGACGACGTTGAGTCTTTATTTAATTGTGCATAATGATTTTGGTTGATAAATGTTTTGTACGAAAAACGTCGATCAAAATCATCATATATGTCTGAGAAGATTCATCCTGGTTGGTTCTATCAGGGAGTTCAAGTAAGCCGCTACCGCGGCAGCCACGGCACAGTCATCCCTTATCATAAAACTTCTAAATAAATCCATCATATCCGCTTGCG